>NZ_JBWKYW010000078.1:0-18796 GCF_059423965.1 Variovorax sp. GW458-11-26-14-LB1
GCCCAGGTGCTCAACCTCATGCAGGACCTGCAGCAGCAGTTCGGCATCAGCTACCTGCTCATCAGCCACGACCTCGCCGTGGTCAACCACCTGTGCGACGAGGTGTGCGTGGTGTTCAAGGGCCAGATCGTGGAGCAGGGGCCGCCGGCCGAGCTGTTCCATCACGCGCAGCATCCGTACACCCGCACCCTGCTGTCGGCGGTGCTGCACACACCGCCCGGCGGCACGCTGCGCGCGGCCTGAACGCCGGGGCGCGGCCTCGGACACATCGGTCATGAGCATCTGGTGGCGCAAGCGGTGGGCTTCGCGCAAGATCGCTCGCCCATCCGGGAACGTCCCGAGGAAATACCGCCCGCGCCGGCGCGCACCGGAGGGCCTGCTGCGAGAGAATGATTCGCTGCACGTGGCATCTTTCGTGCTGTGTGTCTTTCTTTCGTGGCGCTGCGCTTCCCCCTGGGGCACGGTGCGCGCCGAAGCAGTCATTCGACACTGACCGTTTTCCGGAGATCACCCCGTATGTTGAACCGTCGCACCCTCCTTACCACCGCCGGCGCCACCGTCGCCCTGGCCACCCCGCTGGCCGGCATGGCGCAGGGCCGCAAGGACGCCATCGTGATCGGCATGGCCCTGGAGCCGCCGGGCCTGGACCCGACCACCGGCGCCGCCGCCGCCATCGCCGAGGTCGTGCAGTACAACATCCTGGAAACGCTGACCAAGATCAACGTCGACGGCAGCGTCACGCCGCTGCTGGCCGAGAGCTGGGAAATCTCGCCCGACCTGAAGACCTACACCTTCAAGCTGCGCAAGGGCGTCAAGTTCCAGAACGGGGAGCCCTTCAACGCCTCCACCGTCAAGTTCGCGTTCGACCGCGCCGGCGGCGAGAAGAGCACCAACAAGGACAAGCGCACCTTCGCCAACCTCGCCACGCAGGTGGTCGACGAGCACACGGTCGTGGTCATCAACAAGGAGATCGACCCCGACCTGCCCTTCGTGCTGGGCCAGGCCACGGCCGCCATCGTCGAGCCCAAGAGCGCCGAGGGCAACGCCACCAAGCCGATCGGCACCGGCCCCTACAAGCTGGACAACTGGGCCAAGGGTTCGTCGATCACGCTGAGCAAGTGGGAGGGCTTCCGCGCCCCCGCCGTCGCCAAGATCAACAAGGTCACTTTCCGCTTCATCTCGGACACCGCCGCGCAGGCCGCCGCCGTGCTCTCGGGCGACGTGGACGTGTTCACGCGCATCGGCACGCGCGCCGTGCCGCAGTTCCGCAACAACCCGCAGTTCCAGACCATCCTGGCCGGTTCGCGCGCCAAGACCATCCTCTCGATCAACAACAAGAAGAAGCCGCTCGACGACGTGCGCGTGCGCCGCGCCATCCTCGCGGCCATCGACCGCAAGGCCTTCATCGAGGGCGCGGCCGACGGCCTGGGCGTGCCGATCGGCAGCCACTATGTGCCGGGTGCCGCGGGCTACATCGACACCACGGGCATCAACCCCTTCGACATCGAGAAGGCCAAGAAGCTGCTGGCCGAAGCCGGCGTGAAGACCCCGCTCGAACTGCGCATGACCCTGCCCCCGCCGCCGTACGCGCGCCAGGGCGGCGAAGTCATCGTGGCGCAGCTCGCCAAGATCGGCATCACCGTGAAGATCCAGAACGTCGAGTGGGCGCAGTGGCTCAGCGGCACCTACGGCAACAAGGACTACGACCTGTCGATCATTTCGCACGTCGAGCCCTTCGACCTCGGCAACTACGCCAAGCCCGACTACTACTGGGGCTACCAGTCGAAGGCCTTCGACACGCTGTTCGACAAGATCAAGTCCACCGGCAACGCGGCCGAGCGCAACAAGCTGCTGGGCGAGGCGCAGAAGCTGCTGGCCACCGACGCGGCCAACGGCTTCCTCTACCAGCCGCAGTTCCCGACCGTGGCCAAGAAGAACGTCAAGGGCCTCTGGAAAGAGAACCCGATCTTCGTGAACGACCTGTCGGCCCTGTCGTGGGGATGAGCCCCGCAGTGCCTGACCCTTCCCTGCCTTTGTTGAGCGACCTGTCGGCGCAGGAGCTCTCTGCGGCCTACCGCGAGAAGCGCCTGTCGCCGGTCGAGGTGACGCGCGCCGTCATCGCGCGCATCGAGCACTGCGAGCCCCGGCTGCAGGCCACGTGGCTGTTCCGGCCCGAGGCCGCGCTGGAGCAGGCGCGTGCCTCGGAGCAGCGCTGGCAACGCGGCGACGCGCGCGGCCCGCTCGACGGCGTGCCGACCACCATCAAGGAAAACATCGCCACGCGCGGCGACCCGCTGCCCGCGGGCACGGCCGCCGTCGACCTCATGCCCGCCGCCGCCGACGCCCCGCCGGCCGCGCGGCTGAAGGAGGCCGGCGCCGTCATCGTCAGCAAGACCACCATGCCCGACTACGGCATGCTGTCGTCGGGGCTGTCGAGCTTTCACACGCTGGCGCGCAACCCCTGGGACCTGCGCCGCACGCCGGGCGGTTCCAGTGCCGGCGCCGGCGCGGCTGCCGCCGCAGGCTACGGCCCGCTGCACCTGGGCACCGACATCGGCGGCTCGCTGCGGCTGCCCGCCAGCTGGTGCGGCATCTTCACGCTCAAGCCCAGCCTGGGACGCATCCCGATCGATCCGCCCTACATGGGCCGCGCCGCCGGCCCCATGACGCGCACCGTCGGCGACGCCGCGCTCATGATGCAGGCGCTGGCCCGGCCCGACGCGCGCGACAGCATGAGCCTGCCCGCGCAGGACATCGACTGGGCCGCGTTCGACGTCGCGCCCGACCACCTGCGCGGCCTGCGCATCGGGCTGCTGCTGGACGCCGGCTGCGGCCTCGCAGTCGAACCCGAGATCCAGGCCGCGGTCGAGCTGGCGGCGCGCCTGTTCGAAAAGGCCGGCGCCACCGTCGAGCCCATGCAGCCCTTCATGTCGCAGGCCCTGCTCGACGGCATGGACCATTTGTGGCGCATGCGCTCGCTCGTGGACCTGAAGGCCCTGCGCCCCGACCAGCGCGCCAAGGTGCTGCCCTACATCCGCGAATGGGCCGAGAGCGCCGCCGAGTTCAGCGGCGAGCATGTGTTCCGCAGCTTCAGCCAGTTCCACGCGACGCGCGTCACCACGGTGAACGCCTGCGCCCGCTTCGACTACGTGATCTCGCCGGTGTCGCCCAACATGCCGGCGGCGGCCGAGGCGCCCTCGCCCACCAACGACCCGCTGCGGCCGCTGGAACACATCGGCTTCACCGTGCCGTTCAACATGTCGGAGCAGCCGGCGGCGTCGGTGAACTGCGGGTACTCGGCCGGCGGTTTGCCGATCGGGTTGCAGATCGCGGGACAACGCTTCGACGACCTCGGCGTGCTGCGCGTGGCGCGCGCGTTCGAGCAGATCCGGGAAGTGCAGCGGCCCTGGCCGCAGCTCTGAGCACGGCCTTCAGGCCAGCTGCAACGACAGCATCTCCCGCGCCCGCGTCACGAACGCGGTCTCGCCCCGCCGCGCAGGCAGCCACTGGAACGCCACGCGGGGCAGCGCCGGCAGCCCATGCGGCGTGGCCAGCCGCGTGATGCCCTCGCCGATCGCCGATTCGTTGAGGCAGGCCACGCCCAGGCCCGCGGCCAAGGCCGACTGCAGGCCCGCCACCCCCGACGCCACGTGCGCCAGCACGTAGGGCACGCGGCGGCGGCGCAGCAGGGACACGGTGAACTGGTGCAGCGAGCAGGTGTCGGGCAGCGCCAGCAGCCGCACCGGCTCACCGCGCACGAGGCGCAGGCCGGTCGCGCCGAGCCAGGCCAGCGATTCGCGCCGCAGCACGGCGCCGCTGCCCGCCGCGACTGCATTGGCTCCCGCGATGTTCATGGCCAGGCCCACGTCGAAATCGCCGTGCGCATAGGCGGTGCGCAGCGCGTCGCTCTTCAGGATGGTCACGTGCAGCCGCACCTGCGGATAGCGCTCGCCGAGCCGGCCCAGCAGGCGGGTGAGGTCGCCGGGGCGGAAGTAGTCGGTCACGGCCAGCCGCAGCTCGCCCTGCAGGGTTTCGCCGCGCAGGTCGCGAAAGGCCTCGTCGCTCAGCGCGAGGATGCGCCGCGCATGCCCCAGCAGCCGCAGGCCCGCCTCGGTGGGTGCCACGC
The DNA here is from genome assembly GCF_059423965.1 of Variovorax sp. GW458-11-26-14-LB1. NCBI lineage: Bacteria > Pseudomonadati > Pseudomonadota > Betaproteobacteria > Burkholderiales > Comamonadaceae > Variovorax > Variovorax sp. GW458-11-26-14-LB1. The sequence goes on from NZ_JBWKYW010000078.1 coordinate 4,127, forward strand.
CGGCCTTGCTGCGGGTCAGCAGCGACTGGCCGGCGCGCTCCTCGAGCTTGCGGATCTGCTCGCTCACCGACGACTGCGACAGGTACACGCGCGGCGCCGCGGCCGTGAGGCTGCCGGCGTCGGCCACCGCCACCAGGGTGCGCAACTGTTCGAGGTCGAAGCCTTGCATGGTGCCTGCCTATCCATTCGCTGATCCGATGGATTCCATCATATCTTCCCGCTTTTCCGATGGCGAGGCGACGCCCACAATCACCCCATCGACCACCCGTTCTTCACCCCCAAAGGAGTCCACCATGCCCCACATCGTCGTCCACCTCTCCGGCCAGCCTGACGCCGCCCTCACCCGCAAGACCGTCGACACGGTCGCCGAGCTCACACAGAGCGTGCTGGGCAAGGCGCTGCCGGTCATCGCCGTCACGGTGCAGTACATCGCCGCCGACAGCTGGTTCATCGGCGGCAAGTCGCTGGCCGAGCTCGGCAAGTCGGCCTTCCACCTGGACATCAGCGTGACCGACGAGACCAACACCAAGGCCGAGAAGGCGCGCTACCTGCGCGAGGTGCACGCGGCCATGGCGCGGCTGCGGCCCGACCTGCACGAGGTCTCATACGTCCACGTGATCGACGCGCGCGCCGCGGCCTACGGCTACGGCGGCCAGACGCAGGAGTACCGCCACCAGCAAGCGGGTGTCTAGGGCGTCTCACAGGGACTTGAAAGACGCCGGGGGCGTGGCACCATGCCGCCATGCCCTCCCACGGAACCCCGCACACCACCGACAGCCTCGGCAATCCGCTCACGCTCGACGACGCCGCCAGCCTCGCCTTGGTCGACGACTTCGTTATGGGCTTTCTCTCGACCGAGGCGCGCGCCGTGAACCTGCTGGCGCTGGCAGAACGCGATGCCGGCCCGATCGTGCAGGCCTATTGCGCGACGCTGCACCTGTTCGCCGAATCGCGCGAGGCCGCGGCCAACGCGCAGCCCTTCCTCGACAAGGCCCGCGCCGGTGCGGCGCGCGCCACGCCGCGCGAGCAGCGCTACATCGCCGCCGTCCAGGCCTGGGCCGACGGCGACATCGCGCACGCCATCGCGCTGCATGCCGAGCAGGCGCGCGAGCATCCGCGCGACCTGGTGTCGGTGAAGCTGGGCCAGTACCACTGCTTCAACACCGGCGACTGCCCCGGCATGCTGCGGCTCGCGCTCGCGGCGCTGCCGGCCGCGGCCGAGGTGCCGTACGTGCACGGCATGGCGGCCTTCGGCTACGAGCAGTGCCACCTGCTGCGCGAGGCCGAGGCCAGCGCGCGCCGTGCCATCGGCCTGTGCCGCAAGGAGCCCTGGGCGCACCATGCGCTGGCGCACGTGATGCTCACCGAAGGCCGGCTGGCCGAGGGGCTGGCGTTCATGCAGGGCGTGAGCGACACCTGGACCGGGCTCAACTCCTTCATGGTCACGCACAACTGGTGGCACGTGGCGCTGTTCCTCATCGACCTGGGCCGCGACGCCGAAGCGCTCGCGGTGTACGACGAGCACGCCTGGGGCGTGGTGAAGGACTATTCGCAGGACCAGATCGGCGCCGTGTCGCTGCTCGCGCGGCTCGAGCTGGCGGGCATCGACGTCGGTGCGCGCTGGGACGACGTGGCCGACCACCTGCGGCAGCGCCAGGCCGACCATGTGCTGCCCTTTCTCGACCTGCAGTACCTCTACGGCCTGGCGCGCGCCGGCCGGCCCGAAGCCGAAGTGCTGCTGCACAACATCGAGGCCTTCGCGCCCGTCGCACCGACGTCCACGCGCGCCGCGTGGCAGCGCGTGTGCGTGCCGGCCGCGCGCGGCCTCGTGGCCCATGCGCGCGGCGACGTGGCGGGCGCGGTCGAAGGCCTGGGCGTCGCGCTGCCGCGCATGATCGAGATCGGCGGCAGCCACGCGCAGCGCGACCTGTTCGAGCAGCTGTACCTCGACGCGCTGGTGCGCACCGGCACCGAGTCCGCGCTCGCGGGCGCGCAAGGCCTGCTGCAGCAGCAGCTCAACGGCCAGCCCGAATCGCTGCGGCTGCGGCGGCAGACCGACGCGGTCTACGCGCGGCTGGGACTCGGGCAGCTCACGGCGCGCTGAGCGGCGCGCGGCACCACCCATGCCTTCCGGTCATGGGGCGTGCCGCAAAAGGAATTAACGGCTGCGCGGGAGCGACTCCTAAACTGGCCGCTCCTCCCGCTCTCTTCCCGTTCGCCCATGCAGCGCTCCCTCGTCACGCTGGCCGTACTCGCGGCCCTCGCCTCGCCCTTCCACACCACCGCCGCTGAAGCCCCCGTCGCACTCGAGCTGCTGCTGCGCGGCGGCACGATCTACACGGGCGACAGCGACACGCCCGTGGTCGGCGACGTCGGCATCGCGGGCGACCGCATCGTGTTCGCGGGCCGCGCCATGCCGGCGCAGTTCAGCGCACGGCGCACCATCGACGCCACCGGCCTCGTGGTGGCGCCCGGCTTCATCGACGCCCACACGCACGCCGACGCCGACCTGCTCTCGAGCGACGCGCGCAAGCGCCTGAACATTCCCTTTCTCACGCAGGGCGTGACCACGGCCGTGATCGGCAACGACGGCTTCGGCGGCTACGACATCGCGGCGCAGACGCAGAAGCTGCGCGCCGTGCCGGTCGGCACCAACGTCGCGATGTACGCGGGCTTCGGGCCGCTGCGCATCAGCCAGCTCGGCGAGGCCAACCGCGCCCCCACGCCCGCGCAGATGGACACGATGAAGCAGCACCTGGCCCGCGCGATGTGCGACGGTGCGCTCGGGCTGTCGACGGGCCTGTTCTACCCGCCGCAGAATTTCTCGAAGACCGAGGAGGTCATCGAACTGGCGAAGGTGGCGGCCGCACACGGCGGCCTGTACGACAGCCACATCCGCGACGAGGCCATGTACAACGTGGGCCTCAAGGGCTCGATCGACGAGGTGATCCGCATCGGCCACGAGGCGAAGCTGCCGGTGCATGTGGCGCACATCAAGGCGCTGGGCGTGGCGGTGCAGGGCCAGAGCGGCGACATCATCCGGCGCATCGAGAAGGAGCGCGCCGCGGGCCTGGACATCACGGCCGACCACTACCCCTGGACCGCGTCGAGCACGCGCTTCTCGGCCGCGCTGCTGCCGCCCTGGGCCAACGAGGGCGGCCGCGCGGCCACGCTGCAGCGCTTCGACGACGCGGCGCAGCAGGAGCGCCTGCGCAAGGACATGCGCGAGAACCTGCGCCTGCGCGGCGGGCCCGAGGCCATCCTGTTCTCGGCCGGCAGCACCAAGTACGTGGGCAAGACGCTGGCCGACGTGGCCAAGGCGTCGAATGCCGACCCGGTCGACGCCGCCATCGCCGTGCTGCGCGACGGCGACCTGATGATCGCCTCGTTCAACATGAGCGACGACGACGTGCGCGCCTTCATGAAACGGCCCTGGGTCATGACCTCGTCCGATTCGTCGCTGGGCCATCCGCGCGCCTACGGCACCTTCGCGCGCAAGTACGACCAGTACGTGGTGAAGGAGCGCGCGATCTCGCTGGCGCAGTTCATCCGCAGCAGCACCTCGTTCACAGCCGACACGCTGGGCCTCGTGCAGCGCGGCCACCTGCGCCCCGGCTACCACGCCGACGTGGTGGTGTTCGATCCGAAGCGCTTTGCGGCCAAGGCCACCTACACGCAGCCGACGCTGCTGTCCGAGGGCGTGGTCACGGTGCTGGTGAACGGTCGCCTCGCGGTGGACGGCGGCCAGCCCACGGGCGTGGGCGCCGGCGTGCCGCTGCTGCGCACGCCGAAGCCGGGAAGCTGCCCGGCTTGATCCGGAAGATCAGTCCTTCTTGAGGTGCCGCCGCTGGTCGTAGGTCGGCTGCGGCGGCAGGTCGGCGAGGTGGCGCGTGTCGGCCCACTCGACGATCTCGATGGCGTCCGGCGCGGCCGGGTCGGCGATGCGGATGCGGTTGAAGCCCGCGTTCGGGATCTCGCTCTGGCGCGGGCCGCTGAGGCTCAGGCCGCGCGCGGTGCGCCACACCATGTCGAGCACGCCGCCGTGCGTGACGACGATCAGGCGCTGGCCGCGGTGCGCGGCGGCGACGGCGCCGAGCGCGCCGATCACGCGCGCATGGAACTCGCGCGCGCTCTCGCCCTGCGGCATGGCGTGGTCTTCGCGGAACTCCAGCCACTCTTCCCAGGCGCGCGGATGCTGGCTCTGGATCTCGTCGGCCCGCATGCCCTCGACCACGCCGAAGTGCTGCTCGCGCAGCGCCACCGAGGTGACGACCGGCAGCGCGAGCTGCTGCGCCGCGGGCGCCGCGGTCTGCTGGGCGCGCATGAGGTCGCTGCTGATGAGGTGCCGTGCCGTCTCGCCCGCCAGCCGCAGGCCGAGGCGGCGCGCCTGCTCGTGGCCGATGTCGTTGAGCGGGACGTCCGCGTGGCCCTGGAAGCGCAGCTCGCGGTTCCAGGCGGTTTCGCCGTGGCGGATCAGGATGAGGTCGGTGGGGGCGGAGTCGGGGGTGGTGGTGGACATTGCATGCATTGTCCCCCGAGTGCATGACACGGCGGCTTCGTGCCAACCCGTTGTTGCACGGTCGCCACCGCGTACGGGCCGTGCGCCGGGCGCGTCCGATCGCGCAAAATCGGCCCATGCCCCATCTTGTCCTGCTGCCCGGCCTTGCCTGCGACGAACGCCTCTGGGAGGCCCAGTTGCCCGCACTTCCCGCCGCCTTCGGCGCCCGCGTGAGCGACGTCCAGACGCGCCACGACACCATCGAAGGCATGGCCAGCGCCGTGCTGCGCGAGCACGACGGCCCGCTGGTGCTGTGCGGCGCCTCAATGGGCGGCATGGTCGCGATGGAGGCGGCGCGCCAGGCGCCCGAGCGCATCGCCGGGTTGATGCTGCTGGGCACCAGCGCGCGGCCCGAGACGCCCGACATGTTCGCGCTGCGCGAAGGCGCCATCGAATGGTTCGAGCGCGGCGAGGTGCGCGAGATCATCGAGCCCAATGTCGCCTTCGCCTTCCATCCCGCGCAGGCCGCCAACCCGGCGCTGGTGCAGCGCTACCTGGACATCGTGCTCGGCGCCGGCGCGGCCCAGCTCATCCGCCAGAACCACGCCGTGATGCGCCGCCCCGACGCACGCACGCACCTGGCCCTGCTGCGCGCGCCGGTGCTGCTGATGTGCGGCGACGACGACCGCCTCGCGCCGCCCGAATGCACCCGCGAGATGGCGGCGCTGCTGCCGCGCGCCGAGGTGGTGTGGGTGCCGCAGTGCGGCCACATGCTGACGATGGAAAAACCCGCCTTCGTCAACACGGCGCTCAACGCCTGGCTGGGCAAGCACTTCCCCAGCGCTTGAGAACCCCGGTCAGTGCAGCTGGCCGCCGGTTTCCGCGACGTCCTGCTTCACCGCCAGCGCGGTCTTCACGGTGATGCGCAGCGCATCGACCAGCGTCTCGAGCGCCATGCTCGGCGCGCCCGGAAAACGCGCCGCCTGCGCGGGCAGGTAGGGAATGTGGATGAAGCCGCCGCGCACGCCCTTCGCCGCCGCGTGCGTCGCGATGCGATGCATCAGCCCGTAGAAGAGGTGGTTGCACACGAAGGTGCCTGCGCTGTTCGACACCGAGGCCGGCACGCCGCCCGCGCGCAGTTCGCGCACGATGGCCTTCACCGGCAGGCTCGAGAAGTAGGCCGCCGGCGCCCCGGGCACCACGGGCACGTCGATCGGCTGGCGGCCGAGGTTGTCGGGCACGCGGGCGTCGTCGACGTTGATCGCGATGCGCTCCGGCGTGAACTCGGCGCGGCCACCGGCCTGGCCGATGCAGATCACCAGCGTCGGCTGGAGCTCGTCCATCGCGCGGTCGAGCGCGGCGAGCGCCTCGCCGAAGACACAGGGCACGAGGCGCGCATGCACGGTGGCGCGGCCGCACTGCCAGCCGTCGAGCGTGCGCACCGCTTCCCACGACGGGTTGAGCAGCTCCTGCTCGAAGGGCTCGAAGCCCGTCAGCAGGACCGTGGGAGAAGCGCGCTTCGTCGGCATCCTGTTCAGGCCATCGCGCGAACGTCGATGCCTTCCTGCTGCAGCCGCTCGCGGATGCGCCGCGCGAAGGCCAGCGCATGCGCGCCGTCGCCGTGCAGGCACACGCTCTGGGCGTTGACGGGCACGGTGCTGCCGTCGATGGCGACCACGCGGTGGTCGCGCACCAGCGACAGGGTTTGCGCCAGCGACTGCTCTTCGCTCTCGATGAGCGCGCCGGGCTGGCTGCGCGGCACGAGGCTGCCGTCGGGCATGTAGCCGCGGTCGGCGAACACCTCTTCCACAGGCTGCAGGCCGGCACGGCGGGCCGCGTCGATCATGTTGCTGCCGGCCAGGCCGAAGAACTTGAGCGAAGGGTCGAAGCGGCGCACCGCCTCGCACAGCGCCTCGGCGAGTTCGGGCTCTTTCACCGCCTGGTTGTAGAGCTGGCCGTGCGGCTTCACGTGCGCGAGCCGGCCGCCCTCGGCCTTGACGATCGCGGCCAGCGCGCCGACCTGGTAGAGCACGTTCGCCACGATCTCCTCGGGCGGCAGGTGCATGGTGCTGCGGCCGAAGTTCTCGCGGTCGGGAAAGCTCGGGTGCGCGCCGATCGCCACGCCGTGGGCCATGGCCCAGCGCACGCACTGCTGCATGGTCCTGGCGTCGCCCGCGTGCCAGCCGCAGGCGATGTTGGCGGAACTCACGAGGCCGAGCAGCGCTTCGTCGCTGCCGGCGCCTTCGCCGAGGTCGGCGTTCAGGTCGATCTGCATGGGGTGTTCTCCGTCTCGGGGGCAGGTGCGGGAGCCACCTGCTTCAGCCAACAGTCTAGGCCGCGCCGGGCCAGCCCGCCGCGGCGAGCCCCTGCGCCACCTGCGCCAGGTAGCGCTGCTGCCCGGCCCAGGCCGCGAGCGCGTGCGACAGGTCGGTGCGCACCAGCCGCAGCCGGCCGCCCAGCGGCGCCTGCGCGAGCTTCCACAAGTCGGCGCGGATCACCACGCCGATGCGCGGGTAGCCGCCGGTGGTCTGCGCGTCGCCCATGAGGATGATCGGCTGGCCCGAAGGCGGCACCTGGATCGTGCCGGGGATCACGCCCGACGAGAGCATGTCGCCGCCCGCCTTGCGCTGCAGCTCGGCGCCGGCGAGCCGGCTGCCCATGCGGTTGCTTTGCGGCGTGATGCGCCAGCGCTCGTTCCACAGCAGCGCCTGCGCGTCGGGCGTGAACAGGTCGAACTCGGGGCCGGGCAGCACGCGCAGCGCGAGCGCGCCGTCGGGCTCGGCCGTGCCCCAGTCGGGCGCGCGCAGGCCGAAGGGACGGCGCGCGCTCTGGTCGGCACCGAGGCGCGAAGCGCCCAGCGCGAGCCGGTCGCCCTTGCGCAGCGCGCGGCCCTCGTGACCGCCGAAGCCGGCCTTGAGGTCGGTGCTGCGCGAGCCGAGCACGGGCGCCACGTCGATGCCACCGGCCACCGCGAGCCAGCTGCGCAGGCCGGCCTTCGGCGCGCCGGGCGCGTTGGCGCCGGCCAGGCGCAAGGTCTGGCCGGCACGCACCGGCACGCTCCAGCAGGGCCACAGCGGCACGCCGTCGAGCGTGGCGCCGAAGTCGTCGCCGGTGAGCGCGATGCGGGTGTCGACTTCGAACTGCAGCTCGCAGCCGCCCATGGTGAATTCGATGCCCGCCGCCGCGTCGGCGTTGCCGGCCAGCCGGTTCGCCAGCGTGAGCGCGAGCATGTCGAGCGCACCGCCCGGGCAGATGCCGAGCTGGCGCAGGCCGGGCCGTCCGAGGTCCTGCACCGAGGCATGCACGCCGGGTTTGCGCACGAGGATCATGTCTGCAGGCTTTCGACGACGAAGCGCACGCGGTCGCCCGGACGCAGCAAGGTGGGCGACTCGGCCGACGGGTCGAACAGCTCGAGCGGCGTGCGCCCGATGAGCTGCCAGCCGCCCGGCGACACCAGCGGATAGATGCCCGTCTGCTCGCCGCCGATGCCGACCGAGCGCGCCGGCACGGCGGTGCGCGGTTCGGCGCGGCGCGGTGTCGCGAGTTCGGGCGCCAGCCCGCCCATGAAGGCGAAGCCCGGCAGGAAGCCGAGCAGGTAGACCACGTAGTCGCCGCCGCTGTGGCGTCGCACCACCTCGGCCGCCGACAGCCCGGTGTGGGCCGCCACGTCGGCCAGGTCGGGACCGTGCTCGCCGCCGTAGGCCACGGGAATCTCGATGCGCCGACCCTCGGCGGCATGGGCCGCGAGCCCCGGCCAGGCCTGGAGCACGCGCGCCGCGAGTTCCTCGAACGCCACGGCGGTCGGGTCGAAGGTCAGCGTGAGGTTGTTCATGCCCGGCAGCGCTTCGCCGACGCCGGGCCAGGCCAGCACCTCGGCGGCCAGCGCCCAGATGCGCTGCTGCTGCGCCAGCGTGGCGGGCGCGGGCAGGTCGCACACCAGCGCCGCATCGCCCAGCGGATGCAGGCGGGGCAAGGGGGTGTTGTTCACCTCACGACACTCGCTGCGGCGAGCCGCAAGTCTCTTCGCGGAACACCGCGGAACCGGCTTTGCCGGGCCGCTGGTGTTGCCCCCGGCGAGGGGGTTGGCGAAGCGACACGAAGTGCGCGAAGACTGGGGGAGTGCCTATTCACGGCCGAGGCTGCGAACCTTGGCCGTGAGCTGCTGCTCGACGTTCGGCGAGACGAACTTGTTGACCTCGCCGCCGAGCATGGCGATCTCGCGCACGAAGGTGCTGGAGATGAACTGGTACTTGTCGCTCGGGGTCAGGAAGACGGTCTCGACGTCGGGCATCAGCGAACGGTTCATGCCGGCGAGCTGGAACTCGTAGTCGAAGTCGGTCACGGCGCGCAGGCCGCGCACCATGGCCTTGCCGCCGCGCGCGACGACAAAGTCGCGCAGCAGGCCCGAGAAGCTCTCGACCGTCACCTGGTCGCTGTAGGGCTTCACGGCCTCGCGGGCCATGTCCATGCGCTCGGAGAGCGTGAACAGCGCCTTCTTGTGGTGGCCCGCCGCGACGGCGACGATCACCTTGGAGAAGAGTTGGGTTGCACGCCGCACCACGTCCTCGTGACCGAGGGTGATGGGGTCGAAAGTGCCGGGATAAACCGCGATCACGTTGCTGGCCATGGTTGCTTCTTCCTCATGCTGCCGGTGCGGCTTGTCCGGCGGATTATGCAGGCACGGACACGGCGCGGCGCAGCAGATGGGCATGCACGGCGCCGGCCTTCAGGTAGCGGAATTCGGCCAGGCCCAGCGCGGCGAGCTCCTCGGTGGCCCAGCGACGCGGCGCCTCGAGGTAGATCGCGCCGTCGGCGTGCAGCGCGCGCGCGGCGGCGCGCAGGGCCGGCTCGTACAGCGCGAGGTTGTCGAAGGGCGGATCGAGAAACACCGCCTGCAGGCTGCCCGCCGCCGCGCGTTCGAGCGCGGTGACGCCGTTGCCGCGCTCCACGCGCACGGCCTCGGCCGAGAGCTTGGCCTTGGCGGCCTGCAGCTGGGCGACCAGCGCGGCGTCCTGCTCGCACAGCAGCACGTGGGCCGCACCGCGAGAGGCGGCTTCGAGGCCGAGCGCGCCGGTGCCCGCGAAGGCGTCGATGCAGTGCCAGCCCGGCAGCGCACCGCCGCCCACGCCAGCCAGGCTCGCGAGCCAGTTGAACAGCGTTTCGCGCACGCGGTCGGGCGTGGGGCGCAGGCCGGGCTTGTCGGCCACGGCCAGGCGGGTGCGCTTCCATTCGCCGCCGATGATGCGGACTTCGCTGGGCCGCGACGGGCGCTTGGCGGCGGGGGCGCGCGAGACGGGCGCGGCGGCGTTCTTCTTCGGGGGCTTCTGGGGCATGCGGCGAGCTTAACGCCGCGGTTGGCCCCCCTTCACTCAGTAGCCCATGAACGCGCGACGCGCCAGCAGCACCGCCAGCACGAGCATCGTGCCGCCGATGAGCGCATCGAGCATCTGCCAGGCGCGCGGCCGTGCGAACACCGGCGCCAGCAGCCGCGCGCCGAAGCCCAGCGCGGTGAACCACAGCACGCTGGCCAGCGTCGACCCGACCACGAACCAGGCCTTGAGCAGGCCCGGGTACTGCGCCCCGGCCGTGCCCACGAGCAGCACGGTGTCCAGGTAGACGTGCGGGTTCAGCAGCGTGAAGCCGGCGGCCTGCGCGACCACCGCGGCGCGCGAGCGCGAGGCGCCCTGCGACACCGTCTGCAACGCGCCCGGCTGGCGCGAGCGCCACAGCGCGCGCAGGCCGTAGCCGCAGAGAAAGGCCGCGCCGAAGCCCGCGAGCAGCGTCGCCAGCATCGGCCGCCCCTTCAGTGCCTGCGCCATGCCGGCCACGCCGGCGGCGACCAGCACCGCGTCGCAGACGGCGCAGAACAGCACCACCGCGCTCACGTGCTCGCGGCGCAAGCCCTGGCGCAGCACGTAGGCGTTCTGGGCGCCGATGGCGACGATGAGCACCAGGCTCATGAAGAGCCCGTTGAGGAAAGCGGTGGAGGCGTGAACGGCGGTCATGGTCCGAGCTTGCCGTCCGCAGTGGATTCAATCAAACTAAACTTTCTAACGCCGATTCAGTTTTACTTCATTCACGACCATGCTCGACTACGCCGCCCTGCACGCCCTTGCCGCCGTGGTGCGCGAAGGCAGTTTCGAGCGCGCTGCCCGCGCGCTGCACGTCACGCCCTCGGCGGTGTCGCAGCGCGTGAAGCTGCTCGAGGAACGCACGGGCGGCGCGCTGCTGGTGCGCGGCCAGCCCTGCGTGGCGACCGAGGCCGGCCTGCAGCTGTGCCGGCACGTCGAGCGCGTGGGCATGCTGGAGCACGAGCTGCGCGAGGCCCTGCCCGCGCTGGGCATGGGCAGCGGCGAGGCGCACGAGCGGGTCACGGTGCGGGTGGCGGTCAACGCCGACAGCCTCGCGACCTGGTTCATGGCGGGCGCCGCCGCCTTCGCCGCGCAGGCGCCCGACGCCCTGCTCGACCTCACGGCCGACGACCAGGACCACACGGCCGAGCGGCTGCGCAGCGGCGCCGTGCTGGCGGCCGTGACCGCGCTGGCCCAGCCGGTCACGGGCTGCAACAGCGAAGCGCTGGGCACGGTGCACTACGTGGCAGCCGCGAGCCCCGGTTTCGTGGAACGCCATTTCGCCAAGGGCGTGGGCGCGCGCACGCTGGCCGCCGCGCCGAACCTGGTGTTCGACCGCAAGGACCGGCTGCAGGCGCGCTGGGTGCGCCGCATCTGCCACCGCAACGTGGAGACGCCGCGCCACTGGGTGCCCTCGCCCGCCGCCTTCGTGGAGGCGGCCTGCCGCGGCATCGGCTGGGGCATGCACCCGACCAGCATGGTGGCCGATGCGCTGCGCGACGGCACGCTGGTGGAACTGGTGCCCGGCGCGACGCTGCCGGTGCCGCTGTACTGGCAGCACGCCCGCGCGGCGCCGCGCCTGCTGGCGCAGCTCGGCGCCGCGGTGCGCGAGGCCGCGCGCAGCGGGCCGCACGCGCTGGCCTGAGCTTTTCTTTTCTTCTTACTGCGCCGCGGCGGCCTGCTTGCCGCCCACCACCACCGTCACCATGCGCTGCGGCTGCAGCTTGCGGGCGAACGCGGCCTGGATGTCGGCGGCCGTGACCGCGTTCATGCGCGCGGTCCAGGTGTCGAGGTAGTCCAGCGGCAGGCCGTACCAGGCGATGTTGGCGACGTTGCCGATCAGCTTGCGGTTGCTGTCCAGCAGCAGCGGGAAGCCGCCGATCAGGTTGTCCTTGGCGGCCTTCAGCTCCTTCTCGGTCGGGCCTTCGGCCACGAACTTCGCGAGCACGTCGCGCGAGACCTTCGTCGCCGCCTCGGCCTGGTCGGGCCGGGTCTGGAAGCCAATGCGGAAGGCGCCCGCGTCGAGCCCCGGCGCAAAGCCGCTGTACACGCTGTAGGCCAGGCCGCGCTTCTCGCGCACCTCTTCGGTCAGCCGCGAGACAAAGCCGCCGCCGCCGAGCACGTAGTTGCCGAGCGTGAGCGCGAAGTGGTCCGGGTCCTGCCGCGGGTAGCCGGGCTGGCCGATGAAGACATGGGCCTGCGCCGAGTCGAACGCAATGCGCTCGTCCTTCGGCGCCGTGAGCGCCACCACCGGCGCGATGGCCGGCAGCGGTGCGCAGGCGGCGGGGCTGGGCAGGCGCGACAGCAGCGTGGTCGCGAGCGCCTCGGCCTCGGCGCGCGTGACCGCGCCCACGATGCTGAGCTTGGCGCGGCACGGCAGGATCAGCTGCTCGTAGCGCTGGCGCATGGCGGCGGTGTCGATGCGCGCCAGCGTGGCTTCGGTCACTTCCTGGCCGTAGGGATGCGTGCCGTACACGGCCTGCGCGAAGGCGCGGCCGACGACGGTGGCGGGCTTGGTGTTGGCTTCCTTGATGGCGGCGTTGATGCGCTCGCGCTCGCGCGGCCAGATGTCGTCGGGGAACGAGGGCTCGCCGATCTCGCGCGCGGCCAGGGCCACGGCCTTGGTCAGCAGCGCCGGGTCGGACAGCGTGCGCAGCGTGTAGCTGGTGCGGTCGGTGCCGGCGCTCACGTCGAAGCTGGCGCCCAGGTCGGCCCAAGCCTCGCCCAGCGCATTCTGGTCGAGCGCGGGCTCGCCGTTGCGCCCGGCGCGCACGCCCTTCTCGACCATGGCGGCACTGGTGCTGGCCAGCCCGGCCTGCGCGGCCGGATCGCGCCGGCTGCCGGCGTCGAAGTCGATCTGCACGTCGACGATCGGCAATGCGTTGGTCGACACCAGGTACACCTTGGCGCCGTTGGCCAGCGTCCAGTGCTGGATGGGCAGCGCGGCCTGCGCGCTGCCCATGCCGAACAGCGCGGTGATGCCCGCCAGGAGGGCGGTGCTTGCAATCTTGTGGAGGTTCTTCATGAGGGAATCCGGTGCTTTCAGCGCATCTCGCCAGCAGGGGCGGCGAAGCCGCGGCCGCGCTTGGGTTCGGGCGGCAGGGGCCGCAGCGTGGCGACCGTGAGCTGGTCGTCGCCGAAATACTTGGCGGCCACGGCCTGTACCTGCGCCGCCGTCACGGCCTGCAGCCGGGCGACGATGCGCTCGCTGGCGTCCAGCGGCAGGCCCTGGATCCAGTTGCTGCCGAGTTCGCGTGCCTGCGCCATCACCGAATCGCGCTTGTAGGTCTCGCTCGCCACCCACTGCGTCTTGACGCGAGCCAGCTCGGCCTCGCCGACGCCCTCTTTCGCCACGCGCGCCACCTGGGCGCGCAGCGCGGCCTCGACCGTCTCGGCGGTCTTGCCGGCGGCCGGCACGCCGTCGAGCATGAACAACTGCGGACCGCGGCCGATGAAGCCCGCGTACGCGCCGGCCGAATCGGCCACGCGGCCGGGGCCCTGCGTGAGGGCGCGGTCGAGCCGCGCGCCGGCGTAGCCGTCGAGCACGGCCGAGAGCACCACCAGCGCCCAGGCGTCGCTGTTGGCGTCGTCGATGTTCGTGAGCTGCGGCACGCGGAAGGCGAGCGACACGTACGCCTGCTCGGCCGGGGCCTTGAATTCGAGGCGGCGGATGCCGCGCTGCGTGGGCTCGGTGCGCGGCTTGCGCTCCGGCACGGCGCGTGCGGGGATGCTGCCGTAGTACTTCTCTGCCAGCGCGCGCACGCGCGCCACGTCGACGTCGCCGGCCACCACGAGCACGGCGTTGGCCGGCACGTACCAGCGCTGGAAGAAGGCGCGCGCATCGGCGGGCGTCATCGATTCGAGGTCGCTCATCCAGCCCACCACCGGTCGGCGGTACGGCGACGCGGTGAAGACGGCCGCGCTCTGCTGCTCGCCGAGCAGGGCGCGCGGCTGGTCGTCGGTGCGCAGGCGGCGCTCTTCCTTGACCACCTCGATCTCGCGCTTGAACTCGTCGTCGGGCCACTGGTTGTTGGCGAAGCGGTCCGATTCGAGCTTCATCACCTGTTCGAGGCTGCCGACCGGGATCTGCTGGTAGTAGCCGGTGGCGTCGCGCATGGTGAAGGCGTTTTCCTGGCCGCCCAGCGCCGCCACGCGGCGCGAGAACTCGCCGGCCGGCACGCTCTTCGTGCCCTTGAACAGCATGTGCTCCAGCACGTGCGCCACGCCCGTGGTGCCGTCGACCTCGTCCATGGAGCCGACCCGCACCCAGACCATCTGCACCGCCGTCGGCGAGCGCCGGTCGGTCTGCACGATCACGGTCATGCCGTTGGCGAGGGTGAATTGCTGGGGGCCCGGGGCCGCGGCGGCAGGGGTCGACGCGGCGGGAGCGGGGGTGGACTGGGCCTGCGCGGGCACGGTCCACAGCGCCGAAAGCGCCAGGGCCAGCACCGCACCAGACGCAGCGCGGCGTGGCGAGAGGTGTTTCATAGAATGGGTCGGATTGTAAAAAGCTCCCGATGTTCAGTTTCTTCAAGAAAAAACCACCTGCCGATGCCCCGGTGACACCGGCCCCGCCGCCGACCGCCGAACCCGCGCCCGCCCCGGCCGCGGAACCCGCACCGGCACGCTCGGTGTTCTCGCCGTCGAGCTGGTTCGGGTCGAAGCCGGCAGCGGAAGCGCCTGCTCCCTCACCTGCACCCGCACCTGCGCCGGCCCCCGAGCCGGCACCGGCCGCGCCCGTGGTGGCGCCGGCGCCCGCGCCAGCTCCGGTCGCTGCACCAGCGCCGATCCCTGCGCCAGCGCCCGCGCCCGCCCCCGCCC
>NZ_JBWKYW010000079.1:0-18378 GCF_059423965.1 Variovorax sp. GW458-11-26-14-LB1
CGCGGCCAGAGGGGAGGGGGAACGGGCGGGCCGTCGCTGCGCTCGGCCTTGGGGGGATCGCTTCACTGCGTTCGCTCCACCTGCTGTCCCTTGTCAGATCATCGGTGTTACTGCGCCATCCATCGCCACGATCGCGCCTGTCACATAGCTTGCCTTCGGCGACGCCAGGAAGAGCACGGTGTTGGCGACTTCCTCGGGCGTCGCGATGCGGCCCAGCGGCAGGCGTGCGGTGGCGCGCTCCAGCGCTTCGTCGGTGTCGATGCCCTGCAGTTTCGCGTCAGCCTTCATCCCCTCCTGCAACCGCGCGGTCAGCGTGAGGCCGGGGTTCACGGCGTTCACGCGCACGCCCTTCGCGGCGTAGGCGGCGGCCATGCCGGCGCTCACGAGCATGAGCGCGGCGTTGGCGGCGCCGCCGGCCATGTGCACGGGGCTGGCGACCTTGCCGCCCTGGCCGATGACGTTGACGATGGCGCCGCGGCCGCGCGTGCCCATGCGCTTCACGACCGGGTCGATCATGTGGATGTAGGTGAAGTACTTGGCGTCCATCGCGTCGTGCCACGCAGCGGGTGTGAGCTCATCGGGCGGGGTGCGGCGCGCGGCGCCTGCCGAGTTGACGAGCACGTCGACAGGGCCGAAGGCCTGCTCGGCGGCGTCGAGTGCTGCGACGGCGCTGGCGGGGTTCTTGAGGTCGGCGGCGTGCAGGCTGACGCGGCCTTCGGCTTGCGGGAACGCGGCGATCAGTGACTGCTGGCCCTGCTGCAGGTTCTGCAGGTCGCGCGAGACCAGGCTCACGCGCGCGCCTTCGCGCAGGAAGCCCAGCGCGCAGGCCAGGCCGATGCCCTTGCTGCCGCCGGTGATGAGAACGTGCTGGTCCTGGAGCTGGAGGTCCATGTCGGGGGTCCTTGGAAGAAGGTGAATCTGTCTGCGGCGCTGCCGCCGCGCGATTGAATCACCGCCCCGAAACCCCTGCAGCGCCGCGGCCGAAAAGGCCGCGTCGGTTGCCTCTGCGCGTCAGGCCTTGCGGCGCTTTGCTGGCGCTTCTTCTTCCAGCGCGGCCGGCGCGGTGTCGGTGGCGTCGCGCAGCTGGCCGTGGTGGTCGTGGTGCGCCAGCAGCTGGCGCGTGCGCTGCCAGGTCGACAGGCGCGCGGGCGCGACTTCGATGTACGACGCCAGCGCGAACAGCGACGACTGCTCCTTTTCCGGCGGCGTCTCGCTGCGGTGCTGGCGGCGGCGCAGCGGGCCCATGATCAGCATCGAGGCGAGGATCACGCCGATGACGATGGCGTACAGGCCCAGCAGCTGAAGCACCTCGGGCTGGGAGCGCGCGCCCATCACGTAGGGCCAGGCGTACCAGATGGCGCAGAACCAGATCGCGACGGTGATCGCGGGGCGCAGCACGCGCAGCCACAGGTACATGGCCAGGGTGCGTGCCGGCGAGCGGCCGTTGCCGAAGGCGTGCAGCGGGATGCGCGCGGCGTCGATGATGGGTTCGTCCACCGCGGGTTGGCCCCACGAACGGGTGCGGGGCGGCGGGGCTTCGTGCAGCGCCGGCGAAGAGAGCGGGTTCTCAGGATGCATCGGAAGAAACTCCTCGGTCAGGGCTCGTCCACACCGCGCGCTTGCCGCGACGACGCATCAGAGCGTTGGGAAGGGCGACCACCGTGGTGGCCATCGTGATCGTCCAGAACGCGATCGGGTACCAGATCGTTCCGGCGAAATAGCGCATGAGGTCGCGGTCGTAGCGACGGTCGATCCACAGGCTCAGCAGCATCTGCAGGATGCAGGTCATGGCCAGCAGCGTGCCCTGCCAGTGCGGCAGGAGCGCCGAATGCCAGGCCGACTCGTGCGGCAGGAAGGGGCGGATGAAGCTGATCAGCAGCACCAGCGCCATCGCATAGGCCCACACCACGCTCACCATGTACTCGCTGTAGATGAGCCACAGGCGCCAGCTGCGCAGGCGCAGGATGGACGGCGTGATGCGCAGCATGGTCTGGATGCCGCCGACGGCCCAGCGCAGGCGCTGCTTCCACAGGCCGCGCAGGGTCTCGGGCATGAGGATCCAGCACAGCGCGCGCGGTTCGAAGCGCAGGCGCCAGCCGGCGAGCTGGAGCTTCCAGCTCATGTCGATGTCCTCGGTGAGCACGTCGGGGCTCCAGAAGCCGACCTCGAGCACGGCGCGGCGGCGGAACATGGCGAGCACACCCGACACCGTGAAGAGCGTGCCGATGAGCTGCTGCGAGCGCTTGATGAGGCCGATGATCGACGAGAACTCGCCCACCTGCATGCGCCCCAGCAGCGTGGTGCGCGTGCGGATGCGCGGGTTGCCGGTGACGGCGCCGATGCGCTCCGAGGCCAGCATGCGCTTGAGCATCCAGGCGATGGCGTTGGGGTCGACCAGCGCGTCGCCGTCGATGCCCAGGATGTACTCGCCGCGCGCCAGCTGGCAGGCGGTGTTCAGGCCCACGGCCTTGCCCTGGTTGCTGGCGTTGTGGATCACGCGCAGGCGGCTGAACTCCTGCGTCATCTCGTCGAGCAGCTCGCCGGTGCCGTCGGTACTGCCGTCGTTGACGGCGATCACCTCGTAGTTCGGGTAGCGCGTGCGCATCAGCTGCTCGATCACTTCGCGCAGGTGCGGCGCCTCGTTGAAGCAGGGCACCACCACGGTCACGAGCGGCTGCGAGGGCAGCAGCGGCAGCGGGTCGACCTCGACGTCGCGCTTGCGCTCGAACGACCACGCGTGCGAGAGGCCGCCCGCGATCCACACCCACGCCATGAAGAACGGGTAGTAGAAGACGAAGCCGAAGAGCACCGGCGGAATCAGGTCCACCAGCATCTGGAGCGTGTTCATCGGGACTTCCCTCCTTCAGGTGGCAGCGTGGCGGCGTCGTGGTTGCGCCGGGGGGCGCGCGACAGCAGCGAACGCACCGAGATCGCGCGGCGCACGGTCTCCAGCGAGGGCTGGTTGTTCAGGAAGTCGTCGGGGTAGTAGCCCAGGTGGCGCACGCCGGCGCGCTGCAGCAGAGTCCACTGGCGCGTGAGCTCGGCGTCGGGCACGGGCTTGCCGGTGCGCCAGTCGCGTGCCTGCAGCTCGAACACGGTGCGGTCCAGGCCGTGCGGCGTGGCGGCCGCGCGCTGCGCCAGGCGGCCCAGCCAGGCGTCGCTGTCGGCCGGGGTGCGGGCCTCCTGCTCCATGCGCGGCATGGCCATCAGGCCGACGTAGTCGTAGGCGGCAAGCGAGGCTTCATAGTTTTGGGCAAACCATTGCTCGGCCGCGGGTTCGAGCACCGGCCGCGCGTAGAGGTTGCGCGCCGTTTCCAGCGCGGGGCGCCAGGTGCCGACGCGCGCCGCGAGTTCGTGCGTGAAGTCGATCAGGTAGCGGGTCTTGGCGGCGGTCCAGCGGGCCATGAGCGCGGGGTCGGCGCGCAGCGCGGCCACGTCGGCCGGCAGGCCCCAGCGGCGGTAGGTGTCGAGCGCGGCGGGGCTGGCGTCCTCGTCGTCCGAGAGCATGGCGTCGTCGTGGAACAGCAGGCCTTCGAAGAAGGTGTGGCGGCCCAGGTCTTCGTACAGGTCGCCGACCAGCGTGCGCACGGCCGAGTCGAAGGGCGAGAGCCGGTGGTAGCGGTCGGCCGGCGCGTCGCCCTTGAGCGTGCGCACCGTGTGCGTGGCCAGCGGGTTCGACGCCGGCAGCCGGTAGGCGGTGACGGGCATCCAGGCGTAGACCTTCACGCCGGTGCGGCTGCGCAGCTGCCAGGCGGCGCGGGCGAACAGGTCGGCGCGCATCGGCAGGTGGCGGTTGGGAAAGTACAGCGCGTCGGCCACGCCGTCGCCGTCGGGGTCGGCATAGGCCTGCAGGAACACCGAGCGCGGGCGCACGGCGGCCACGCGCTCGATCAGCGCCGAGAGGTTGCGCTCCTGCTGGGCCGGGTCGGCGTCGTACACGTAGTCCAGGTCGACGTGCATCACGCGGTTGATCGGGCGCACCTCGCCGCCCACGGGGCTGCGCAGCATCTGCACGTAGTCGGGCGCCTCGTTGTCGTAGGCGGCCAGCGCGCGGCGGATGCGGCTGAGCGGAATCTCCTTCGTGTTCGCGCCGTCGTCGAGCGTGAAGGTGATCGGCATGCCCACGCGCGCCGAGGCCTCCAGCGCGGGCGTGTTGTAGGCGCCGTAGGGCCACACGGTGGCGCGCACCTTGGCGCCGGTGCGCTTTTCGATCAGCTCGCGGCTGCGGCGCAGGTCGGTCTCGATGCGGCGCAGGTAGGCGGCGTCGTCCTCGTAGCGGCCGGTCGTCGGGTCGTAGCGGTGCGTGGCCGCGGCGGGCAGCATGTTGCCTTGCGGGTTGGCCTGGATGCCGGTGTGCATCGCGTCGGTGTGGCTGGCGAACTCGACCAGCGGCGAGCGCGCCATCTCGGCGGCTTCGCGCCACAGCAGGAAGTTCTCGCGCGGCGCGGGCTTGTCGCCCCAGTGCACGGGCTGGCCTTCAGGCACCTCGAGCCAGCTCGTCACCAGCGCGAACAGCGCGGGGTAGTTGAAGCGCTGCAGCAGCGGGAACACGTGTGTGTAGGCGCTGCGGTAGCCGTCGTCGAAGGTCAGCAGCACGGGCTGCGAGGGCAACGGCTTGCCGCCGCTGCGCGCATCGATGATCTGCTGCAGGCTGACCGGGTGGTAGCCGCTGTGGCGCAGCCAGGCGAACACTTCGGCGAGCGTGCGCTCGTCGATGGCGGTTTCGTCGGGCGAGGTCTCGAAGCTGGCGCGCACGTTGGGGCGCACGTCGTGGAACGAGATCACGCGGAAGTCGACGCCGTTGTCGGGGTCGGCGGGCAGCACCGGCGCCGCGAGCGCAGGCAAGGCCGCCGCCAGCAGCAGCCCGAGCAGGGCCGCGCGCAGCCGAAGGAAGAAGGTGGGGGCTTGCATCACGGACATCACTGCAGGGGCATCGAAAGGTTCAGGAACACGCCGCGCTGTTTTTCGCGCACGCCGTCGTAGGGGTGGCTGCCGAAGGTCAGGCCGTAGCGCAGCGTGAGCTTCTGGCCCAGGGCCCAGCGGTGCTCGTAGCGCAGGTTCCACAGCGGGCCGCTGCCGAAACCGGCCTGCTGGTAGCTGCCGCCGCCGAGCTCCAGCACCTGGAAGAACTGGCGGTCGTCGCTTTTCCAGGTGAGCCACTGGCCGCGCACCGACAGCTGCGCGCTGGCGTCGCGCGAGGGGCTGAAGTAGCGCACGTCCTGCAGGCGGCTGCGGCTGGCATCGACGCCCAGCCGCGTCTCGATCTGGAAGCGCGGCGTGCTGACCCAGCGCTCGCGCCAACCGAAGTCGAGGCCGTCGCGCAGGTTGCCGTCGCTGAAGTCGAGGCGGCGCCATTGCAGGTCGAAGCGGCGCGACTCGTTGACGACGTAGGCCGCGCTGGCGCCGAACTCGCGCGCGCCGATGGCCTGTGCGCCGAAGGGCACGGCGCGGGCCTTCCAGGGAAGCTCCTTGCTGTCGCCGTCGTAGGTGGCCGACAGGCGCCAGGCGTCGCTCGCGCGGTAGTCGACGCGGCCGGCCACGCTGTTGCGGTAGCGCCCGCTGTTCGCATGCTGCAGCACGCCTTCGGCCAGCCAGCGGCCTTGCTGCCAGCTCGCGCCGAGGCCGCCGCGCGCCCACTGGGCCGTGCCCTCGGAGGTGTAGCCGCGGCCCAGCGTCTGCGCATAGAACACGCGCCACGCATCGCCGATGAGGCCGGAGCTGAGCCGGCTGTCGACGCGCCATTCGCGGCTGGCCAGCGTGCCGCCGCCGCGCGAACCTTCGGCATCGATCTCGAGCTGCGGGCCGACCAGCGAGCGGCGCTTGCGCGCCATCTCGCGCACTTCGGCGGCGTCGGGCGCATCGGCCTCGAGCGACTCGGCACGGATGCGGGCCGCGCGGAATTCGTCGGCGTCGAGCAGCGCCTCGACATGGCCGGTGCGCACGCTCAGGTCGTCGGGGTGGTCGGCGCTCAGCGCCTCGAAGCGCGCCACGGCCGCCTCGGGGTGCTCGCGCAGCCGCTCGGTGAGGGCAGCGCCGTAGGCGTAGCCCGCATTGAGCGGGGCTTCCTGCGTGAGCGTGTTGAAGCGCGGCTGCGCGATCTTCGGGCGGTCGCCGTACAGCTGCAACAGCGCGCCCAGGCCGCTGACTTCGGAGAACTGGTCGTTGGGGCGGCCGGCTTCCGGCGCCAGCCGCATCAGCACGGGCGTGGCGCTTTCGATGCGCTGGAGCAGCGCCTCGGCGTCGTCGAAGCGGCCGGTGTCCAGGTAGGCGTAGACCAGGCCGAAGTGCAGGCTGTCGGGCATCGGCAGGTCGACGACCGCCTTCTCGAACAGCGGCACGGCATCGGCCGAGCGGCGCTCCTGCGCCAGCGCGCGGGCGGCGGTGCCCAGCGCGTAGGGCGGCAGCGCGGTGCCGTCGGCACGCAGGCTGTCGTACAGCGCGATGGTGTCGGCGGGGCGGCCGCGCTCCAGCAGCGCCATCATGCGGTCGGACTGCAGCCGCATGCGCAGCGTGCGCCAGGTGTCGGCGTCTTGCGGGGCGGGCTGCGCGAGCGCGGCGTCGACCCGGGCCAGCGCGCCACTCTGGGCGGCCAGCACCTTGTCGAGGTCGGTGACACGCGCCGCGCCCAGGCGCTGGTCGCGCGCCTTCACGGCCCAGCGCAGTTGCTGCGCCAGCGCCTGTTGTTCGAGCAGCGCGAGCGTCAGCGGCGCGAGGCTGCCGGGCTGCTTGCGTTCGGCCGCCTGCGCGTCCTCGAATGCAGCGGTGGCACCGCCGTACTCGGCCAGCAGGAAGTCGGCGTCGCGCTGCGCATCGCGGCGCGCGGGCTGCAGCGCGGTGATCTCGCCGTAGGCCGTGAGCGCCTGGAAGGGCTGGCCCTGCGCACGCGCCAGTGCGGCGCGCAGGTCGAGCAGCGCGACGCGGTCGGCGACCTCGGTGGGCGCGGGCTGTGCGAGTGCGCGGTAGAGGGTTTGCGCGCCCGCCGTGTCGCCGCTGGCCAGCCGCCAGAAGGCTTCATGGATGCGCGGTTCGCGGGCCGCCGGCTGGCGCGCGCGCCAGACCTTGACGGTGTCGCCTTGCAGGGCGATGTCGCCCGTGCGCCGCGCGGCGCCGGCCAGCGGGCCGAGCGCGTAATCGCCCAGCGCGTCCGGCGGCACCTGGCGGCCCACGGCCACCGCGTCGGCGAACTGGCCGTCGGCCACCGCGATCGCGATGGCGTCGGACGCCACGCGCCGGCGCTGCTCGTCGGCCAGGGGCGCTGCCAGCCATTGGCGCAGCTGTTGCAGGGCTTGGGCCGGCGCGATGCGGCCGGCGCGGCGCGCGACGATGAGGGCGTCGTGCTGCGAGGCGTCATACGCCAGCGCGCTGCCCAGGGGGGCGGCCGGCGAGGGCGCGACAGTGGACTCCGCGTACGCGGTGCTGCTTCCGAAGACCAGCACGCACACGATCGGCGGCAAACCCCGCACGGCTCGTGCGAGATGGTGAGGCAATGCCTTGAAGGGCGCGACTTTGCGCCCGGCAACGACGGTGCCTCCATTTTTTTGTGGATGGATGGACACGCTACTCCCTTTTGCGTGAACTCTCCTGGGCCGTGACAAGCCGTGGCGGAAAGTTCGTGAAAAGGGACTCTAGGCCAATTTGTAAACAATAGGACCGAACATCGGGAAAGATGAGAACTAATCGTGAACAGATTCGCGATCAATTCATCCGATGTTGGCAAGTTGTATGCAAGTGTTGCCCCATGCGTCGCCCATGGCCCCGTCCTAAGATCGCGGCATGAACGCACTTCCGGTCTCTTCGCCCCGTTGGCCCCGTTTCTGGTCCCAGTTGACGACGCGCGACTTCGCCGCGCTCGACGCGGCGACCACGGTGGCGGTGCTGCCGCTGGGCGCGACCGAGCAGCACGGCCCGCACCTGCCGCTGGGCGTGGACACCGTGCTGGCCGACGGCATCGTGGCCGCCGCGCTGCCGCTGCTGCAGCCGGAACTGCCGGCGCTGTTCCTGCCGACCCAGCAGATCGGCCTGAGCCCCGAGCACGCACGCTTTGCGGGCACGCTCACCTTCTCGGCCGAGACGCTGATCCGCATGTGGAACGAGATCGGCGCGGGCGTGGCGCGCGCCGGCGTGAAGAAGCTGGTGCTGTTCAACGCCCACGGCGGCCATGTGGGCGCGATGGACATCGTGGCGCGCGAGCTGCGTGCCGCGCACGGCCTGATCGTCTACAGCGTGAGCTGGTTCAACCTGCCGCTGGGCGATGCGAACGCGCAGTTCAGCGCCCGGGAGCACCGCTTCGGCGTGCATGCGGGCGAGATCGAGACCTCGATGATGCTGGCGCTGACGCCCGCGCGCGTGCGCATGGACGAGGCGAAGGATTTCAGTTCCACCTCGGAGCAGCGCGCGGCCGACTGCGCGATCCTCGGCAACGGCAAGAGTGCCAAGCTCGGCTGGGCCATGGAGGACTACAACGCGCAGGGCGCTGCCGGTAACGCCGCAGCGGCCACGGCAGCGAAGGGTCAGGCGGTGATCGATGCGGCCGCGCAGCAGTTGGCCTTGCTGCTGGCCGAGGTGTCCCAGCTGCCGTTGAGCACGGCGAACACAGGGCCGCTGCCCTGAGGGCGGATCAGGCGCTGCGCCCCAGCACCCCGGCGAACATGTCCGCATCGACATTGCCGCCGCTCAGCGCAACGCCCACCGTCTTGCCGTGCCAGCGCTCCTTTTGCTGAAGCGCCCCCGCCAACGCGGCAGCCCCCGCGCCTTCGGCCACGTTGTGCGTGTCGCTGAAAAGCACGCGCATGGCTTCGGCCACCTCGTCGTCGGTGACGGTGATCACGTCGTCGGCCTCGCGCAGGATCACCTCCAGCGACTCGGGCACCGGCGTGCGGCAGGCCATGCCGTCGGCCAGCCGCGTGGTGGCGGGCGACTCGACCGCACGGCGCGCGCGGAATGAATCGCGGTAGGCCGTGGCATGCGCCGACACCACGCCGATGAGCTTCGTCGACACGCCGCAGTGCGCGCGCGCCGCGGCCGCGCCGGCAAAGCCGGAGCCCAGGCCGATGGGCACGAACAGCACGTCGGGCGGTGAAGCTTTCAGTGCGCTGAAGAACTCGACATACGCGGTCGACACGCCGCGCACCAGCTCGCGATGGAACGAGGGCACGCGGTGCAGCGCGTCGCGTTCCGCCAGCACCGCCGCGTGTTCGGCGGCCGCTTGAAAGTCGTCGCCATGTTCGACCAGCGTCACGCCGAGCGCGCGCATCGCCGCGTTCTTCTCGCGCGAATTGCCGTGCGGCACCACGATGGTCGCGGCCAGCCCGTGGCGCTGCGAGGCAAAGCCGACCGACTGGCCGTGGTTGCCGCGCGTGGCGCTGATCACATGGCGCACGGCGGGCTGCTCGCGCGCGAGGGTCTCGAAGTAGGTCAGGCCGCCGCGGATCTTGAAGGCGCCGACCGGCGTGTGGTTCTCGTGCTTGGCCCAGACCGTGGCGCCCAGGCGCTGCGACAGCTGCGGCCAGGTGTACTGGGGCGTGGGCGGCATGGCCGCATGCACGGTGCGCTGCGCGGCTTCGATCTCTTCGCGGGTGAATCGCATCGACGTCCTTCGGGTTGCTTACTTGCGTTCGGTGAGCGCCACGCGCACGGCCAGCGCGGCCAGCACGCTGCCCATGATGTAGCGCTGCGCGCGCAGCCAGCCCGCGCTCTGCGACAGCACGGCCGTGATGCTCGCGGCGCCGACGATCATCACGGTGTTGACCAGCGCGCTGCTCGCCATCTGCGCCATGCCCAGCTGCAGGCTCTGCAGCAGCACCGAGCCGCGCTCGGGGTGGATGAACTGCGGGAAGAACGACAGGTAGAACATCGCCACCTTCGGGTTCAGCAGGTTCGTGAGAAAGCCCATGCGAAACAGCTTGGCCGGCGGATCGGCGGGCAGCGCGCGGGCCTCGAAGGGCGCGTTGCCGCCGGGCTTGACCGCCTGCCACGCGAGCCACATCAGGTAGGCCGCGCCGGCGAAGCGGATCGCGTCGAACGCGACCGGCACCGCCAGCAGCAGCGCCGTGAGGCCCAGCGCCGCGGCAAACAGGTGCACCAGGAAGGCCATCAGCACGCCGCCCAGCGAGATGAGCCCCGCGCGGCGGCCCTGGATCAGCGTGCGCGACACGCAATAGATCATGTTCGGCCCCGGCGTCAGCGCCAGCAGCAGCGAGGCGAGGGCGAACCAGGCGATTTCGGTCAGGGTGAGCATGAGAGTCAGAGTCCTTGCGATTCGAGGGTGACGGGGCCGCGCGGCGTGTCGAGCACGGCGACGAGGTTGGGCGGGCCGGCATCGACCGGCAGGCTGCCCATGCCGATGGCCGTGAGCGCGGCCGACAGCGCCGGCGCGCGCGGATGCGCCACGCGCAGTGAACGCAGCGCCAGGCCCGAGGCGGGCATGGCGTCGGTGGGGTGCACCGCGCCCCACTGGATCAGCGTGGGCAGCGCGCCGTAGAACAGGCGCTGGCCGTCGTCGCGCACCGTGATCTGCCACTCGAGCCGGCCGGCCGGCGTGTCGCGCGAGGCTTCGAGCAGGTGGCCGCGGTCGATGTGCGCATGCTCCTCGCGTGCGAGTGCCTGCGTGGCGGCGTGCGCATCGGGCACGCGCGCCACGAAGTGAATGAGGCGCGGGCCGCGCTGCGCGAGCGCGGCCTGCAGCGCGGCGTCGTCGAGGTCGAACCAGCGGTGCGTCTTCGGCCGCGAGGGCGCCTTGCCGGGCTCGATCGCGATGATCTCGGCATAGGCGCTAGGGAACGCGGCGCTCGCGATGTTCAGCAGCCGGTTGTGCGTGCCCATGAGCGGGTGCACGCCGCCCGGCGCGGGCGTGACGCCGAGCGTGGCCTCGCACCACGCCACGCCCTCGGCCAGCGAGGCGGCGGCGATCACCAGGTGGTCGACTTCGGCGGGGTGCATGGTGTGGCTTTCGTTCAGAGCGTGACGTGGCCGTCGACGCAGGTCACGGCATCGCCGCCGACCCAGATCGTGCCGTCGCTGTCGCGCTCGATGTGCACGCGGCCCGCGCGGCCCAGGCACTGGCCTTGCGCGCCCAGGTAGCGCTCGGGCATGTGGCCGTCGGCGATCAGCCATTCGGCCAGGCTGGCGTTGAGGCTGCCGGTGACCGGGTCTTCCTGCACGCCGATGGGCTCGGCGAAGGCGCGCACCTCGAGGTCGATCTTGGCGCCGTCGTCGTTCGGCGTGGCGGGGCGGTTGCCGAAGGCGCGCGCCTCGCGGTTCGAACGGCCGATGAGCAGCGAGGTGTCGTGCGCCGAGGGCACGCCCGCCACGCCGGCCTTCACGCCCAGTTCCTTCAGCGCGCGGTGGTCGGGCTGCAGCGCCAGCACGGCGTCGGCGTCGTTCAGCAGCAGGCCGAACCACACCGGGCCGTTGTCGAGCACCTGCGCCGCGATGACCTGCTGCGCCTTCAGGCCCAGAGCGCCGGCCACCTTGGCCAGCAGCGCGGGGCTCGGGGCGCTGCGCTTGAGCGGCGGCGCGGCAAAGGCCAGGCGCTCGCCGTCGCGCCGCAGTGGCACCAGGCCGGCGCCGCACTGCTGCACCACGCGGCCCGCCACCTTGGGCTTGCCGCCGGCCTGCAGCCACGCATGGCAGCTGCCGATGGTCGGGTGGCCGGCAAAGGGCAACTCGCCGCCGGGCGTGAAGATGCGCACGCGGTAGTCGGCGCCCGGGTCGGTCGGCGGCAGCAGGAAGGTGGTCTCCGACAGGTTGGTCCATTGCGCGAAGCGCTGCATGGCGGCGTCGTCCAGGTCCTGGCCGTCGATCACCACCGCGAGCGGGTTGCCGTAGTAGGCGGTGGCGGTGAAGACGTCGACTTGCTTGAAGGGGCGGGATTTCATCAGGGTCATTCGAGGGAAAGGTCGAGCACGCCGCGCGTGCCCGGGCGGGAAAGCAGGTCGGCGTACCAGCGCTCGACGTTGGGCCAGGCCGGCCGGCGGTACTCGGCACCGGGCAGGCCGAACCAGCGGTGCGCTTCGCAGCCGATCGGGATGTCGGCCATGGTGAAGCGCTCGCCGGCCATGTAGGGGCGCTGCGCGAGGTGCGCGTCGAGCATGGCGAACAGCGCCTCGCTCTCGCGCACCGACGCGTCGATCAGCGCGGGCTGGCGCTCCGAGGGCGGCGTGCGCACCCATTGCACGAAGGCGTCGCGGCTGGCGCGGTTGAGCGTGGTCTGCTGCCAGTCCATCCAGCGCTCGGCGTCGAAGCGCGCGGGCAGCTCGCTCGGGTAGAGCGTGCCGTGCGAGTAGCGGGCGCACAGGTAGCGCACGATGACGTTCGACTCCCACAGCGTGACGCGCTCGGCGCCTTCGCCGTCGTCGATGGTGGGCACCATGGCGTTCGGGTTGAGCGCGCGGTATTCGGGCGTCTGCACCACGCCGAATTTGCCGCCGGCCTCGGTGCGCTGGAAGTCGAGCCCGAGCTCCTGCGCGCACCACACGACCTTGCGCACGTTGATCGAACTGATGCGGCCCCAGATGTTGAGCATGTGTTCAGTGTCCTTGTGCGGAGAGGGCGCCGGCCGTGGCCGGCTGCTGCGCCTGCAGGTACGGTTCGATGTTGCGCATCGCGCGCGCCACGTAGTCGTCTTTCTCGCCGACCGGCGCGACGTAGTGCAGCGCGCTCTTCGCGGCCTCCAGGCCTTCGGTGCGCGCGATGAGCCAGGCCGCGAGGTAAGGCGCCGAGAAGCACCCGCCCGCGGTGGCCACGTTGCCCTGCGCGAAGAAAGGCTGGTTGAGCACCTCGACGCCGGCTTCCTGCACCCAGGGCTTGGTCGTGAGGTCGGTGCAGGCCGGCACCGCGCCCAGCAGGCCGAGCTTGGCCAGCAGCAGCGTGCCCGAGCATTGCGCACCGATGAGCTGGCGCGACGGGTCGAGCCCGCGCAGCACGCCCATCAGGCCCGCATCGGCGGCGATCTCGCGCGTGCGGATGCCGCTGCCGACGATCACCGCGCCCGCCTCGCAGGCCGCTTCGAGCGTCGCGGTGGCATGCACCGTGACGCCGTTCATCGAGGTCACGGTGGCGCTGGGCGAGGCCAGCGTCACGCGCCAGCCCGGCTTCTTCACGCGGTTGAGCACACCGAGCGCGACCAGCGAGTCGAGCTCGTTGAAGCCGTCGAAGGTGAGGATGGCGATGTGCATCGTCGTCGGCCTTGTCAGGCGTGGGCGGGGGCCAGCAGCGCCAGCTCTTCGCGCAGCGTGACGGCCAGCGCGGCGATGGCGGTGTCGATCTCCTCGACGCTGGCGGTCACGAACGACAGGCGCAGCGTGCGCGGATCGCCTTCGCCCGCGTAGAACGGCGCGCCGGGCACGAATGCCACGTTGCGCTCCACGGCCTTGGGCAGCAGGGTCACGGTGTCGATGCCCTCGGGCAGGCGCGCCCACAGGAACATGCCGCCCTTGGGGGCGTTGAACTTCACGTCGAGGCCGGCCATCTCGCGGTGCAGCGCGGCGATCATGGCGTCGCGCTGGCGCTTGTACAGCGCGCGGATGGTGGGCACGTGGCGGTCGAGGAAGCCGTCCTTCATCACGGCCGAGACCATGCGCTGCGTGAAGATCGGCGTGTGCAGGTCGACCGCCTGCTTGGCCTGCAGCAGCTTGGGGAAGATGGCCTTCGGCGCCACCAGGAAGCCCAGGCGCAGGCCCGGGGCCAGCACCTTGGAGAACGAGCCCAGGTAGATCACGCCCTCGGGGTTGCGCGCGGCCAGCGGCAGCGGCGGGGCTTCGTCGAACCAGAGCTCGCCGTAGGGGTTGTCCTCGACGATCGGCAGGTTCGCGGCGGCTGCGGCCGCGGAGACCGCGGCGCGGCGCGCCTCGGTCATGGTGCGGCCGGTGGGGTTCTGGAAGTTGGGCAGCAGGTAGACGAAGCGCGCGTCGGCCGCCTTGCTCACGAGGTCGTCGACGATCACGCCCTCGTCGTCGCTGGCCACGCCCACGGGGTGCGGCTCCATCGGGCCGAAGGCCTGCAGCGCGCCCAGGTAGGTGGGCGTCTCGACCAGCACCTTGCTGCCCGGATCGATCAGCACCTTGGCCACGAGATCGAGGCCCTGCTGCGAACCGGTGGTGATGAGCACCTGCGAAGCGTCGACGTCCCAGGGCAGCATGTCGGCCACGGCCTGGCGCAGCGGCGCATAGCCTTCGCTGGCGGCGTACTGCAGCGCGGCCTGGCCGTCGTTGTGCAGCACTTCGGCGCAGGCGTCGGCGAACTCCTGGATCGGGAAGGTCTTGGGCGAAGGCAGGCCGCCGGCCAGGCTGATGATGCCGGGGCGCTCGGTGACCTTGAGGATTTCACGCAGCACCGAAGGATTCATCTTGGCGGCGCGGGCGGCGAGTTTCCAGTTCATGGGAGGCTTTCTTCTTTCTGGCGAATGAGAGGTGAGTCTGAGTGTGTCGTCAGGATGGCGGGATGTCGCCACGGTGCACGACATGGATTTTGTTGCCGTCCGGGTCGCGCAGGTAGGCGCCGTAATAGCCCTGCCCGTAGCGGGGGCGGGGGCCGGGCGCGCCTTCGTCGCGGCCACCGTGGCGCAGGGCCGCCTCGTGGGCGGCATGAACGGCCTGCGGCGAGGGCGCGCAGAACGCGACCATGCTGCCGTTGCCGGCGCTGGCGGGTTCGCCGTCCAGCGGGATGTACACGTAAAAGCGCGGGAGCGTCTGGCCCGGCGCGATCCAGCAGGCGGCATCGGGGCCGCCGTCGGGCGTCACGGGGCGGCGGATGAGGCCGAGCGGCGTCAGTATCGCGTCGTAGAAGGCGGCGGCGCGCGGCAGGTCGGTGCAGCCGACGGTGACATGGCTGAACAGCGTCATGGTGGTCAGCTCCTGGCCTGCGGCTCGGCGCCGCGTGGAACAGCGGCAGGCGCCGCCGGTTGCGACAACCGCTTGCCCGCGACCACCGTGGCGACCACGGCGGCGGCGAAGCCCAGCGTCACCAGGTCGAGCGGCTCGCCCAGCAGCGGGATCGACGCGAGGATCGACAGGAACGGCTGC
Source organism: Variovorax sp. GW458-11-26-14-LB1 (assembly GCF_059423965.1). Taxonomy (NCBI): domain Bacteria; kingdom Pseudomonadati; phylum Pseudomonadota; class Betaproteobacteria; order Burkholderiales; family Comamonadaceae; genus Variovorax; species Variovorax sp. GW458-11-26-14-LB1. Next base: position 15,021 of record NZ_JBWKYW010000079.1, read on the forward strand.
AGCAACTGCGTCTGGCTCACGCGCAGCGCGCCGCCCAGGGCCAGGCCGCGGTACCACGCGAAGAAGCCGATCCACATCGAGAACATGCCCACGTAGGTGAAGCCGACCCAGGCCGAGGCGGCCACGGGCTGCTGCGGCCACAGGGCGATGGTGGCGGGCAGCGTCACGGGCAGTGCCATCACGCAGACCCAGCAGATCACGCGCTCGGCGCCCAGCGACGGCGTGACCTGCGCGCCGTAGATGTAGCCGACCGAGGCCGCGACCACCGCACCGACCAGCAGCAGGTCGGCCCATTCGAAACCGAAGCCGTGGCCGCTCTGCTGCGCGCGCAGCACCGAGAACACCACCACCAGCAGGCTGCCCGCGATGGCGCAGAGCCAGAAGCCCAGCCGCGCGCGCTGGTGCAGCACCCAGGCCGCGACCGCGGCCGTGACCAGTGGCAGCAGCGCCGTCACCACCGCCGCATGGCTGGCCGTGACCACGCGCAGCGCAAAGGCCAGCAGCAGCGGAAAGCCGATGCAGTTGCCCAGCACCGCCATGCCCAGCGGCTTCCACTGGTGCGCCGCCGGGCGCGGTGAGCGCGTGACCAGCAGGAAGATGGCCGACAGCACGCCCGCCAGCGCCGCGCGCCCGAGCGTGACGAACCACGGCGACAGCTGCGGCGCCTCTTGCGTACCCGTGGCCAGCCGCGTCATCGGCAGCGTGATGGCGAACAGCGCCACGCCGACCACCCCGAGCCACATGCCCAGCGTTTCGTCCTTGATGGCGAGCTTCATACGCCCACCATCCACCAGGCCGTCAAGACCAGGATCAGGCCCATCGCACGGTTGAACCACAGCAGGCGCCGGCCCTTGGCCAGCCACTCGCGCAGCAGTGCGCCGACCAGTGCATAGGCGAAGTTGCTGGTGAAGGCGTAGGTCAGCATCACGGGCGCGACGATGGCGAAGCGCGCGAGCGCGTCGGGCTGGCCGGCGATCCAGCCCGCCACCAGCGTGAGCGCCAGCAGCCAGGCCTTGATGTTCACGAACTGCAGCATCACGCCCTGCCCGAAGCCGACCGAGAGGCGGGCGTTGTCGGCCTTGCCGAGCTGGGCGCTGCCGCTGAGCTTGTAGGCCAGCCACAGCAGGTAGGCGATGCCCAGGCCCTTGATCGCCAGGCGCAGCGGCGGCATGGCCACCACCAGCGCGCCGAGGCCGGCCGCGCAGATCGCCAGCAGCAAGGTCCAGCCGACCGGCACCGCGACCACGAAGCGCATGGCGCGTGGTAGGCCGCCGTTGGCCGCCAGGGCGGTGGAGAGCGTGGTGTTGGGGCCGGGCGAGAAGCTCATCGCCGTGGCCAGCACCAGCAGCGCGGTGAATTCTTGCCAGTTCATGTCACAGACTCTAAACTTTGGACCATTACAGTTCCAGTACAGATGATCGAACAAATCTGAAATCTGTATTGGTCATTCCTTCGACACACGCCGCCCTTTTCTCGCTCTCTGTGCGATGCAGCCCGATCCGATGCTGACCCGAACCTCCACCCAGTCCCTGACCGGGCAGCTGGCCGACCGCCTCGCCGAGCGCATCCGCAACCGGCTGCTGGCCCCCGGCGCGCGCCTGCCCTCGGTGCGCGAATGCGCGCGCCAGCAGGGCGTGAGCCCGTACACCGTGGTCGCCGCGTACGACCAGCTGCTCGCGCAGGGCCTGGTCGAGGCGCGCCGCCAGCGCGGCTTCTACGTGCGCGACGCGGCGCCGGCGCCCGAGGGGTCGCGCAACCCGGCGCATGCCGTGCCCGAGGTCTCGCCGATGATGGCCTCGCGCGTGCCGGCCGACGCCAGCTCGCTGATCCGCAGCATGTTCCACCGCCCGAGCGACAAGCCGCAGCCGGGCATGGGCGTGTTCCCGCCCGACTGGATGGCCTCGACCTTCCTGGCGACCGCGGTGCGCCGCGTGACCACCACGTCGGCGCTGCAGGAACTGTCGCTGCAGTACGGCGAGCCCTCGGGCGACCTCGCGCTGCGCCGCAGCCTGTCGCAGAAGCTGGTGCGCATCAACGTGCCGGCCGGGCCCGACCAGATCGTCACCACCATCGGCGCCACGCACGCGCTGGACATCGTGAGCCGCACGCTGTTGCGCGCGGGCGATCCGGTGATGGTCGAGGAACCCGGCTGGGCGCTGGAGTTCGCACGGCTCGAGGCGCTGGGCATGCGCATCCTGCCGGTGCCGCGCCGCGCCGACGGGCCCGACCTCGACGTGATGGCGCAGTACTGCAAGCTGCACAGCCCCAAGCTCTTCGTCAGCGTGAGCGTGCTGCACAACCCGACCGGCTACAGCCTCACGCCGGGCAGCGCGCACCGCGTGCTCAAGCTGGCCAACGAGCACGACTTCCACATCGTCGAGGACGACACCTACAGCCACCTCGCGCCCGAGCACGCCACGCGCCTGAGTGCGCTCGACGGGCTGCAGCGCACCATCTACGTCAGCGGCTTCGCGAAGATCCTGGCGCCCAACTGGCGCATCGGCTTCCTGGCCGCCTCGCCCGCGCTGAAGGAGCGGCTTCTGGAGACCAAGCTGCTGGCCACGCTGACTTCGCCCACGCTGTTCGAGCGGGCGTTGTCGTGGTGCATCGACCAGGGCCAGCTGCGCCGCCATTCGGAGCGCGTGCGCATCCGCCTGGACGGCGCGCGCGGCCGTGCGGTGAAGCTGGCCATGTCGCACGGCTGCACCTTCGCCTCGGAGCCGGCGGGGCTGTTCGGCTGGGTCGACACGGGCGTGGACACCGACGCGCTCACGCAACGCATGCTCGACCAGGGCTACCTGCTGGCGCCGGGCTCGCTGTTCCACGCGCGCCGCCCGCCGAGCACGATGATGCGGATCAACTTCGCGACCTCGCAGGACGCGAATTTCTGGAAGGTTTTCAGCCGGGTCAGGGACGAGCTCTGATTCGCTGGCAAGGGGCTTGGAGTAAGCTGGCAACACAAGAAAACCCAGCCAGGAGACCTCCCGCATGAGCAACGCCAGCAAACCCTTCGACTTCAGCCAGTTCGTCCCCGGATTCGACTTCCTGAAGAACCTCGCCGGCGGTGCCGCCGCGGGCTCCGGCTCGGTGCCCGGCATCCCCAGCCTGGCGAGTTGGGTCGCGCCGACCATGAGCGTCGAAGAGGTCGACAAGCGCATCCAGGAACTCAAGACGGTCCAGTACTGGCTCGAACAGAACGGCCACGCGCTCAAGGCGACCATCCAGGCGCTCGAAGTGCAGAAGATGACGCTGTCGACCCTGCGCGGCATGAACGTGCGGATGGAAGACATCGCCAGCGCGTTCACCAAGCAGGCCGCGGCGATGGCGCCTGCACCGGCTCCCGCCCCGGCCCCCGCAC
>NZ_JBWKYW010000080.1:0-18159 GCF_059423965.1 Variovorax sp. GW458-11-26-14-LB1
CGCCGGCCCCGCCCGCCGAGGCGCCTGCGGCTTCGGAAGCCCCGCAGATCGTGCGCGAGCTGCCGGTGCCGGCCAACGGCACGCTGCTGATCGACAAGCCGCTGCGCTCGGGCCAGCAGATCTACGCGCGTGGCGGCGACGTGGTGGTGACGGCCATCGTGAGCTTCGGCGCCGAAGTCATCGCCGACGGCAACGTGCATGTGTACGCGCCGCTGCGCGGCAAGGCCATTGCCGGCGCGCGCGGGAACACCGAGGCGCGGATCTTCTCGACCTGCATGGAAGCGCAGCTGGTGGCCATTGCGGGCATCTACCGCACGAACGAAGTGCCGCTGCCCGAGCCCGTGCTGGGCAAGCCCGCCCAGGTGCGCCTGGACGGCAAAAAAATAGCGATCGACGCGATTCCCTGATGAAAAACCAGGAACGCGGCAGCGCTGAGCATCAATCGACAACTGAATCGAAACAAGAAGGAATGGCGATGGCCAAAATTGTGGTGGTGACCTCGGGCAAGGGCGGCGTCGGCAAGACGACCACGAGCGCCAGCTTCGCGTCGGGCCTTGCGCTCGCCGGCAAGAAGACGGCCGTGATCGACTTCGACGTGGGCCTGCGCAATCTCGACCTGATCATGGGCTGCGAACGCCGCGTGGTGTACGACCTCATCAACGTGATCCAGGGCGAGGCCAACCTGAGCCAGGCGCTCATCAAGGACAAGCAGTGCGACAACCTGTTCGTGCTGGCCGCCTCGCAGACGCGCGACAAGGAAGCCCTGTCGCAGGACGGCGTGGAGAAGGTGCTGACCGACCTGGCCGCCATGGACTTCGACTACATCGTCTGCGACTCCCCCGCGGGCATCGAGACCGGCGCCATGATGGCGATGCACTTCGCCGACGAGGCGCTGATCGTCACCAACCCCGAAGTCTCCTCGGTGCGCGACTCGGACCGCATCCTGGGCATGCTCAGCAGCAAGACCAAGCGCGCCAAGGACGGCGGCGAGCCGATCAAGGAGCACCTGCTGATCACCCGCTACAACCCGAACCGCGTGGCCGGCGGCCAGATGCTCTCGCTGGAAGACATCCAGGACATCCTGCGCATCAAGCTGATCGGCGTGATCCCCGAGTCGGAAAGCGTGCTGCACGCCTCCAACCAGGGCGTGCCCGCCATCCACGACAAGGACACCGACGTGGCCCAGGCATACAGCGACGTGGTCGCGCGCTTCCTTGGCGAAGACAAGCCGATGCGCTTCGTCGAAGCCGAGAAGCCGGGCTTCTTCAAACGGATTTTCGGGAGCAAGTAGGCATGTCGTTTCTTTCGTTCCTGCTTGGTGAGAAGAAGAAGACTGCGAGCGTCGCCAAGGAGCGCCTGCAGATCATCCTCGCTCACGAGCGCTCCAGCCTCAGCGGCAAGAAGCGCCCCGATTACCTGCCCGAGCTCCAGCGCGAGCTGGTGGCGGTGATTTCCAAGTACGTGTCGATCAACGCCGACGACATCAAGGTGCACCTGGAAACCCAGGACAACCTCGAAGTGCTGGACATCAAGATCGAACTGCCCGATCCGGTTCCGGCGCGCTGAGCGCCGCAACCCCGATCAACCGGCTCACTCCGGTTGATCCGGGGCCGCAGCGGGCAGCGCCTCCAGCCGCTGCGTCCACGCGCGGGCCTTGTCCTCGTCGAAGAGCGGACTTTCGCGGTCGCCGTAGAACTGCGCCGCCAAAGATTCCACGCAGGCGCGCTGGCTCTCCAGGTTCTCTTCGCAGTCATCGAGCGCGGCACCGGTGAGCAACCAGCGCTCGGCGGCTGCCGCGTCTTCCGGCGCGCCCTGGCCCTGCATGCGCATCCAGCCCAGCTCGTAACAGGCCCAGCCCTGCTGGCGCTGCGTACTGTCTTCCGCCACCTTCTGCAGCGCGTAGAGGGCTTCGGCGTACAGCACGTTCACTTCCGCTTCTCCCTGGCCCTGTTCAGCCAGCGCCCCGGCGTGCCGGCACAGCGTGCGGCCAAGCTGCATCGTGGCGCTGACGTCGCCGGCTTCGTGGCCACGGCGGAAGTAGCCGATCGCGCGGGCCAGGTCGGGCTCTCCCGGTTCGCCGAGCTTGTGCGCCAGGCCGAGGTTGTAGAGCGCCATCGTGTGGTTGTGCCCGGCGGCCCGTTCGTAGTGCCGCATGCCGCCTTCCAGGTCGCGCTCGCCCCCCTCACCTTCGCACAGCATGTAGCCGAGCTGGGCGTGCGTGGCGGCGTCGTCCTCGCCGCCATGGGCGATGGCGTGCAGCAGCCACGCGCGCGCCAGGGCGGGTTCGGCGCCGAGGCCGGCCGTGTCCCAGCGCAGCATCTTCGAGAGCTCGCACATGGCCACGGGCAGGCCGTCGGGCAACGCGGTGGCGGGGGCGTCGCCGGGCTCGCGCACGCCGGCGGCGCGTGCCATCCAGCGCAGGGCTTCGCGCGGGTCGGCCTCGATGCCCTCGCCGTCGCGCAGGTGGCAGGCCAGCTCGTAGGCGGCCCGCAGGTCGCCGGCGGCATGGCGCGCGGCCATGTGCTCGGTGTGCGCCTGCTCGCGGCCGTCGGCATGCAGCCAGACGTACAGGCCGGTGTCGTTGCGCGCGGCCTGCACCGGCTCGCCCGCGCTCCAGCGCTTGCACAGCTGCGAGCGGACCGCGACGGCCATCCAACCGTCGGCGACCGACAACGCGGCCGTGATCCAGGGGTAGGCCTGCGGGTGCAGCACGGCGCCGTCGGCGCGCAGCACGCCCACGGCGAGTTGCCCCTTCTCGACCTTCGCGGCGCGCGGCACCGGATCGGCGACCAGCCAGCCGATGTCCTGCGTGCCCCAGGCCAGCGGCTGGAGCGTGCGGTGCCGGCATGGCACCAGCTCGCGGCCGGCGGCCACGTCGTAGATGCCGCGCAGCCGCGGCGCGTTCTTCGCCGTGCGCCCGCCTTTGGACGCCACGCGCACCAGGTCGCGCCGGACCATGGCGTGCGCGCGCTCCTGGCCGGTCAGCGGTTCCAGGGTCTCGAAGCGGCCGTAGTCGAAGGGCACGAGCACGCGGCCCTGCCCATCGACCAGGCCGCACAGGCCGTCGGCGCGTTCCACGGCGAAGCGCTTCGGCCGGGCCGGCGTGCCGCGCTCGTTCGACGGATCGGTGTCTTCGGTCGTCAGGATCTCGATCGGGTATTCCTCGAGCAGGTCGACCTGTTCGTAGACCGGCTCGATCGCGACGCGGCCTTGCGCATCGAGCAGACCGCTCTTGCCGTCGCGCTTGGCTTCGAAGCCCTCCCAGTCATGGCGCCACTGAAGGCTTTCGAAATGCGGCGGCACGGCCCATTCGCCGTCCGCGCGCACCAGCCCCCAGCCGCCCTCGTCGCCGCGCGCGGGCGCGAGACCAAAGGGCGTGAAGTCTTCAGCCTCTTCGAACCGCGGCGCGATGACCCACTGGCCCTGCAGGTCGACATACCCGATGCGCTCGCCCACGCGGGCGCGCACCCGGCCTTCGACAAAGCTCCAGACCTCGTCGACCGAGGGCGCGAGCAGCCAGCTGCCGTCGGTGCGCAGCAGGCCGACGTGGTCGCCGACCAGGGCCGTGGCGATGTCGTCCTCGAAGGCCCAGACCTCGTCGAGCTGCGGTTCGAGCAGCACGCGCGGTGCCTCGGCGTCGGCGAGCAGCAGGCCGGAGCGCTCGCCCTGCGAGATCCAGAGCAGGCGCGGATCGTCCGCGCCGGCGTAGCGGATGTCGTCCCACGCGGGCTCGACCACGGTGGTGCGCTGGCTGCGCCCGTCGTCGTCGTACACCACGCGCATCACGCCCCAGCGGCCGTCGACCTCGAAGCGCCAGAGGTCCTCGCCCAGGTGGTTGTCGTAGTCGGGGCGTTCGCCGTCGTCTTCGTCTTCTTCCTCGGGCTCGAAGTCGGCAAAGCGCTCGTCGCGCGGCGCCTCGTAGCCGTCGAAGTACGGATGCGACAGGCTGCCGAAGCCGAACTGCCAGGCCCAGGCCTCCCAGTCGGCGAAACGTTGGACGCCGAGTGCCGCGTCGACGCCCGGGTGGTTGCCGCCGTCGATGCAGCGCTGCACCTCGGCCCACAGTTCATTGCACTCGCGGCGGTTGCGTTCGATGAAGCCTTCGCCATCCGCATCGCCGCCCAGCCAGGAGAGCTCGTCGAGGTTCGCCGAGAAACGCGGCGCGCTGCCCTCCGGCGTGTCGTCGATCAGCTCGGCCAGGTGCAGCGCCACGGCCTCGAACTGCAGCGCGATCTGCGGCAGCGTGTGCAGCATCGGATGCCGCTCGACAAAGGCGTGCAGCTGCCGGATGCGCGCGAGCGCGGCATGCGCGTCGCTGGCGAGGTTGTCGGTGCCCGCATCGCCGAAGACGCGCTGGTGGTCGATGGCGTCGCCGGCCGCGCCATCGGCCAGCAGGAGCTGCCAGAGCACGGGGAAGTTGTTGTTGGCTTCGGCGATTTCGTCGGCCGATGCGTCTTCGGTGTCGGGAAGACTGTGTTCGAGATAGAGCCAGGAACGATTGCCCATGGGTAGTTGGTGCGTGTGTCGTCCATGGCGAAGGCCATGGGTGGTGGCGCCCAGTTTAGGGGCGCCGTTTCACGCGCACATGACCGCCGGCCGCTACGCCAGGAACTGCGTGACCTGCGCGAGCACGGCCTGCTCCTTGAGGATGCGGCGATGGCCCCAGCCCTGCGTGGGAAAGAGCCGCGCGCCGGCGATCGCATCGCGAAAGGCCTCGGCGTCGGCGAAGCGGTTCACACGGTCGTCGCGGTCATGCACGATGAGCGTCGGCTGTGCGATGCGCGGGCCCACGGCGGCAGGTTCGAGCTGCTGCATCAGGATGCCCTCGCGCGCCTCGATCAGGCGCTGCATGCCAGCCCGCGTGCGCTCGCTGAGGCCGAACACCTGCGCGAAGTAGCGCGTGTACTCGCGCGGCGACGCGGGCGGCGCCAGCAGCACCAGCCGCTGCGCCGGCAGCCCGCGCCCCGCCGCATAAGCCAGTGCATTGGCCCCCAGCGAATGCGCGACCGCCGCGCGCAGCACGTGCCCGTCAGCGCCGAGCCGCGCCGCCACGTAGTCGATGGCGCGCGCGAACTGCGGCAGGTTGCTGGCCGTGCCCGCGCTGCGGCCGTGGGCCGGCATCTCCAGCAGCACGGGCCGCAGGCCTTGCGCAGCGACGGCCTGCGCCAGCGGCAGCATCTGGCCCGCGTGGCCGCCCCAGCCGTGCACCAGCAGCACGACCGGCGCCGACTCAGCGCCCGAGTCCTGCGCGGCGAGGTGGTAGATGCCGAGGTTCGCGTCCTCGAAGGACCATGCCTCGCGGCGCCAGTCGGCACCGGGCTGCTGGCCGCGGTACAGCCATTTGGGCGGCAGCGGCGTGCCGAACACGCGGTAGGCCGCGCGCACGCCGAGCGCGGGCCACAGGCGCTGCGAGGCGCCGAGGCCGAAGCGCATCGCGCGCATCAGCGGGCTGGCGCTGTAGTAGCCCACGGGGGCGGTGGTGTGGGTGGTGGTGGTCATGGGGAAGGCTTTCGTTCAGGGGCTCAGTACCAGACCCAGTCCTGGTTGCTGCGCGGCAGGCTGCGCAGCGTGTCCTGCACGCCGCGCACACCGAGGAGCACCGCGTAGGCGGCGAGAAAGAGGGCAATGATCAGCATGGTGCTTCTCCTTTTTTATCGCACGGTGGTGCGAAATTAAGGCAAACGAAGAGGCGGTGGCCGTCGTCTGCGGGTGCGCCTCAGGCGCGGTAGCTGGAAAGAAGGCGCTGCCAGGTCTGGCCCGCGCGCTCGGCCGCATGCCCGTCGCGCAGGAAGCGCGCGTCGTGCAGCTGGTTCATCATGATCCCGTTGATCTCGCTCACGAGCTGGGCCGGGTCGGTGTCGGCCTGGAGCTCGCCGGTCTCGACCGCCTGCAGCACCGTGCGGCGCAGCGCGGCACGCCAGCGCGTGATCTCGTCGAAGAGCAGGTCGCGCAGTTCGCCTTCACGGTCGTCGAACTCGAAGGCCCCGGCCACGTAAAGGCAACCGTTCTGCGCTTCGACGTCGCGCGTGCGGGCGATCCAGCGCGCGACGATGTCGTTCAGGCGGGGCAGGCCCTTGGGCTTCTGCATGGCGGGCACGAACACCTCGGCTAGGAAGCCGCGGCCGTACTCCTCGATGACGGCCTTCTGCAGCGCCTCGCGCGACCCCACGCGCGAGAACACGCCGCTCTTGGACAGCCCCAGCCGGCTCGCCACGGCCTGCAGCGAGATCGCCTCCAGCCCCTCGGCGAGCGCGAGGTGCATCGCCGCGCCGACGATGGCGGCGCGGGTGAGTTCGCTTTTCTGGGTCTTGGCGTCCATGCGGCAGACTTTAGCACAGCCGTGCGAAATATCAACCTCCCCATGCAGAAGGGCCTCATAGATGTTTTGCTCATGTGAAACCAACAAACGCATCGTTCCCCGCATAAGCGCTTGTGCCGAGAATCGCCGGTCGGCCCCGACCCGGGGTCCGGACCTCTTTTCACCTCCTGCGCGCCCGATGAACTTTCAACAACTGCGCTCGGTACGCGAGGCCGTTCGTTGCGGCTTCAACCTGACCGAGGTCGCCCACACCCTTCACACCTCGCAGCCCGGCGTGAGCCGGCAGATCCGCGAACTCGAGGAAGAGCTCGGCATCGAGCTCTTCGTGCGGGCCGGCAAGCGGCTCACGGGCCTCACCGAGCCCGGCGGCCACGTGCTGCCGATCATCGAGCGCATGCTGATGGAAAGCAGCAACCTCAAGCACGCGGGCCAGGAGTTCGTGGCGCAGCAAAGCGGCCTGCTCTCGGTGGCGGCCACGCACTCGCAGGCGCGCTATGCGATGCCGGTGGCGGTGCAGGAATTCCGCGCGCAGTTCCCGAACGTGAAACTACACCTGCACCAGGGCTCGCCCAAGCAGATCGCGCAGATGCTGCTCGACGGCGAGGCCGACGTGGGCATCGCCACCGAGGCGCTGGGCGACTACCCGCAGCTGGTCGCCCTGCCCTGCTACCGCTGGACGCACTCGGTGATCGTGCCGCCGGGGCATCCGCTGCTCGACGCGCCGCTCACGCTCGAGGCGCTCACGCAGCATCCGCTGATCACCTACGACACCGGCTTCACGGGCCGCTCGCGCATCGACGAGGCCTTCGAGCAGCGCGGCCTGCAGCCCAACATCGTGCTGGCCGCGATGGACGCCGACGTCATCAAGACCTATGTGCAGCTGGGCCTTGGCGTGGGCATCGTGGCCGGCGTGGCCTACGAGGCCGAGCGCGACACGCAGCTGCGCGCGCTCGATGCGGGGCGGCTGTTCGGCATCAACCTCACCAAGCTGGCGGTGCGGCGCGGCACCTACCTGCGCAAATATGTCTACGCGTTCATCGAGTCGTTTGCGCCGACGTTGACGCGCGCGATTGTCGAGAAGGCCTTGGGCGACGAGGTCAAGGTGTCTCACTACGAGATTTAGCTCAAGCGCAACGAAATCGACACTTCCGGCTCCAGGGTTGAAAAGAATGCGCGCAGCTTCACACAAGCGGCGTACATTCGGGTTAATTCCTTGGCTTCCGGAACGGATCAGCAATGGCATCGACTTCGCAGCAGCAGCAACTACAGGCCACCCGGGCCGCCCAAAAGGCGGCCGATGCAGCGGAGAAGCGCGAACGCCTGAAACGTGCCCTGCCCGCCACGGTCGAGCTGCTGCAAAGCCGCCAGGCCGATCGCATCGACGATCGCGACATCGACGCCTACGTCGATCTCAACTGGCTCGAATGGCATGGCGGCGGTTTGCGCCTCACCATCACCGGGCGCAACGTGTGCGCCCAATCGGCCGCCACCGCGGTGGCCTGACAAGCCCCTCCCCCAGTTCCCCAAAGAAAAACCGCCACAGTCTCCTGTGGCGGTTTTTGCATGTGCGCGGTGCGAGCGCAGTGCGAAGGCTTACTGACCCGCGATGATCTGCGCGATGAGGCCGGTGGCAATGGCTGCGAGCACGTAGTCGCCACCCACGCCCACCCACTGGTAGCCGCGCGGCGGCTGCTGCAGGCGGTAGGCGCGCCAGTCGTTCACCACGTAGTTGCGGCCCCGGTATTCGGTCGGCACGCGGCCACCACGGCGCCACTCGCTGTGCGGCTGCGGGAAGCCCCGGCGGTCGAACTGGCGACCGTCGCGGAAGTCCTGGTCGCCGCGATAGCCGGCGTGAGGGCCGCGATGCCCGCGATGGTCGTCGCGCTGGTCATAGCGACCGCCGCCAGGACGGTGGTCATCGCGCTGCTCGTAGCGGCCGCCGCCCGGGCGGTGGTCGTCGCCCCGGCGATCTTGCGCCAGCACGCTGCCTGCCGCCAGGGACATTGCGAGCGCCGCAACGGCGGCAGTGGTGAAGCGCTTGGTACGGAAGATCATCTGGAACTCCTTTGGTGTGTCTGTGATGACGCCTCCATTCTGTGCAGCGCGTGTGTCTGCTTCGGGTGCGTCAGGTCACCGTCAGATGAAATCCGGTAAGCGCAGGTATCTCCACGGCGTGTTGTCCTGCACGCGCGTGACGTACTTCACGCAGGCGCGTAGCGGTTCACCACCATGCCGCAGTCGTAGGCCCTCGATCCGAGCAGGCGCAGCGCATGACCATGGCGCGTGTCGTGGAACACCGAGCGGCCCGCGCCGACGGCCGCGGGGTTCACGAAGAACTGGAACTCGTCGACCAGCCCTGCCGACGTGAGCGACGACGCGAAACCGACACCGCCGATGGTGAGGATGTCCTGGCCCGGCTGGCGCTTGAGCGCATTCACTTCGTCGGCCATGGCACCGCGTGCGATGTCGGTGCGCTCCCAGCGCGAGGCCTGCAGCTTGTCCGTGAGCACGACCTTGCGCGCCTCGACGATCCGCTGGGCAAAGGCGTAGTCGGGGTTCGCCGGAAAGCGCGTCGCGGCGCGGCCCCAGTGGTCGAGGTAGCCCTCTTCGATGATCTTTCGGCTCAGCAGGAGCGTGTCGACGCCCGCGAACACGGCGTTGAAGTCACGCTTGAGCGCCGCATCCCATCGCCACCGATCGCCCCACCCCCACAGCTGCCATTCGAGGTCGCCGTTGGCCGGCGACACGAACCCGTCGACCGACATCTGCATTTGCACGATGAGCTTTCGCATCGGCGTCTCCTTCAGGTCGCTTGCGCAAACTGATCTCGAAATGCAAGCAGTTTCAGTATTCTCAAACCGGTGCGAAAATGCAAGCAGTTTCTCGAACCGGCGGAATCCCGATGGCCATCCAGCAGAAGTCCCTGTGCCCGATCAACCTCGCGCTCGAAGTCGTCGGCGACCGCTGGAGCCTGCTGATCGTTCGCGACCTGATGTTTGCGGACAAGCGGCACTTCCGCGAGTTCCTGCAGTCCGAGGAAGGCATCTCCTCGAACATCCTCACCGAGCGGCTGAACACGCTGGTCGAGCACGGCGTGCTCAGCAAGACCGACGACCCCACGCACAAGCAGAAGGCGCTCTACAGCCTCACGCCCGTGGGCATCGACCTGCTGCCGGTGATCACGCAGCTCGGCATCTGGGGGCGCAAGCACCGGCCGGTGACGCCCGAGAGCGGCGCGCCCGCGGCCGCGCTGGAAAAGGGCGGGCCGGCGCTGCAGAAGAAGATGCGCGCCGCGCTGCGCAAGGCGCACCTGGGCGGCCGCTAGGGCTGCGCCCTACCCGCCCACCGTGCTGTTCGCCGCGTCGGCGCGCACGCGGCCCTGTGCCTCCAGCGCATCCACCGGCGGCAGGTCGAGTTCGATCCACGCGCCGTGCGCGCGTGCAAGGTCGAAGGTGCCGGTCGATTGCGGCCGGTCGGTGTGCAGCACCAGCGCGTAGGGGCCCTCGCCGCGCACGGCGAGGCGCTGTGCGAGCGCGTCGCCGCCCAGCTCCGCCGCCGGGGCGCGGTCGCGTGGCGACGACAGCACGAGCACGCTGCTGCCCAGGGCGATCACCGCCACGCGCACCTGGCTGGCAGGCACGGCCACAGGTTCGCCGATGTGCGTGCTCGTGTCGTCGGACACGGTGCCCAGCAAGGCGCGGTAGCGCGCCAGCGTGGCGTCGAGGTCGCGCACGGCGATGGCCAGGCTGGCCACGCCGAGCACGCCGTTGGGGTGCACGCGCGCGGCGCCCTCGGGCACGCGCAGGGCGCGCCGCGTGAGGTCGCCGCACAGGAACGGTAGGTCGGCCGACGGGGCGCGCGCGGTCTGCCAGCGCAGGTGTTCGCCGTCGGGGCGCACGCGCCCGCCGTCGAGCGGGCCTTCGAGCACGAGGCCGCGCGCCTTCGCATCGGCCACGGTGACGGCGGTGTCGCGCGGCAGCAGGGCGAAATCGACGATGCCTTCGCCGTGCCGCTGTAGCAGCTGCCACCAGCGCTCGGCGGGCGCCGGTTCGCGCCACGCGATGAGTTCGAAGTAGCTGCCGTCGCTGAACACGACGAGCGCGTTGTGCGTGCTGCGGCCCGGATGGTCGCCGCCGCGCAGCACGTGGAAGCCGAGCGCGGCGTAGTCGGCGATGGCGCGTTCGAGGTCGTGCACGGCGATCACAACGTGGTCGAGGGTCAGGGGCATGGTGAAGGTCTTCCTCGCGGCAAAGGGGTCGTCGTGGTCAGGAGGCGGTGCGGGCGGCGCCCTCGCCGCCCAGGTAGGCATCGCGGATGCGCGCGTCGGCCAGCAGCGCGCGTGCCGGGCCCGAGAGCACGATGCGGCCCGTCTGCAGCACGTAGCCGTGGTGCGCGATCTGCAGCGCGAGGCTGGCGTTCTGCTCGACCATGAAGACCGAGACGCCCTGCGCGTTGATGCGCGCGATGAGCTCGAGCACCTTGTCGACGTACAGCGGCGACAGGCCCATGGTGGGCTCGTCCATGCACAGCAGCTGCGGCCGGCCCATGAGCGCGCGCGCCATGGCCACCATCTGCTGCTCGCCGCCCGAGAGCGTGCCGGCCAGGAAGCCCAGGCGCTGCGCCACGCGCGGGAACAGCTCGAGCATGCGTTCCAGGTCGTCGGCCACGCCCGCGCGGTCGCGGCGCGCATAGGCGCCCATGAGCAGGTTCTCGCGCACGGTCATCGCGGGGAACAGGCGGCGCGCCTCGGGCACCGAGCCGATGCCCTTGCGGATGATCTGCGGCGTGCTCAGGCCCAGCGTCGATTCGCCGTTGAACCTGACCTCGCCCGAGCGCGGCTTGAGCAGGCCGAGCACGATCTTCATCGTGGTCGACTTGCCGCTGGCGTTGCCGCCGAGCAGGCTGACGATCTGGCCCTTGCGCACCTCGATGTCGAGATCGAAATGCGCCTGCACGGGGCCGTAGAAGCTGTTGACTTTCTTGAGCTGGAGCAGGGGCGCAACCGCACTCGCCGGCGCCTGCGTGACGGCGCGTTCAGGCAGGTCGTCGTTTCTCCCTTCTCCCCAGAGGGAGGAAGGCGACAGGCCGGTGCGCGCGACGGTGGCGATCATGCGGGCACCGCTTCTTCCTGCGCTTCGCCGACCTGGCGATGGCCGAGGTAGGCCTCGATCACCGCGGGGTCGTTGCGCACGTCGTCGGGCAGGCCTTCGGCGATCTTGCGGCCGTCGTCGAGCACGGCCACGCGGTCGGACAGCTGCATCACCAGATCGAGCTTGTGCTCGATCAGCAGGATGGTCTGGCCGCGCGCCTTGAGGCCGCGAATGATCTCCAGCATCTCGGCCGTCTCGCTCTCGTTCATGCCGGCCGTGGGCTCGTCGAGCAGCAGCAGGCGCGGTCGCAGCGCGAGCGCGCGCGCGATCTCCACGCGACGGCGGTTGGCGTACGAGAGGCTGTAGGCCGGGTGGTCGGTGCGCGGCGTGAGACGTTCGCCGAAGAGCGCGATGATCTCGCGCGCCTCGTCGCGCAGCGCTTCTTCCTCGCGCCGCACCGCCCCTGGCTGCACCAGCGCAAGCGCCAGCTCGGCCAGCGCCCCGAGGCCCGGCACGCCGCCCACGCGCGGTTTCACGGCGCGCAGCCGCGTGTGCGCGCCGACCAGCACGTTGTCGAGCACCGAGAGGTTCGCGAACACGCGCCCGTGCTGGAAGGTGCGCGCGAGGCCGCGCTGTGCGAGCTCTTGCGCGGGCAGGCCGGTGATGTCGTGGCCGTCGAAGCGCACCTGCCCGGCATCGGGCTTGTCCAGGCCGGTGACGAGGTTGAACAGCGTGGTCTTGCCGGCACCGTTCGGGCCGATCACGCTCAGCAGTTCGCCCTCGCCCACCTGCAGGTCGACGGCGTTGACGGCCGTGAGCCCGCCGAAGCGGCGCACGAGGCCGCGGACCTCAAGCAGCGGCGGCATCGGCGACCTTCGCCTTCGAGTTCACGAGCTTCACCTCGGCGCGAATGGCCTGCGGGTTGCGCAGCAGGTTGAGGATGGGGCAGTTGCGCTCCACCGCTTCGAACAGCGCGTCGATCTCCTCGCGGCTCGCGGGCGAATCGATGTGCACGGTGTAGCCGATCTCGTGCGGCCAGATCGGCGTCTGCTCGTGGCCCGGCTTGCCGCCGCGCGGGTCGATGACGCCCGTCACCTCGACCTCGAGGCTTTCGAGCGGCACCTGGCGTTCGGCCGCCTGGATCAGGAAGATGTGCGTCACGCAGGTGCCGAGCACGCCCAGCTGCAGCTCGGGCGAACTCGGGCCGAGGTTGTAGCCCGCGAAATCGGGCGGGCTGTCGCTGATGACCTGGTGCTCGCGGATGCGCAGGCGGCGCACGCCGCTGCGGCCTTCGGCGCGCACGCTGGCCTTGAGTTGCGAGGGCTGTGCGGTGCCGGCCGCGACCGCGGCGTTGCGGGCCAGCACGGCGGCGCGTTTCTCGGCGAGGTAGTCGTTGAGGTGGCTCATGAGATGGGGTTCTTTCAGACGGTGCCGAGCAGGCCTTGGGGACGGAAACGAATCAGGAGCAGGAGCGCCACGCCGTAGATCAGCATGCGGTACTCGGCCGTCACGCGGAACAGCTCGGGCAGGCTCACGAGCGCGACCGCACCCAGCAGCGCGCCGCTGATGTTCCCGAGCCCGCCGAGGATCACCATCGTGAGCGCGAGGATCGAGATCTGCGATCCGAAGGTCTCGTGGTTGATGTACGAGTACATGTGCGCGGTGAAGGCGCCGCTCACGCCCGCCGCGAAGCCGCCGAAGCCGAAGGCCAGCGCCTTGTAGCGGTCGGGGCTCACGCCGTAGGCGCGCGCGGCCACTTCGTCTTCGCGCACCGCGCGGAAGGTGCGGCCCAGGTGCGAGCGCAGCAGGCGCCACTGCAGCAGGGCCAGCAGCACCAGCGCACCGAACGAGGCCCAGTAGATCGCCTCGTTCGACGACGCATCGCGCCCGAACAGCGACAGCGGCGGAATGCCCGAGACGCCGATGGGCCCGCGCGTGAGGCTTTCCCAGTTGAGGATGGTGAGCGCCACGATCTCACCGATGCCCAGCGTGGCGATCGACACGTAGTGCCCGCGCAGCCGGAAGGCCGGGAAGATCAGCGCCGTGCCGATCAGCGAGGTGAGCACGCCCGCGACCACGATGCCCGTGCCCACGGGCAGGTGCAGGCCGAGCACCAGCAGCGACGAGGCGTATGCGCCGATGGCCAGCAGCCCCGCATGGCCCAGCGAGATCTGGCCGATGGTGCCGGCCACCAGCGTGAGACTCAATGCGAGCGCACCGTAGAGCCACGCGTTGGTGAGCGTCTGCAGCACATAGGGCGACGGATCGAACAGCGGCAGCAGCACGGCCGCGGCGAACAGCGCGAGCAACAGGCGCGGCGGCACGCGCCACGGCTTGCTCGGTGCGATGAAGGTGCCGGTGAGCGGCTCGGGCGGCAGCACACGCTTGCGGCCGAACAAGCCATTGGGCTTCCACACCAGGATGACCAGCAGCAACGCGAAGGCAAACAGGTTGCGGTACGGCGTGCCGAGGATCGCCACGCCGTAGCTTTCGATGAGCCCCAGCAGCAGGCTGCCGACGATGGCGCCCGGCACGTTGCCCACGCCCCCGACCACGGTGGCCACCACGCCCTTGAGCGTGGCCTGGAAGCTCATCGCCGGGCTGATGTTGTTGTAGTACATGCCCACCAGCAGGCCCGAAAGCCCGCCCAATGCGGCGGCAATGGCGAACACGGTCTGGTTCACGCGGTTCACGTCCACGCCCATCTGCTGCGCGGCGTCGCGGTCCTGCGCGGTGGCGCGCACGGCCCAGCCCAGCTTCGTGAAACGCAGGAAGCCGAACAGCACGGCCGCGCTCGCGATGCCGATGCCCGCGATCAAGAGGTCGAGCGCGCCGATGGTGCCGGTGCCGATCTGCAGGCGCCAGTCGGGCAGCTGCGTGGGCAGCGCGCGCGGGTCGGGGCTGAACACCAGCTGCACGAGGATGTCGAGCACGAAGCTGATGCCGATGGTGGCCAGGAGCGGCGCGATGCGCGCGGCGCCCTGCAGCGGCCGCAGGCCCACGCGCTCGATGAGCATGCCGAGCGCGCCCGAGCCGATCACCACCAGCGCGATAGTGATGGGCAGCGGCGTGTGCAGGTAGGTGATGCTCGCCCAGCCGATGTACGCGCCCACGGTGTACACCGAGCCGTGCGCGAAGTTGATGAGGTGCGAGACGCCGAAGATCAGCGCGAGCCCGACCGCCAGCAACGCATAGATGTTGCCGATGATCAGGCCGTTGACCGTGTGGTCGAAGAAGGAGGTGAAGCTCATCTACTTGGCCGATGCCAGCGCCGCCGCCTTCTCGTCGATCTGCGCCCACTTGCCGTCCTTCACCACCAGGTTGACGCTCTTCACGCCGATCACGCGGCGCGTCTGCGCATCGAAGGTGGCCTTGCCGAAGATGACGCTGGGCACGTCCTTGATCTTGTAGAACGCGTCGCGCACGGCCTTGCGGTCGGCCTTGGGGCCGGCTTCGCGCAGCGCGGCGGCGGCGTACACCACGGCGTCGTAGGCATAGGCGTTGAAGGCGTCGGGCTCCTTGCTGTACTTGGCGCGGAAGCTCTTCACGAAGGCCTGCACTTCGGTGCGCGGCTCGTCGGGATAGAAGGCGGTGTTGGTGTGGATGCCGTTCACGGCCGCGCCGCCGAGCTCGATGAACTTGGGCGAATAGACCGAGCCCACGGCGGCGATCGGCTGCTTCAGGCCCACGCTGCGCACCTGGCCCGCGATGAGCGCGCCGTCGGGGTAGTACGAGATGAGCACCACGCCGTCGGGGTTGGCGTCGCGCACGCGCACCAGGGTCGAGCGGAAGTCCTTCTCGTCCGGCTGGTAGCCCTCGGCAATGGCGAGCTGCGCGCCGCGCTCCTGCGCGGCTTTCACGAGCACGTCCTTGCTGGTGCGGCCCCAGTCGGTGTTCAGGAAGAGCACGGCGATGCGCTTGAAGCCCAGCGTCTTCACGGCGAGGTCGGCCAGCAGCGGCTGCGCGTCGGCCTGGCTGATCGAGGGGCTCCAGATGTAGTCGCCGCCCTTGGTGAAGTCGGGGTGCGAGTTGGTGAAGCCCAGCTGCACGAGGCCCGCGCGCTGGTAGATGGGCGAGGCAGCCATCGAGGCGGGGCTGGAGAAGTCACCGAGCTCGATGAGCACGCGCTTGTCGTTCACGAGCTTTTGCGCAATGGCGACCGACTGGCGCGGGTCGCTCTGGCTGTCCTCGAAGTTGTAGGCCAGCGGCCGGCCGTGGATGCCGCCCTGCGCGTTGATGTGCTCGAGCGCAAGGTCGAAGCCGGCCTTCCACTGCGCGCCGTACTGCGCGTTCTGTCCGGTGAGCGGGCCGCTCACGCCGAACCACACGGGCTCGCCGCTGGCGGGCGCGGCCCAGGCCGCGAGCGGCGCGGTGAGCAAGGCGGCGGACAGTGCGACCGCATGGCGCAGGAAACGATGGCGGGTGAACAGCGGCGGCAGCATGGCGTCGGACCTCGGTGGCAGTGAAGGGATGTGCAGGGCCGCGATTCTTCGCCGCTGCCCCGTCGCCGGGAAGGAACGAAAACGGAGAGGCTTATGCGCTTTCCGAGCAAGCGAAGGGGCAAGCGCCAACGGCCGCACGGCCTCGTTTAAGCTGCGCGCCACATGAAGCGACGCCACCTCCTCCAGATGCTCGCCGGCGTGCCGGCCACCGCCCTGCTGCTCTCCGCGTGCGGCAAACGAAAGGCCTCAGCCAACGCGTTGAAGCCCGATGCCCGCGTGCTGGCGCTGGGCGACAGCCTGACCTTCGGCTACGGCGCGTCGCCCGAGACGGCGTGGCCCGCGAAGCTGGGCGAGCTCACGGGCTGGCAGGTCGAGAACGCGGGCGTCAACGGCGACACCTCGGCGGGTGCGCTGGAGCGCCTGCCCGCACTGCTGTCCGCCGGCAGCTACGACGCGATCCTGATCGGCATCGGCGGCAACGACATGCTGCGCGGCGTGTCGCCCGCCAGCACGCGCGAGAACCTTGCAGCACTCATCGAGCAGGCGCGCGCGCACACGTCGCATGTGGCGGTGCTCGCCACGCCGGCGCCCGATGCGATGCGCGCGGTGGTCGGCTCGCTCAGCGATGCGCCGTTCTACGAAGAGGTCGCGAAGTCGGGGCAGGCGTTGCTGGTCGCCGGTGTGTATTCGGGCGTGCTGTCGGATGCGGCCCTGCGCTCGGACCGCATCCATGCGAACGCGAAGGGCTACGCCAAGGTGGCGGAGCAACTCGCCGAGCAGCTCAAGGCTGCGGGCTGGCGCTGAGGCCTGCGGCGCGGTCGTCGGCGCGCATCGGTGCGCGTGCCGTGGCGCCGCGCACCGGCAGGCTCTCGAGCACGCCGAACAGCAACTCCATCGCAGTGAAGCCGAGGATGATGAGGCTGGCGCCCTGCGTCACGGCATAGACCTGCCAGGTCGCGAACAGGAAGCGCGCCACGGCGTCGTAGCGGCCATAGCGCAGGCGCGGATCGCGGATGCGCAGCACGGCCCAGACGGTGACCACCGAGCCGAGCAGGTTGGCCATCAGCATGTGCACGGGGTCGAAGGCCGGAAAGCTGCCCGGCAGCTGCAGCGTCTGGATGGTCCACAGCAGCAAGGTGTGCACGGCGGCAAAGGTCCACGGCGTGGCGAAGCCGATGGTCACCACGAGGTCGTACCAGGCGCTGGCGCGGACGATGCGTTGGTAGGTGGGAAGCGCGATCATGAAGAAGAGCCCTGCAGGAGTGAAGAAGCCCCGGAAGCTAAAGCCTCGGGTACGCTCCAGGGTCAAGCACATTCTTCGGCGAAGGAACCACGACCATGCAGATCGGCCAGCTGGCTTCGGCGACGGGCTTGAGCCGCGACACGCTGCGCTTCTACGAAGAGCGCGGCCTGATCCGTGCAGAGCGCGGCAGCAACGGCTACCGGGTCTATGCGAAGGAAACCGTGCAGATGGTGGGCTACATCCGCACCGCGCAGAAACTGGGCTTCAGCCTCCACGAGATCGGCGACAACCTGCCCGCGGTGTGGGAGTCGGCCGCGCCCGACCAGGCGATTGCGGCGCTGTTGGCCGACAAGGTCTCGGTCATCGACCAGAAGATCGCCGAGCTGAACGCGCTGCGGCAAGACCTGCTGGCGCGCGTGCCGGCAGGCTGCCCGATGGCTCAGGCGGCCTGCGCGCGCAACAGGTCGACGTAGGCGCCCTGCACCAGCTGGCGCTCGGCCACGCCGAGCCGGGCCATGAGCGCATGGGCTTCGGCCACGCCGACGTCGGCGGGCTCACCGTCCTGCAGCACCACTTCGAGTTCGAGGAATTCACCGAGCCCTTCGACGCGGTCGAGGTGCACGCGCGTGCGGCCCACGAGGAACAGGCGGCGCTGCTTGCGCACGCGGCCGGCCTGGCCCCAGGCGAGCGTGAGCGATTCGCGCAGCGCGTCGGGCGTGGTGATCGGCGTGATCAGGTAGAACGATTCCTTCGGGCCGGTGCTGTCGGCGCGGCGGTAGAAGATGAGCTCGGCGCGGTCGGGCGCGAAGGTGCGCAGCTTGAGGCGGTCGGCGCTGTGCTCGCAGCGGAAGAAGGTGTCGTCCTGGGCGATCTCGAGGGGGCCCTGGTCGGCGAGCGTTGCGACGATTTTTGCGATGCGGTCTACGCTGTCGATGCGGGCCTTGATCTCTATGTTTCTTGCCATGTCTGTGGGCTTTCCTTTCGGTGGGTTCGGGGCGCGTGCACAGGCCACCGGGTACTTCCCTCCGCGAATGTCCCCCGGGCTTCGCCCTCCTCCTTGATTTC
>NZ_JBWKYW010000081.1:0-17436 GCF_059423965.1 Variovorax sp. GW458-11-26-14-LB1
GAAAAGGGCCGGAGCCGGGGCGGACGCCGATTGTCCCCCAGCGGCTCCGATATGACTGTGGCACGGCGTTTGCAATGGTGAACCCCGTCCCGGCACCCCTCTTGTCTAGACAGCAAACTGGGGCATTTCTCTCGGAGATGCACCAAAACAGGACTTTCGGGTTATCCTGTATATACAAGTTGGGGCGCCTGGCAACAATGCGAGGCGTGCTGCCCATATCCCCCGGGCATGTATCGCCGAGTCACCTCTCTCAAAAAATGGAACCAGGAGTCCCCATGGTCAAGGTAGTTGTGAAAGTCGCTTCGCTGCTGGCAGCAGGTGCATGTGCAGCGGGCATGGCCGGAACGGCCGCCGCCCAGGACACGAAGATTTCGCTCGGCATGTCCGGCTGGACCGGCTTTGCGCCGCTGTCGCTGGCCGACAAGGCCGGCATCTTCAAGAAGAACGGGCTGGACGTCGAACTCAAGATGATCCCGCAGAAGGACCGCCACCTGGCGCTGGCCTCCGGCGCGATCCAGTGCGCGGCCACCACGGTGGAGACGCACGTGGCCTGGAACGCCAACGGCGTGCCGATCGTGCAGATCTTCCAGATGGACAAATCCTACGGCGCCGACGGCCTGGCCGTGCGCAACGACGTGAAGAGCTTCTCCGACCTCAAGGGCAAGAGCATCGGCGTGAGCGCCCCGGGCACCGCGCCGTACTTCGGCCTGGCCTGGATGCTCAGCAAGAACGGCATGAGCCTGAAGGACGTGAAGGTGGTCTCGCTCGAGCCGCAGCCCGCCGCGCAAGCCTTCGTGGCCGGCCAGAACGACGCCGCCATGACCTACGAGCCCTACCTGTCGACCGTGCGCGCCAACCCGGCCGCCGGCAAGATCCTGGCCACCACGCTCGACTACCCGATGGTGATGGACACCGTCGGCTGCGCCCCCGCCTGGCTCAAGGCCAACAGCAAGGCTGCCGCCGCGCTCACCAAGTCGTACTTCGACGCGCTGGACATGATCAAGGCCGACCCGGCCAAGGCCAACGAGCTCATGGGCTCGGCCGTCAAGCAAAGCGGCGAGCAGTTCGCCAAGTCGTCGGCGTACCTGCGCTGGCAGGACAAGGCCGCCAACCAGAAGTTCTTCGCAGGCGAGCTCACCAGCTTCATGAAGGAAGCCGCGGCCATCCTGCTGGAGGCCGGCGTGATCCGCAAGGCGCCGGAAGACTATGCCGCCACCTTCGACGCCAGCTATGTCAAGTAAGGCCTTGCCGCAGATGCAACCGATGACCGCCGCCCCGGCGCGCGCCGTGACGCCGCCGCCCGCGCCTCCCGTGCGGCGTCGCGTGTTCGCGCCGCTGGAGCCCATCAGCGCGTCCGCGCGCACGCTGCTGGGGCTGGGCTTCTTCGTGCTCTTCGTGGTGGTGTGGGGCATCGCCACGCTGGGCGGCTTCGTGTCGCCCACCTTCCTGGCGAGCCCGATCACGATGGTCAAGGAGGGCTGGCTGCTCTTCACCGAGTACGGTTTCATCGGCGACATCGGCATGACCGTGTGGCGCGTGTTCGGCGGCTTCCTGCTGGCGGCCGTCATCGCGGTGCCGCTGGGCGTGGCCATGGGCACCTGGAAGACCGTCGAGGCCTTCTTCGAGCCCTTTGTGTCGTTCTGCCGCTACCTGCCGGCCTCGGCTTTCATCCCGCTGCTCATCCTGTGGGCGGGCCTGGGCGAAATGCAGAAGCTCCTGGTGATCTTCATCGGCTCGTTCTTCCAGATCGTGCTGATGGTGGCCGTCACCGTGGGCGGCGCGCGGCGCGACCTCGTCGAGGCCGCCTACACGCTGGGCGCCAACAGCCGCGGCATCGTGGCGCGCGTGCTCATTCCGGGCGCTGCGCCGGGCATCGCCGAAACGCTGCGCCTCGTGCTGGGCTGGGCCTGGACGTATGTGATCGTGGCGGAACTGATCGGCTCCTCGTCGGGCATCGGCCACATGATCACCGACAGCCAGGCGCTGCTGAACACCGGGCAGATCATCTTCGGGATCATCGTGATCGGCGTCATCGGCCTGTTGTCCGACTTCGCTTTCAAGGCGATGAATCGCCGTCTGTTTGCATGGGCTGCACTGTGAAGAACCAACTTTCCATCCAGGGCGTCTCGCGCGTCTTCACCGGCACCAAGGGCCAGCGCACGCAGGCCTTGCAGCCGATCGACTTCGAGGTGAAGGAGAACGACTTCGTCACCATCCTCGGCCCCTCGGGCTGCGGCAAGTCGACGCTCTTGCGCATCGTGGCGGGGCTCGACTTCCCGACCACCGGCCAGGTGATGCTCGACGGCGAGCGCATCGAAGGCCCCGGCGCCGACCGCGGCGTGGTGTTCCAGAGCTACACGCTCTTCCCGTGGCTCACGGTGGCGCAGAACATCCGCTTCGGCCTGCGCGAGCGCGGCATGAGCGAAGCCGACCAGAAGGAACGCAGCGAGTTCTTCATTGCCAAGGTGGGTCTGCGCGGCTTCGAGCACCACTTCCCGAAGCAGCTCTCGGGCGGCATGCAGCAGCGCACGGCCATTGCGCGCGCGCTGGCCAACGACCCCAAGATGCTGCTGCTCGACGAGCCCTTCGGCGCACTCGACAACCAGACCCGCGTGCTCATGCAGGAGCTGCTGCTGGGCATCTGGGAGTCGGCGCAGAAGACGGTGCTGTTCGTCACGCACGACATCGACGAGGCGATCTTCATGGCCAACCGTGTGGCCGTGTTCAGCGCGCGGCCGGGCCGCATCAAGACCGAGATCGCGGTCGACTTCCCGCACCCGCGCAGCTACACCATCAAGACCTCGCCCGAGTTCATGGACATCAAGGCGCGCCTGACCGAAGAAATCCGCGCCGAGTCGATGGCCGCCGCGGAACATTGAAAGCACGATGAAACGCGACCTGCCGTCCCTCGCGCTCTATGCGCAAGTCAAGGATCACATCTCCCGCAAGATCCAGGACGGCACGTGGCCGCCCGGCCACCGCCTGCCTTCCGAGAACGAGCTGGTCGCGCAGTTCGGCATGGCGCGCATGACCGTGAACCGCGCCCTGCGCGAGCTCATGGAGCAGGGGCGCATCGTGCGCGTGGCCGGCGTCGGCAGCTTCGTGGCCGAGAACAAGCCGCAGTCGACGCTGCTGCAGATCGCCAACATCGCCAGCGAAATCCGCCAGCGCGGCCACGACTACCGCTGCGAGATGCTCGCGGTCGAGCGCCTCGCGGCCTCGCCCGACGTGGCCGCCTGGCTCGACCTGCGCGCGGGCGACTCGGTGTTCCACAGCGCCTGCCTGCACCTGGACAACGACACGCCCGTGCAGCTCGAGGAGCGCTACGTCAACCCGCAGGTCGTGCCCGACTTTCTCGAGCAGGACTTCACGGTCGTGCCGCCCAGCGAGTACCTGGTGCGCAACGTGCCTTTCGACCAGATCGAACACGTCGTCGATGCCGTGCTGCCCAGCGCCGAACAGGCCGAGCGGCTCGCGATGGCGCCCACCGACCCCTGCCTGCTGCTGACGCGCCGCACCTGGATCCGCAACACGCCCGTGACCTGGGTGCGCTGCCTGCATCCCGCGTCGCGCTACAGCCTGGGCAGCCGATTCAAGTCCGACGGCAACCCGACCTTCGGCTGAATATGACGCTCCCCCAGTCTTCGCGCACTTCGTGTCGCTTCGCCAACCCCCTCGCCGGGGGCAACACCAGCGGCCCGGCAAAGCCGGTTCCGCGGTGTTCCACGAAGGGACCGTGAGTCTTTTTTAAATGTCCAAAGGACAAGGTTTTCTCTCGCAACCACTTGTATAGACAGGTTCACATGCCAAGCAATCACACCGCCACTCCCCACGCCACATTGACCCTCACGCCCGGCAAGGTCGACCTTGCGATGCTGCGACGCATCCAGGCCGGCGGCGTGCACCTTGCGCTCGACCCGTCGGTGCAGGACGGCATGGCCAAGGCCGAGGCCGCGGTGCGCCACATCGTCGAGAACGACGAGGTGGTCTACGGCATCAACACCGGTTTCGGCAAGCTCGCCAGCACGCGCATCGGCAACGACCACCTGGCCGAGCTGCAGCGCAACCTCGTGCTCTCGCACAGCGTGGGCACCGGCGAGCCGCTGGCCGCGCCGGTGGTGCGCATGATCCTCGCGACCAAGGCCGTGAGCCTGGCGCGCGGCCACTCGGGCGTGCGGCCCGCGCTGGTCGATGCGCTGCTGGCGCTGTTCAACGCCGGCGTCACGCCCAGCATCCCGTGCAAGGGCTCGGTCGGCGCCTCGGGCGACCTCGCGCCGCTGGCCCACATGGCCTGCGTGCTCATCGGCGAAGGCGAAGCCACGCTGGCCGACGGCAAGAAGGTGAGCGGCGCCGAAGCCATGCGCAGCATCGGCCTCGAGCCCTTCGTGCTCGGCCCCAAGGAAGGCCTGGCGCTGCTCAACGGCACGCAGGTGTCGACCGCGCTGGCGCTGGCCGGCCTGTTCGGCGCCGAAGACGTGTTCGCCGCCGCGCTGATGTCGGGCGCGCTGTCGCTCGAAGCCATCCAGGGCTCGATCAAGCCCTTCGACGCCCGCATCCACGCCGCGCGCGGCCAGCCCGGCCAGATCGCCGTGGCCGGCGCCGTGCGCACGCTGCTCGACGGCAGCGAGATCGTGCCTTCGCACGCCGACTGCGGCCGCGTGCAGGACCCGTACTCGGTGCGCTGCATCCCGCAGGTGATGGGCGCCTGCCTCGACAACCTGGCCCACGCCTCGCGCGTGCTGGTCATCGAAGCCAACGCCGCATCGGACAACCCGCTCGTGTTCTGCGACACCGGCGAGGTGATCTCGGGTGGCAACTTCCACGCCGAGCCGGTCGCCTTCGCGGCCGACATCATTGCGCTGGCCGTGAGCGAAGTCGGCGCCATCGCCGAGCGCCGCCTCGCGCTGCTGCTCGACAGCGGCCTGTCGGGCCTGCCGCCCTTCCTGGTGCGCGACGGCGGCCTGAACTCCGGCTTCATGATCGCGCAGGTCACGGCCGCCGCGCTCGCCTCGGAAAACAAGTCGCACGCGCACCCCGCCAGCGTCGACAGCCTGCCGACCTCGGCCAACCAGGAAGACCACGTGTCGATGGCCACCTTCGCGGCGCGCCGCCTGGGCGACATGGTCAACAACACCGCCGTGGTGGTGGGCATCGAAGCGATGGCCGCCGCCCAGGGCATCGAACTCAAGCGCAAGCTGAAGAGTTCGCCGCTGGTCGAAGCGGAATTCGCCCGCATCCGCCAGAAGGTCGCGTTCCTCGAGACCGACCGCTACCTCGCACCCGACATCGAAGCCATGCGCCTGTGGGCGCTCGCGGCCGACCTGCCGGCCGCGCTGCTCGACATCCTGCCCAGCCACTCGAAGTGATCCGTACCGACCGCCACCCGACAAGGAGAACCACGCCATGAACGCACCCGACAAATTCGCCCTGAACACCACCACCGGCGCCGATCCGCGCCATGACCCGACCCGCGTGATCCGCGCCCCGCGCGGCACCGAGCTGAACTGCAAGAGCTGGCTCACCGAAGCGCCTTACCGCATGCTGCAGAACAACCTCGACGCCGAGGTGGCCGAGCGCCCGCAAGACCTCGTGGTGTACGGCGGCATCGGCCGCGCCGCGCGCGACTGGGCCTGCTACGACCAGATCCTCGCCTCGCTGAAGGAACTGGAAGACGACGAGACGCTGCTCATTCAATCGGGCAAGCCGGTCGGCGTGTTCAAGACGCATGCCGATGCACCGCGCGTGCTGCTCGCCAACTCCAACCTCGTGCCGAAGTGGGCCAATTGGGAGCACTTCAACGAGCTCGATCGCCAGGGCCTCTTCATGTACGGCCAGATGACGGCGGGCAGCTGGATCTACATCGGCAGCCAGGGCATCGTGCAAGGCACCTTCGAGACCTTCGTCGAAGCCGGCCGCCAGCACTACAACAACAGCCTCGCGGGCAAGTGGATCCTCACGGCAGGCCTGGGCGGCATGGGTGGCGCACAGCCGCTCGCGGCCACGCTGGCCGGCGCCGTGTCGCTGAACATCGAGTGCCAGCAGTCGAGCATCGACTTCCGCCTGCGCACGCGCTACGTCGACAAGCAGGCACGCGACATCGACCACGCCTTCGAACTGATCAAGCAGCACTGCGATGCCAAGGAAGCCGTGTCGATCGCGCTGCTGGGCAACGCGGCCGACATCCTGCCCGAGCTGGTCAAGCGCGCGAAGGCCGGTGGCCTCAAGCCCGACCTCGTGACCGACCAGACCTCCGCGCACGACCTGATCAACGGCTACCTGCCCTCGGGCTGGACCGTGCCGCAGTGGCAGGCCGCCATGAAGGACGCGTCGCAACACGACGCGCTGAAGAAGGCCGCCGCCAAGTCGTGCGCCGTGCACGTGCAGGCCATGCTCGACTTCCAGGCCATGGGCATTCCCACGGTCGACTACGGCAACAACATCCGCCAGGTCGCGTTCGACGAAGGCGTGAAGAACGCCTTCGACTTCCCGGGCTTCGTGCCGGCCTACATCCGTCCGCTGTTCTGCGAAGGCAAGGGCCCGTTCCGCTGGGTGGCGCTCTCGGGCGACCCGGAAGACATCTACAAGACCGACGCCAAGATCAAGGAGCTGTTCCCCGAGAACACGCACACGCACCGCTGGCTCGACATGGCGCGCGAGCGCATCGCCTTCCAGGGCCTGCCCGCGCGCATCTGCTGGCTCGGCCTGGGCGAGCGCCACATCGCCGGCCTGGCCTTCAACGAGATGGTGAAGAACGGCGAGCTCAAGGGCCCGATCGTCATCGGCCGCGACCACCTGGACACCGGCTCGGTCGCCAGCCCGAACCGCGAGACCGAAGCCATGAAGGACGGCACCGACGCCGTCTCCGACTGGCCGCTGCTCAACGCCCTGCTCAACACGGCCGGCGGCGCGACCTGGGTCAGCCTGCACCACGGCGGCGGCGTGGGCATGGGCTACTCGCAGCATTCGGGCGTGGTGATCGTGTGCGACGGCACCGACGCGGCGGCCAAGCGCATCGGGCGCGTGCTCTTCAACGACCCGGCCACCGGCGTCATGCGCCATGCCGACGCGGGCTACGACATCGCCGTGGCCACGGCGAAGAAGCAGGGCCTGAAGCTGCCGATGATCAAGTAAGGCCGGCAGGCGCCGCAGGTGAAGTAAAAAAGCGGGTCACCCGACACCCGACACACGAAGGAGACCCGACGATGACCCTCGATGCTTGCGACCTGCAGCGCCGCGTGCGCGAACGCGTGGACGACGCGCTGGTGGCGCAGTTCCAGCGCGACGGCGCGGTCTGCATCCGCCAGTTGCTCACGGCCGACGAACTCGCGCTGCTGCGTGACGGCATCGAGGCGAACCTGGCGGCGCCCAGCCCGCGCGCCAAGGTCGCGAGCCGGCCCGACGACCCGGGCCGCTTCTTCGAGGACTTCTGCAACTGGCAGGAGATCGACGCCTTCGGCCGCTTCATCCGGCAGGCGCCGCTGGCGCCCCTCGCGCAGCGGCTCATGGGCTCCAACACCGTGCGCCTGTACCACGACCACCTGCTCGTGAAGGAGCCCGGCACGCGCCAGCGCACGCCGTGGCACCAGGACCAGCCCTACTACAACATCGAGGGCATGCAGAACGTCAGCATGTGGATTCCGGTCGATCCGGTGTCGCGTGCCGCCACGCTCGAGTTCGTGGCCGGCTCCCACAAGGGGCCGTGGCTGATGCCGCGCACCTTCATGGACAACCACGCCAAGTGGTTCCCCGAAGGCAGCCTCGACGACCTGCCCGACATCGAGGGCGCGCGCGAGCGCTTTCCCATCGTCGGCTGGGACATCGAGCCCGGCGACTTCGTCTGCTTCCACATGCTCACGCTGCATGCGGCGGCCGGCGTCGAGGGGCCGAACCGGCGCCGCGTGTTCTCGGTGCGCTTTATGGGCGACGACATCCGCCACGCGCCGCGCAGCTGGAAGACCTCGCCCGATTTCCCGGGCCTGGCCGAGCGCCTGCCGGCCGGCGCGCCGATGGACGATCCGCTCTTTCCGCTGCTGGTGCGCTGAGCCCCGGTAAGACGAAGGTAGAAAGAAAAAACGCGCTCATTCCCATCGAGTGGGAATTCGGGCTTGGTCGTGAGAACGGCGAGCAAGATACTGCACGCCGCATCCACTTTCGACCGCCCAGCGATTGCCCCCGATGACGACCCCCCTTGACGCTCCCGCCCACAACGACCGCGCGCTGTTCGTGCTGTCGGTGCTGGCGCAAAGCAAGGCGGCGATGACGGCGGCCGAGCTGGTGCAGGCCACCGGCCTGTCGCAGAGCACGCTGTACCGCCAGGTCGCCACCTTGCGCCGCTGGGGCTTCGTGATGGAGTCCGAGGGCCGCTATTCGCCGGGGCCCGTCAGCGTGCAGCTGGCCAGCGGCTTCGACGGCAACTCCGACCTCGTGATGGCCGCGCGCGCCGACATGCGCGTGCTGGCGCAGCAAAGCCACGAGAGCGTGGCGCTCGTCACCCTGGTGAACGAGCGCGTCGTGTGCCTGGAGATGATCGACAGCGAACAGTCGCTGCGCTGCTCCTTCGACCGCGGCCGCAGCGTGCCCGCGCGCGACGGCGCCAGCGCCAAGTGCCTGCTGGCCCACGCGCCCGACGACGCGCGCGACCTGCTGCTCGACGGGCTCGACGAAGGCCCCGAACGCCGCGCCGAGCGCGCCGCCGAACTCGACGCCATCCGCGCCGCCGGCCATGCCGTGACCCACGGCGAGGTCGATGCCGGCGTGTGGGGCGCGAGCGCGCCGGTGCTGGCCGCGGGCCGGCGCCTGCGCGGGGCGATCACGCTCATGGCCCCGCTCACGCGCGTCGAAGGCATGGAAGCTGCATTGGTCCACATGACCGTCGTCACGGCGGCCCGCATCTCGCGCGCACTGCAGTAGTCGCCGCTTTTCTTTTTCTTTCTCCCTCCCTCACCTCCACGAAAGCCCTCCCCATGAACACCCGTCGCACCCTCGTCGCCGCCGCCCTGTCCGGCCTCGCCTTCTTCGGTTTCGCTGGCGCCGCGCAAGCCCAGGGCGAGCCGCTGCGCGTGGCCACCGACGCCACCTTCCCGCCGATGGAGTTCGTGGAAAACGGCAAGCGCACCGGCTTCGACGTGGAGCTGGTCGAGGCCATCGGCAAGACGCTGGGTCGCAAGATCGAGTGGATCGACATCGACTTCAAGGGCCTCGTGCCGGGCCTCATTTCCAAGCGCTTCGACATGGCCGTGTCGGGCATCTACATCACCGACGAGCGCAAGAAGGTCGTCGACTTCACCGTGCCGTACTACGCCGGCGGCCTCGTGGTCATGGTGAAGGACAACAACACGACCATCAAGAAGCCGGCCGACATCAACGGCAAGAAGGTCAGCGTGCAGGTGGGCACCAAGTCCGTGTCGTACACGAAGGAGAAATTCCCGCAGGTGCAGCTGATGGAAGTCGAGAAGAACCAGGAGATGTTCAACCTCGTGGACATCGGCCGCGCCGACGCCGCCGTCACCGGCAAACCCGCCGCCTTCCAGTACGTGCGCACGCGCGGCGGCCTGAAGGTGCTCGACGAGCAGATCACCACCGAGGAATACGGCATGGCCATCCGCAAGGACACGCCCGAGCTCACCAAGGCCGTGAACGGCGCGATCGAGAAGCTCAAGGCCGACGGCACCTACGCCGCCATCGTGAAGAAGTGGTTCAGCGCCACCGCCAAGTAAGCGCGCCATGGACTTCGATTTCTCGCCCGTCTGGCAGGGCTGGCCCGACCTGCTGCGCGGCGCGCTGGTCACGGTGGAGATCACCGCCTGCGCGCTGGCCCTGGGGTGCGTGCTGGGCCTGCTGGTCGGCATCGGCCGGCTGAACCCGAAGCGGCGCTGGATCTACGGCGTGTGCACCGCCTACGTGGCGGCGATTCGCGGCACGCCGCTGCTGGTGCAGCTGTTCATCCTGTTCTTCGGCCTGCCGCACTTCGGCATCCTGCTGCCCGCCTTCGTGTGCGGCGTGCTGGGGCTCGGCGTGTACTCGGGCGCCTACGTGTCCGAGATCGTGCGCGGCGCGATCCAGTCGATCGACAAGGGCCAGACCATGGCCGCGCAGTCGCTGGGTATGACGCCCGGCGTGGCCATGCGCCAGATCGTGCTGCCGCAGGCCGTGGTGCGCATGATTCCGCCGCTGGGCAACGAGTTCATCGCGCTCATCAAGAACTCGGCGCTGGTGTCGCTCCTGACCATCCATGACGTGATGCACGAAGGCCAGAAGATCATCAGCGTGTCGTACCGCTCGCTCGAGGTGTACCTGGCCATCGCGCTCGTGTACTTCATGCTCACGGGCACGATGACCCTGATCCTGCGGCATTTCGAACAGAAGCTGCGCCAGGGCGGGTTGATGCGATGAGCGTGCAGCGTTTTTCGCGCGCGACCCTGCGCGCCACGCCCTGGAAGAACGGCGGCGGCACCACGCAGGAAATCGCCAGCTGGCCGCCAGGCGCGGGGCTCGACAGCTTCGGCTGGCGCGTGAGCATCGCCACCATCGCGTCGCCCGGCCCGTTCTCGGTGTTCCCGGGCATCGACCGCCAGATCATGCTGCTCGAAGGCGACGGCGTGCGCCTCTTCACGCACGACGGCCGCGTGTCGCACCGGCTCGACGTGCCGCACCAGCCCTTCGCCTTTTCGGGCGACGACCCGATCGACTGCACGCTGCTCGGCGGCGCCTCGAACGACTTCAACGTGATGGCGCGCGGCGGCCAATGGCGCGCCGAGGTGCAGGTGCTGGAACGCGCCGCCGACATCGCGCCCGCGCCGCACGGCGTGCTGCTGGCCTTGCGCGGCGAGTGGCGCTTGAGTGACGGCGAAGCCCTGGGTGACGGCGACGGCCTGTGCTGGACCGACGCCGCGCAGGCATGGCAGGCCGCACCGGCGAGCGACGGCGCGCGGCTGGTGGCCGTGCGCTTCGTGCCGGCCTGAGTAGCCACAGAAAAAGGAGATGACGATGACACCCCCCAGCGAATTCCCCTCGGCCGACGGCCTGTGGACCGGCCTGCGCCTGGCGCCAGGTGCGGCGCCCGGCGTCACCTTGGCGCCCGATGCCGAAGCCGCCCTCGTGGTCGCGCAGGGCACGGTCCGCTGGGTCGGCGCGCGCGCCGACCTGCCCGCCGAATTCGCGGGGCTCACGCCGCACGACGGCGGCGGTGCGCTCGTCACGCCCGGCCTCGTCGATTGCCACACGCACCTGGTCTACGGCGGCCAGCGCGCCAACGAGTTCGCGATGCGGCTGGCGGGCGCCACCTACGAAGAGGTGGCCAAGGCTGGCGGCGGCATCGTCTCGTCGGTGCGCGCCACGCGCGAGGCCGACGAGGACACGCTCTTCGCCCAGGCCGCCGCGCGCCTCGAGCAGCTGCTGGCCGACGGCGTCTGCGCCATCGAGATCAAGTCGGGCTACGGCCTGGCGCTCGAGCACGAGCGCAAGCAGCTGCGCGTGGCGCGGCGACTGGGCGAGGCCTACGGCGTCACCGTGCGCACCACCTTCCTCGGCGCGCACGCGCTGCCGCCCGAATACGCGGGCCGCAGCGGCGACTACATCGACCTCGTCTGCAAGGAGATGCTGCCCGCGCTCGCGGCCGAAGGGCTGGTCGATGCGGTCGACGTGTTCTGCGAACGCATCGCCTTCTCGCTCGCGGAGACCGAGCAGGTCTTCCAAGCCGCCAAGGCGCTGGGCCTGCCGGTGAAGCTGCATGCCGAGCAGCTGTCGGACATGGGCGGCGCGGCGCTGGCCGCACGCTACGGCGCGCTGTCGTGCGACCACATCGAGCACCTGTCGGCCGACGGCATCGCGGCCATGCGCCAGTCGGGCACCGTGGCCGTGCTGCTGCCCGGCGCCTACTACACGCTGCGCGACACGCACCTGCCGCCCATCGACGCGCTGCGCGCCGCGGGCGTGCCGATGGCCGTGTCGACCGACCACAACCCCGGCACCTCGCCGACGCTGAGCCTGCTGCTGATGGTCAACATGGCCTGCACGCTGTTTCGCCTCACTGTGCCCGAGGCGCTGGCCGGCGTCACCGCGCACGCGGCGCGCGCGCTCGGCCTGCAGGACACGCACGGCGCCATCGCGCCCGGCATGCCCGCCAACTTCGTGCTCTGGAACCTGCACGACGCCGCCGAGCTGGCCTACTGGTTCGGCCAGCAGCCGGTGCGCGCCGTGGTGCGCCAGGGACGCATCGCCATCGGAGCCACCGAATGACACACACGCTTTTCGCAGCCGATGCGCTGCTGCCCGCAGGCTGGACGAAGAACGTCCTGCTGTCGTGGAACGACGCCGGCCAGCTTACGCAGGTGCAGGCCGGCGCGCAACCGCCAGCGGGCGCGCAGGTGGCGACCGGCCCGGTGATCCCCGGCATGCCCAACCTGCATTCGCACGCCTTCCAGCGCGCCTTCGCGGGCCTCACCGAGCACCGCGCCGAACAGCAGGACAGCTTCTGGAGCTGGCGCACGCTGATGTACCGCTTTGCCGCGCGCCTCGGCCCGCAGCACATGGAGGCCATCGCGACCTGGCTCTACGCCGAGATGCTCGAGGCGGGCTACACCAGCGTGTGCGAGTTCCAGTACGTGCACCACGACACCGACGGCCGCCCCTACGCCGACGACGCGGCACTGAGCCGCGCGCTGCTGCGCGCCGCGCACAACACCGGCATCGGCTTCACGCTGCTGCCCGTGCTCTACCAGACCAGCGGTTTCGGCGACCAGCCGCCCACCGAGGGACAGCGCCGCTTCATCCGCTCGACCGAATCGATGCTGCGCCTGCTCGACGCGCTCAAGCCCGACTGCGACGCGCAGAGCGCGCGCCTGGGCCTGGCGCCGCATTCGCTGCGCGCCGTGCCGCCCGAGGCGCTGCGCGAGGCGCTCGCCGGCCTGGACGCCATCGATCGCACCGCGCCGGTCCACATCCACATCGCCGAGCAGACGAAGGAAGTGGACGACTGCGTGGAGTGGAGCGGCCTGCGCCCGGTCGAATGGCTGCTCGACCACGCGGCCGTCGATGCGCGCTGGTGCCTCGTGCACGCCACGCACATGAACGACGCCGAGTACGAATACGCGGCCCAGAGCGGCGCGGTCGCGGGCCTGTGCCCGACCACCGAGGCCAACCTGGGCGATGGCATCTTCGACTTCGCGCGCTGGCGCAGCCACGGCGGCGCCTGGGGCGTGGGCTCCGACAGCCATGCCAGCGTCAACGCGGCCGAGGAACTGTTGATGCTCGAGTACAGCCAGCGCCTGGGCCGGCGCCAGCGCAACGTCGGCGCCAGCGCGGCGCAGCCGCACGTGGCCACCGCGCTCACGCTCGAAGCGGTGCAGGGCGGGGCGCAAGCCTCGGGCCGCGCGGTCGGCGGGCTGGCCGCGGGGCAGCAGGCCGACTTCGTCGTGCTCGATGCCCATCACCTCGCGCTGCAGGGCCTGTCGGCGCCCGACATGCTCTCGGCCCATGTGTTCGCGAGCCACCGCACCTCGGCCGTCGACGCGGTCTGGGTGGCGGGCCGCCCGCGCGTCACGGGCGGGCGCCACGCGCTGCATGGCGATGCCGCCGCCGCCTTCGTTGCCGCGCGCACCCAACTCCTCAAGGACTGAATTCCCATGGCCTTCACCACCACCGAACCGGCGTTCCGCTTCCGCCAGGGCACGCGCCCGCTGCTGATCTCGATGCCGCACGTCGGCACGCACGTGCCGCCCGCGCTGGCCGCGCGCTTCACCGACGAGGCGCGCCACGTGCCCGACACCGACTGGCACCTCGAGCAGCTCTACGACTTCGCCGACGCACTCGGCGCCTCGGTGCTCGTGGCCACGCACTCGCGCTACGTGGTCGACCTGAACCGTCCGCCGGACGGCGCCAGCCTGTACCCGGGCCAGAGCGTCACCGGCCTGTGCCCGGTCGACACCTTCGACGACACGCCGGTCTACGCGAAGCCCGAAGACCACCCGTCCGACGAAGAAGTTGCCGAACGCCGCGAGGCCGTCTGGCGCCCGTACCACCAGCAACTGCAGGCCGAACTCGATCGCCTCACGGCCGCGCACGGCACCGTCGCGCTGTGGGACGCGCACTCGATCCGCTCCGTGCTGCCGCGCTTCTTCGAGGGCAAGCTGCCCGACCTGAACCTGGGCACCGCCGACGGCAAGAGCTGCGACCCCGCGCTGGCCGCCACGCTGCGCGGCATCGCCGAATCGGCGCCGGGCTACACCGGCGTGCTCAACGGCCGCTTCAAGGGCGGCCACATCACGCGCCAGTACGGCAATCCGGCCGGCGGCGTGCACGCGGTGCAGCTGGAGATGACGCAGTCGAGCTACATGCAGGAAGCGCTGCCCTTCGACTACCTGCCCGACGTGGCCGCGGGCGTGAAGCCGCACGTGCGCCGCATGCTGGAAGCGGTGCTGGCCTTCGTCGAAGGCGGCGCCCGGTGAGCGCCGCCATCCACGCGTTCGCGCGCCCCGAGGTGCCGCCGCTGCCGCCCTACAACGCGGGGCTGTCCTCGGACGCCGTGCGCGCGCGCTACGGCGTCAGCGAGATCGCGCGGCTGGCGAGCAACGAGAACCCGTACGGCCCCAGCCCCGCGGTGGCGCGGGCGCTGGTCGACCTGGCGGCGCGCGCGGGCACCTACCCCGACGCCAACTCCACGGCGCTGCGTGCCGCCATCGCGCAGCGCACCGGTGCGCAGCCCGGCGAGGTGGTGATCGGCAACGGCTCCGAGGACATCCTGCAGATGCTGTGCCAGGCGCTGCTGTCGCCGGGCGACCGCGTGCTCACGCAGCGCCCGGCCTTCGGCCTGCACGAGATCTACCCGCGCATGATGGGCGCGCAGGTCGAGCTGCTGACGCTCACGCCGGAACTCGGCTTCGACGTCGAGGCCTGGTGCGCCGCGCTCGCGCGCGGGCCCAAGGTGGTGATGCTGGCCAACCCCTCGAACCCGGTCGGCTGCATGTTCGATGCGGGCGACTTCGCACGCCTGCTCGCGGCGGTGCCCGCGGGCACGCTGCTGGTGGTGGACGAGGCCTACTACGAATATGCGCGGCTGGCGCCCGGCTACCCCGACGTGCTCGCCCTGCTGCGCGCCTGGCAGGCGGCCGGCGAAGGCCGCTCTCCCTGGATCGTGCTGCGCACCTTCTCCAAGGCCTGGGGCCTGGCCGGCCTGCGCGTGGGCTACGGCATCGCGTCCGACGCGGCGCTGGTGCAGCTGCTCGACCGCGTGCGCACGCCCTTCAACGTGAACCTGGCGGCGCAGGCCGCGGCGCTGGCGGCCTGGGGCGACGAGGCCTTCATGGCGCAGGCGGTGGCGCGCACCGTGCAACAGCGCGAGGCGCTGGCGGCGCAGCTTCGCGCCCTGGCCGGGTCGGTCTGGCCGGGCCTGCGCATCGCGCCTTCGGCGGCCAACTTCCTGTTCGTCGACCTTGGTCGGCCCAACGCGCCGGTCAACGAGGCGTTGCTGGCGCGCGGGATCATCGTCAAGCCCTGGAAGGAGCCGGGTTTCGAGACCTTTATCCGCGTGTCGGTGGGCACCGACGCGGACAACGCGCGCTTCGTGCAGGCGCTGGCGGAGATCGCGGGCGGGCAAGGCTGACGCCGGCAAGACCCGCCTGCGCGCCGGGCCAGACCGGGGTTTTTACAATCGCGGACATGACCAAGCCCCTCATCTATACCCGCGGCCAGGCGCTGCCGGGCATCCTCGCCAACCGCATTGCCATCCTCGACGGCGCGATGGGCACGATGATCCAGCGCTTCAAGCTCACCGAAGAGCAATACCGCGGCGAGCGCTTCAAGGACTTCGAGCGCGACGTGAAGGGCAACAACGAGCTGCTGTCGCTCACGCGCCCCGACGTCATCACCGACATCCACGAGGCCTACCTCGCGGCCGGCGCCGACCTCATCGAGACCAACACCTTCGGCGCCACCACCATCGCGCAGGAGGACTACAAGATGGCCCACCTGGCGCGCGAGATGAACCTCGAATCGGCCAAGCTCGCACGCGCGGCCTGCGACAAGTACAGCACGCCCGACAAGCCGCGCTTCGTGGCCGGCGCCCTCGGCCCGACGCCCAAGACGGCGAGCATCAGCCCCGACGTGAACGATCCGGGCGCGCGCAATGTCGATTTCGAATCGCTGCGCGCGGCGTACTACGAGCAGACCGAGGCGCTGGTCGAAGGCGGCGCCGACGTGATCCTGGTCGAGACCATCTTCGACACGCTCAACGCCAAGGCCGCGCTGTTCGCGGTGGACGAATATTTCGACAACAGCGGCCAGCGCCTGCCGCTGATCATCAGCGGCACGGTGACCGACGCCTCGGGCCGCATCCTCAGCGGCCAGACCGTCACCGCCTTCTGGCACAGCGTGCGCCATGCGCAGCCGCTGGCCATCGGCCTGAACTGCGCGCTGGGCGCGACGCTGATGCGCCCCTACATCCAGGAACTGGCGCGCGTGGCGGGCGACACCTACATCAGCTGCTACCCGAACGCCGGCCTGCCCAACCCGATGAGCGACACCGGCTTCGACGAGACGCCCGACGTCACCTCGCGCCTGCTGCACGAGTTCGCGGCCGAGGGGCTGGTGAACATCGTGGGCGGCTGCTGCGGCACCACGCCGGACCACATCGCGGCGATCGGTGCGGCGGTGGCGCCTGCCAAGGGCCGCCTCCTGAACAGCAACGGCTTCTACAAAGAAGCCGCCTGACGCCGGGCGCCACGTGCGCCCTCGGCTGATTGACGGCTCCCCGCCCCACGCCTACGCTGGGACGCACAGGAGCCTCCCATGAACGCCACATCCTTCTTGCGCCGCGCTGCCTTGGGCGCGCTCGTCCTGCTGCTGCCGCTCGCCGCGGCGGCGCAGCAGGCCTTCACGCGCGGCGCGGTCAACCTGCGCGCCGGGCCCTCGGGCGACTACCCGCTGGTGGCACGGCTCGGGCCGGGGCAGCCGGTCGACGTGGTCGGCTGCACCAGCGGCTACGGCTGGTGCGACGTGGTGCTGCCCGACGGCGGGCGCGGCTGGGTCTGGGCGAGGAACCTCGACTACGCCTACCAGCAGCAGCGCGTGCCGCTGGCCACCTACGGCGCGGTCATCGGCGTGCCCATCGTGAGCTTCGTGATCGGCAGCTACTGGGCCGACTACTACCGCGACCGCCCCTGGTACGGCGACCGGCGCTGGTGGGGCCACCGGCCCCCGCCGCCACCGATCGCGGGCTGGCGTCCGCCGCCGCCCGTGCACCCGGGCTGGCAGCCGCGGCCCTGGCCGGGGCCTGGCGTGCGTCCGCCCCACGGACCCGGGGTTCGTCCACCTCATGGGCCCGGGGTTCGTCCCCCGCACGGGCCGGGCATCCGGCCGCCCGTCGACCCGGGGTTCCGCCCGCCGCGACCGCAGCCGGGCTTCCGGCCCGGGCCGCCGCCGGGCGTGTCGCATCCGCATCCT
>NZ_JBWKYW010000082.1:0-7684 GCF_059423965.1 Variovorax sp. GW458-11-26-14-LB1
CCCACGCCCTGTCCCTTGCCACCCTGTTGATCCTCGGCGCCTGCGGCGGCGGTGGGGGTGGCGGAGGCGGCGGTGGCTTTGCATTCCCCGTCGGTACGGGCGGCAACGGCGGCACGCCGCCCGCCGCCGAGTCGCCCGGCACGTTGAGCGGCACCGTGGCCACCGGCGCGGCCTTTGCCGGCGCCGCGCTCACCGTGTTCGACCAGACCGGCGCCAAGGTCTGCGAAGTGACCGTGCCGGCCGAAGGCACCTACAGCTGCGTGCTGCCCGCGGGCACCAAGGCGCCGCTGGTGATCCAGGCCGTGCGCGACGACCTCACGCTCTACAGTACCACCGCCAGCACCGCCACCGGCACCACCAACGTCACGCCGCTGACCACCGTGGTGGTGGCGCAGCTGTCGCCCAACGGCGATCCGTCGAAGCTGGCCGCCGCGGTGCAGGCCGATGCCGGCGCCGTCACGCCGGGCGCCATCAGCGACCAGGTGGCCAAGCTCGTGGCCGCGCTCAAGCCGCTGCTGGACGCGCTCAACACCAGCATCGACCCGATGAGCGGCACCTTCCAGGCCAACGGCACGGGACAGGACCGCGTGCTCGACACGCTGAACGTCTCGGTGCGCCCCGACGGCACGGCCGCCAACATCGAGATCACCGTCAAGGCGCAGCCCGCGAGCGAAGAGAGCGCGCCGGTGTCCATCGTCTTCCGCACCGGCGAGAGCAGCATCGCGCCGCTGCCCACGGTCGATGCCGCGGCCCTCGTGCAGCCGCCCACGCCGGCGATGGTCAAGGACCTGCTGGACCGCCTCAACGCCTGCTACGCGCTGCCGCTGAACGAGCGCGTGGACAGCACCATCGGCTCCGATGGCAACGCCTTCGGCGAGGCCGCCAACGTGGTCGCGCCGGCCTGCCGCACGCTGTTCGTGGGCGACGACCCGGCCAGCTTCGTCGCGGCCGGCCTGCACATCGGCCGCGCGTCGAGCGGCCCGCGCCGGCCTTTCGAAAGCCTGTTCCGCTTCGGCCCCACCAACCTGAAGCACGACCGCGGCAACTTCGAATACTTCCACCCGGGCGGCGACATCGCGCTCACCTACCGCTGGACCGACAGCGTGGGCAACACCGACAACGACGTGTTCAACGCCAGGATCGTGAATGGCGCGCTCAAGCTCACCGGCAACAGCAACGCCTACCGCGCCGCCGTGCGTCCGCAGCAGGAGCTGAAGGACTTCCTCAAGCACGCGAACCTGAAGTACCACGCCGCGGGCTACAACGTGTCGGTGGACAACGTGCTCGACGGCAACGGCGACTCGATCTTCACGAAGGTGGTGGCCACCTCGTCCGCGCTGCCGGGCCGTGAGCTGGTCCTCGTGCCCCGGGCCGGGCTGACCACCCTGGTGCTCACCACCGACGGCACCGCCAACGGCGCGCTGAACTCCTCGCTGTGGCGCATGGCCGCGCGCTACGTGGACCCGGCGCAAGGCGGCAACCCGAGCAGCGTCGAGCCCGGCAATCTCTTCGCAGCGCCGCAGTTCGACGACACGCAGCTGAGCGCCATTCCCGATCAGGCGGTCTGGAAGCTCGAGTTCTTCCTCGCGGCCGGCGGGCCCAACCCGGTGCAGTACGTGCGCACCTTCTCGCGCGCGCCGACCCTTGCCGAGGCCGTGCAACTGCCGACCGTGGAAATGACGCCCGCCCTGCGCGCCGAGCTGATGCAGGAAATCGACGGTGTCCCGCGCGGCATCGTGTTCGGCGCGCCGGTGCCGTCCGACCCCAGTGCCAACAACATCGACTTCAGCGCCGAGGGCAACCTCGACGGCTGGGCCGTGCCCAGCGGCGCCTACGCCCCGACC
The DNA here is from genome assembly GCF_059423965.1 of Variovorax sp. GW458-11-26-14-LB1. NCBI lineage: Bacteria > Pseudomonadati > Pseudomonadota > Betaproteobacteria > Burkholderiales > Comamonadaceae > Variovorax > Variovorax sp. GW458-11-26-14-LB1. Next base: position 1,845 of record NZ_JBWKYW010000082.1, read on the forward strand.
ACCTTCCTGGTGGCCGGCCGTGGCCCGAACAACAACCGCTTCACCGACTCGATCACGGTGCGCACCTCGGCGCGCAAGGCCGTCATCTACTGCCAGCCGGTGAACTCGCCGAGCGACAACCACTGCGTGAGCGTCGGCAACAACGCGTACCAATACGCGCAGGGCTCGTCGGTCAGCAGCTTCATCTTCACGGCACGCACCGCGCGCCAGGTCGATGTGCGCAAGAACTTCGAGGCGTGGACCTACTCGCCTCCCTGATTCTTTTCCTGCTGTCACCGCATGAAAAAAGCCGCCGGCCCTTTCGGGTCGGCGGCTTTTTCGATGGGAGATCGAAAGGATCAGTCCGCGTACACGCCGGCGGCCTTGATGATCGGACCCCACTTGGCGATTTCAGCCGAGACGAACTTCTTGTGCTCGGCCGGCTCGACGCGCTTGTCGGTGGTGATCACGGCGCCCAGGCCTTCCTGGCGCTTGATGAACGCCGGGTCCTTCATGGCGGCCTTGATGGCCTCGTTGACCTTCTTCAGCACCGGTGCGGGCGTGCCCTTGGGGGCGTACACGCCGTGCCAGATCGACACTTCGAAGCCCTTCAGGCCCGACTCGTCGAGCGTGGGCAGGTCTTTCAGCGCGGGCGTGGTCAGGCGCTTGCTGGTGGTCACGGCGTAGGCCTTGACCTTCTTGGCCTCGATCTGCGACGTGGTGTTGGTGGTCTGGTCGCACAGCAGGTCGATCTGGCCGCCCAGCAGGTCGGCGATGGCCGGCGCGGTGCCCTTGTACGGCACGGGCGTCATCTCGATCTTCAGCGCGCTCTGGAACAGCAGGCCGCACAGGTGCGAGGCGGCGCCCAGGCCGGCGTTGCCCAGGTTGATCTTGCCCTTGTTGGCATTGATCCAGGTCGTCAGTTCCTTGTAGTTGTTGGCGGGCAGGCCGGGCTTGCCGATGAGCGTCATCGGCACTTCATTGACCATGCCGAGGTATTCGAAGTCGTTCTCGACGTTGAACGGCAGCTTGCGGTACAGCGCCGGCATCGTCGACATGCCGATGTGGTTCAGCAGCAGCGTGTAGCCGTCGGGGTTGGCGCGCGCCACCTTGGCGGTGCCGATCGAGCTGCCGGCGCCGGCGGTGTTGTCCACGATGATCGTCGTGCCCAGCGTCTTCTGCAGCGATTCGGCCAGGTCGCGGGCCACGCGGTCGGTCGGGCCGCCGGCCGAGAAAGGCACCACCAGCGTCACGGGCTTGCCTGCGGGGAAATCCTGGGCGTGTGCGCCGACGGCGGCCGCGGCAATCGCCGCGAGGGCAAACAGTTTCTTCATGATGTCTCCGACGGAGTTTTTAAATGGAAAGGGTCGCGATCTTATCGGCTGACCGGGGGCTGACCCATACCGAATAGCCCTTAGGAATGTCACCGTTTTCGCCCCATGCTGGGGCATGATCACGCCCGTCCCGCGCACCCGCGCCGGGGTGACCACAACCACAAACAGGCCAGCCCGACGGGCGGCATCGAGGAGAAGAAACCAATGGATCCCTGGGTCTATCCGCGCGAGCGTTGGCTCGGCAAACTCACGCTCGTTCTGGGCCTGCTGGCCTGGGCGCTGATCGTCGTCGGCACGCTGGGCATCGCGCTGCTGTACGTGCTGCTGGGCTTCATCGGCTACGTGTTCGCGCAGTCGGCGGTCATCGCCTGGATCAAGGGCACGGGCGTGAAGCTGTCGCCCCAGCAGCTGCCCGAGCTGCACGCGCGCTTCGTCGACTGCTGCACCCGCCTGGGCATCGCGCAGCCGCCCGAGGCCTACCTGCTGCACGGCGACGGCATGTTCAACGCCTTCGCCACGCGCTTCTTCGGCCGCAACTTCGTGGTGCTGCTGTCCGACGTGGTCGACGCGATGGAGGCGCAGCCCGACGGCATCCACTTCTACATGGGCCACGAGCTGGGCCACATCCGCCGCGGCCACCTCACGGGCCACATCTGGCGCGCGCCCGTGCTCTGGCTGCCGCTCCTGGGCGCGGCCTATGCGCGCGCCAAGGAATACACCTGCGACCTGCACGGCGCCGCCTGCTGCCGCGAGGTCGACTCCGCGCCGCGCGCGCTGGTGGCGTTGGCCGCCGGCGCGCAGCAGTGGCGCAACGTGAACCTGCAGCGCTACGCCGCCCAGTCGGCCGGCAACCGCGGCTTCTGGGGCTCGTTCCACGAACTCATCGGCGGCTACCCCTGGCTCACCAAGCGCGTCGCGCGCGCCATCGACCCGGGCGCCAAGCTGCCCGAGCGCAACCCGGTGGCGTACCTGCTCGCGCTCTTCGTGCCCTACGCCGGGCGCGCGGGTGGCGGCGCAGCGGGTGTGCTGATCGTGGTGGCTGTCATCGGCGTCATGGCGGCTGCAGCCATCCCCGCCTACCAGGAGTACCAGACCCGCGCCGTCGTCGCGCAGGCCTGGTCCGAGGGCGCGCCGGTGCGCAACGCGCTCACGCGCCACTATGAAGAAAAGGCCGAGATCCCCGACACCCTGGCCGCCGTCGGCCTGCCGGAGAACCTGCCCAACGGCGCGACCCTCACGCTCGACCCCGACAGCATGGTGGTGGAGGTGGCCACGACCAAGGGCACGCTGCGCATGGAGCCGTCGTCGACCGACCGGGGCATTGCGTGGCATTGCAGCGCGGGTGAGGGGTTGAAGGACAAGGCGTTGCCGGCGAGCTGCAAGAAGTAGCCGGTCATTGGCCCTGATGACGTCTCCCGCTTCCATCGCACACGCGTGGCGCCTGCCGCGCGACTTCGCGCTCATCACCGTGGCGGTCGAAGCGGCCATCGTGGGGGTCCGCTTCGGCCGGCAGCTGTGGTCCGGCTCGGAGGACAGCGGCTATGGCCTGGATGTGTGGTTGGGCATGGCGGCCAACCTCGCGATGGCCTGGGTGCTGTCGGCGGCATTGGCCTGGAGCCATGCCCGCCAGGCGCTGGAAGTTCGCGGTGCCGCGCGCCTGGCGCAGCTGCGCGGCCCGCGTGTGCGCCTTGCCGGCGCCTATCTCATCGTGCGGGTGCTCGAGTACTTCGTGCTGAGCCCGTGGCTCTACGGGCTGGAGCTGCTCTACATGCCCGGCGGCCGACTGGTGCAACTGGCGATGCTGGTGCTGGGTGTGTGGCTGGCGACCTGGGTCGCGCTGAGGCAGGGCGCCCGGGCACCGGCCGCGTCGTCGTTCGATGCCGACGCCGAGGCGCCCCCGGGCGCATCGCCGGGCCGGGCCACGGTGGCGCTGTTGATCGCTGCCGTGTCCGCGTCGATCCAGGTGTGGTGCGTGATGGCCGTGGACCCGTGGAACGAGGTCGAAAGGACCTTGAATCGCGTGCTGCCCTTCCTGGGCTGGATCGCGCCGCCGCTGGTGCTCTTTGCGCTGGCGTTCTGGGGCGGGTGGCTGGGCCTCGGCCCCGGACCCGTTCCCGCACGCGTCCGGCCCTTCCGGGCCGTGGCGGCGTCGGTGCTCGCCCTGGTGCTGGTGGTGGCGAGCTGCGCGGCCATCTTTCTGGTGGGGCTGGCGCTGGTGCTCGTGCCGTCGTCGACCAGCATGGCCGGCCTCGGCGGCCTGATCGTGCTGGCCGCCGCCCTCGTGCCGCTCTACTTCGCACTGACCGTGCTGCTCACGCGCTTCATCACGCGCCGCCTGTACCGCCCCTACTTGTAGCTGCGCGCGTCCTCGATCACCTTGCCGTCGTTCGGCAGGGTGCCCGGGGCCACCAGCTCGATGGTGCCGCGCAGCTTGGTCACTTCGCGCACCGCGTCGGCAATGCGTGCGTCGAGCCCGGCCGGGGCGCCTGCGCATTCGAGCTTGAAGGTCATCTGGTCGTCGCCCATCTCGCCCGACACCACGAGCCGCGCGCGCACGATCTCGGGAAAGCGCCGCACGACCTCGGCGACCTGCGAGGGGTGCACGAACATGCCGCGCACCTTGGTGGTCTGGTCGGCGCGGCCGAGCCAGCCCTTGATGCGCTTGTTGGTGCGGCCCGTGGGGCAGGTGCCCGCGAGCACGGCCGAGAGGTCGCCGGTGCCGAAGCGCACCAGCGGGTAGTCGGGGTTGAAGGTGGTGACGACGATCTCGCCCACCTCGCCGTCGGGCACCGGGTCGCCGGTGCCGGGGCGCACGATCTCGACCAGCACGCCCTCGTCGATCACCAGGCCCTGGCGCGCGCTGGTTTCGTAGGCGATGAGGCCCAGGTCGGCGGTCGCGTAGCACTGGATGCCCTGCACGCCGTGTGCGGCGATCCAGTCGTGCAGGCTGGGCGGAAAGGCCTCGCCGGACACCAGCGCCTTGGTGAACCACGGCAGCTTCTGGCCTTTTTCTTCGGCCTTCTCCAGCAGGATCTTCAGGAAGCTCGGCGTGCCCGCGTAGCCGTCGGGCTTGAGGTCGACGATGGCTTCGAGCTGCTGCTCGGTCTGGCCCGTGCCGCCCGCGAAGATGGTGCAGCCCATGGCGTGCGCGCCGCTTTCCATGATCGAGCCGGCCGGCGTCATGTGGTAGCTGAAGCTGTTGTGGATCAGCTCGCCGCTGCGAAAGCCCGCCGCATGCAGCGCCCGCGCGGTGCGCCAGTAGTCGCGTGCCTCGCCCTCGGGTTCGTAGATGGTGCCGGGGCTCGCGAAGATGCGCGGCATGCGCGGCCCGCGCACGATCGACGCAAAACCGCCGAAGGGGTCGTCGGCGCGGCGCGCCTTCTGCAGCTCGAGCAGTTCCGACTTGCGGGTGACCGGCAGCTTGGCGAGGGCTTCGCGCGAGGTGACGTCGCCGGGCTTCACGCCGTCGAGGATCTTCGTGAAGGCGGACGTTGCAGTCTGTGCCTGGGCGATCTGCCGGGGCAGCGCGGCCAGCAGGTCACGTTCGCGTTCGGCGGGGTCGCGGATTTCCAGTTGGTCGTAGTGGTCGTTCATGTCCGTACCCTTCGTCTATCGATTCGGTCGCTCTGGGGTGGGTACTTCAGGCCAGCCAACGCTTGCGGCGCTTGTAGCTCTTCACATCGCGGAAGCTCTTGCGGTCCGCGCCGCCCACGCCGAGGTAGAACTCCTTCACGTCCTCGTTCTCGCGCAGGCTCTTGGCCTCGCCGTCCATCACGATGCGGCCGTTCTCCAGGATGTAGCCGTAGTCGGCGTAGCGCAGCGCCATGTTGGTGTTCTGCTCGGCCAGCAGGAAGGTCACTTTTTCCTTGGTGTTCAGGTCTTTCACGATCTCGAACACCTCTTCGACGATCTGCGGCGCCAGGCCCATCGAGGGCTCGTCGAGCAGCACCATGGTCGGGTTGGCCATCAGCGCGCGGCCGATGGCGCACATCTGCTGCTCGCCGCCCGAGGTGTAGGCCGCCTGCGAGGTGCGGCGCGTCTTCAGGCGCGGGAAGTACGCGTAGACCTTCTCCAGCGTCTCCTGCACCGAGGCCTTGCCGTCGGTGCGCGTGTAGGCGCCGGTCATCAGGTTCTCTTCGATCGTCAGGTGGGCGAAGCAGTGGCGGCCTTCCATCACCTGGATCAGCCCGCGCTTGACCAGCTCGGCCGGCGACAGCGCCTCGATGCGCTCGCCGCGCAGCTCGATGGTGCCCTTGGTCACGGCGCCGCGTTCGCCCGCGAGCAGGTTGCTCACGGCGCGCAGCGTGGTCGTCTTGCCGGCGCCGTTGCCGCCGAGCAGCGCGACGATGCCGCTTTCGGGCACGGTCAGCGACACGCCCTTGAGCACGAGGATCACGTGGTTGTAGATGACCTCGATGCCGTTGACGTTGAGAAGGATCTTGGGTTCGCTCATGGTGTGGTCCGAAGCATTCGCAAGAACGGCACATCGCCGTCCTTGCGAATGGTTCGGACCACACCATGAGCGAA
>NZ_JBWKYW010000082.1:7694-17433 GCF_059423965.1 Variovorax sp. GW458-11-26-14-LB1
CTTGCGCGCCGCCACGGCACTCAGTGCATCAGGATTGGCAGTCGGCTGCTTCGCGGCGGGTGAGCTTCTTTTCGCCGGCGTACTTGTCGGCGGCCGCCTTCACCATCGGCTTGATGATCTGGCTGTCGGCCTCGTACCAGTCGGACATGCCGCCCCACTTGGCGCCGTCCCAGGTATGGACGCGCGCCCAGGTCGAGCCCATGTGGTCCTGGCACGAGGTGCTCACCGGACGCATCACGCCCGAGAAGCCCAGTGCGTCCAGCTTCTTCTGGTCGAGTGCGAGGTTCTCCATGCCCCAGCGCACCTGCTCGCCGGTCATGACCTTGCCCTTGCCGAAGCGCTCCTGCGCACGACGCACGGCCTCGATGGTCAGCATCTGGATGATCACGCCGCGCGTGTAGAGCACCGAGCCCACTTCGTCCTTCGGACCCGTGCCCTGGCCCTTGTCGTGCACCTGCTTGAGGATGTCCTGGATCACCTTGGGCTGCGTGCCCGAGGTGTTCAGCGCCAGCGCGTTGTAGCCCTTGGCGTTGGCGCCCACGTCCTTCACGTCGGGTTCGGCGCCGGCCCACCACACGCCGTACATCTTCTCGCGCGGGTAGCCCGTGGCCACGGCTTCCTTCAGGGCGGTGGAGTTCATCACGCCCCAGCCCCACAGCAGCACGAAGTCGGGACGCGACTGGCGCACCTGCAGCCAAGCCGACTTCTGTTCCACGCCGGGCGCGGTCACGGGAATGAGCGACAGCTCGAAGCCGTTCTGCTTGGCACGCTCCTGCAGCAGCGGAATCGGCTCCTTGCCGAACGGCGAGTCGTGGTACACGAGGGCGATCTTCTTGCCCTTGAGCTTGTCCATGCCGCCTTCTTTTTTGCCGATGTGCTGGATCAGGATGTCGGCCGCGGTCCAGTAGGAGCCCATGAGCGGGAAGTTCCACTTGAACACGCCGCCATCTTGCGAGGCCGACAGGCCGTAGCCCAGCGTGATGAGCGGGATCTTGTCGGTGGGCACCTTGTCGGTCAGCGCGAAGGTGATGCCGGTGGCCTGCGGGTCGAACAGCGTCACGCCCGGGCGGCCCTTCAGGCGCTCGTAGCATTCCACGCCCTTGTCGGTGGCGTAGCCGGTTTCGCATTCCTCGTACGTGATCTTCACGCCGTTGATGCCGCCGGTGGCGTTGATGTACTTGATGTAGTCCTGCTTGCCGTTGGCCCAGGGCGTGCCGTTGGGCGCGTAGGGGCCGGTGCGGTACACCAGCAGCGGGAAGAACTGTTCCTTGGCCTGGGCTTGCGCGAGCGAAGGCGCGAAGGCCGCGCCGAGGGTGCTGGCCACCAGGGCGGCGGTCAGAGCGAGCGATTTCAGTGTCATGCCTGTCTCCTTTTGTGGGCACCTCGGTGCCGGGTTTTTACGAACGAACAACAACGAACCAGAACCTGTCAGTGCGGGAAGGGCCACAGCCGCAGCTTTTCCTTGGCCGTGGACCACAGCCGCGCCAGGCCGTGCGGCTCCACGATCAGGAAGAACACGATCAGCGCACCGAAGATCATGGTCTCCAGGTGCGAGGCCAGTGCGGTCGAGATCGAGAAGCCCAGCCACCCCGGCAGCTGGTTCAGGAAGAGCGGCAGCAGCACGATGAAGGCGGCGCCGAAGAAGCTGCCCATGATCGAGCCGAGCCCGCCGATGATCACCATGAACAGCAGCTGGAACGAACGGTCGATGCTGAACGCCGCCGGCTCCCACGCACCGAGGTGAATGAAGCCCCACAGCGCGCCGGCCACGCCGACGATGAAGCTGCTCACCGCGAAGGCCGTGAGCTTGGCGTACACCGGGCGGATGCCGATCACCGCGGCGGCCACGTCCATGTCGCGCATCGCCATCCACTCGCGGCCGATGGCGCTGCGCACCAGGTTCTTGGCCAGCAGTGCGAACACCACCACGAAGATCAGGCAGAACAAATACTTCTGCACCGGCGACTCGATCGGCACGCCGAACACGTTCAGCCCCGCCACGCTCACCGAACCCGACGACGAGTTGTTGGTGAACCACTGGATGCGCAGGAACGCCCAGTCGGTGAAGAACTGCGCGGCCAGCGTGGCCACAGCGAGGTACAGGCCCTTGATGCGCAGGCTCGGAATGCCGAACAGCACGCCGATCACCGTGGCGCACAGCCCGCCCAGCAGCAGCGAGGCGATGAGCGGCATGCCGTCGATGCGCACCTGGAAGTTGTAGGCCGCGTACGCGCCCACCGCCATGAAGGCGCCGGTGCCCAGCGAGATCTGGCCGCAGTAGCCGACCAGGATGTTGAGGCCGAGCGCCGCCAGCGACAGGATCAGGAAGGGCGTGAGGATGGCGCGCATCCAGTAGTCGGACACGCCCATCGGCACCACGACGAACGCCACGAGCAGCAGCACCAGGATCGCCAGGCGGTCCTGCGCGATCGGGAAGATCTGTTGGTCGGCGCGGTAGCTCGACTTGAACTGGCCGTTTTCTCTGTAGAACATTCTCAGACCCGATCGATGATCTTTTCGCCGAACAGACCCTGCGGACGAACCAGCAGGAAGACCAGCGCGAGGACATAGGCAAACCAGATCTCGATGCCGCCACCGAGCATGGGGCCGAGATAGATTTCAGACAGCTTCTCGCCGACACCGATCAGCAGGCCGCCGATGATGGCGCCGGGGATCGAGGTCAGCCCGCCGAGGATCACCACCGGCAGAGCTTTGAGCGCCACCAGCGAGAGCGAGAACTGCACGCCGAGCTTGGAGCCCCAGATGATCCCGGCCACCAGTGCCGAGAAGCCGGCCACCGACCACACGATCACCCAGATGCGCGACAGCGGAATGCCGATCGATTGCGCGGCCTGGTGGTCGTCGGCCACCGCGCGCAGCGCCCGGCCCGTGGCCGTCTTCTGGAAGAAGATCGCCAGCACCACCACCAGCGCGGCGGACACCAGCGCGGCGATCAGGTCTTCCTGGCTCAGCAGCAGGCCGCCCTGGAAGGTGCCTTCGAGCACCATCAGCGGTTCCTTGGGCATGCCCACGTCGATCTTGTAGATGTCGTTGCCGAAGATCGTCTGGCCCACGCCGTCCAGGAAGTAGGCGATGCCCAGCGTGGCCATCAGCAGCGTGATGCCTTCCTGGTTCACCAGCTTGCTCAGCGCCAGCCGTTCGATGAGCCAGGCCACCACGATCATCACGGCCATGGCCGCGATGAAGGCCAGGATGTTCGCGAGGATCTGGCTCTGGAAGCCGAACCACTGCGGGAACCACTCGGCGAAGCGCGCCATGGCCAGCGCCGCGAACAGCACCATCGCACCCTGCGCGAAGTTGAAGACGCCCGAGGCCTTGTAGATCAGCACGAAGCCGATCGCGATCAGCGAATACAGCATGCCGACCATGAGGCCGCCGAAAAGGGTTTCGAGGAAAAATCCCATGGTCAATGCTCCACGCCGAGGTATGCCCGGATCACGTCTTCGTTGTTCCGAACTTCATCCGGCGTGCCGTCGCCGATCTTCTTGCCGTAGTCCAGCACCACCACGCGGTCGGAGATGTCCATCACCACGCCCATGTCGTGCTCGATGAGCACGATGGTGGCGCCGAACTCGTCGTTCACGTCGAGGATGAAGCGGCTCATGTCCTGCTTCTCTTCCACGTTCATGCCGGCCATGGGTTCGTCCAGCAGCAGCACCTGCGGCTCCATCGCGAGCGCGCGGCCGAGGTCCACGCGCTTTTGCAGGCCGTAGGGCAGGCGGCCCACCGGCGTCTTGCGGTGCGCCTGGATTTCCAGGAAGTCGATGATGTGCTCGACGAACTCGCGGTGCTGCAGCTCTTCGCGTTCGGCCGGGCCCCAGCGCAGCGCCTGTGCGAACAGGCCGCTCTTCATCTTGAGGTTGCGCCCGGTCATGATGTTGTCGAGCACGCTCATGCCCTTGAACAGCGCCAGGTTCTGGAAGGTGCGCGCCACGCCCATCTCGGCCACCTGGCGCGAGTTCATGTGCTTGAAGGTCTGACCGCGGAAGGTGATGGAGCCCTGCTGCGGCCAGTACACGCCGTTGATGCAGTTCAGCATCGAGCTCTTGCCCGCGCCGTTGGGGCCGATGATGGCCCGCACCTCGTGCTCGCGCACGTTGAAGCTGATGTCGGTCAGCGCTTTCACGCCGCCGAAGCTCAGGCTGATGTTCTGGACGTCGAGGATGACGTCGCCAATTTTCCGATTGCTCATGCGGCGGCCTTCACGATGGGGAAGGTCTTGGCGTCGTTGATCTTCAGCGTGGCGCTGACAACCCCCGTGCGTCCGTCCTCGAACTTGACCTGGGTCTCGATGTACTGCGCGGTCTTGCCGCCGTACAGCGCATCGACCAGCACGGCGTATTTCTCGGCGATGAAGCCGCGGCGCACCTTGCGCGTGCGGGTCAGCTCGTCGTCGTCGGGGTCGAGCTCCTTGTGCAGCACGAGGAAGCGCGCGATCTGCGTCTCGCCCATGCCGTCCTCGGCCGCGAGGTCGGCGTTGACCTTGGCGATGCACTCGGCCACCAGCGTCAGCACCTCGGGCTTGCCGGCCAGGTCCACATAGCCGCCGTAGGCCAGGCCGCGGCGCTCGGCCCAGTTGCCGACCGCCTCGAAGTCGATGTTGATGAAGGCGCAGACCTCGTCGCGGCCGTTGCCGAAGCACACGGCCTCCTTGATCTGCGGGAAGAACTTGAGCTTGTTCTCGATGTAGTTGGGCGCAAAGATCGCGCCGCCCACGAGCCGGCCCACGTCTTTCGCCCGGTCGATGATGCGCAGGTGGCCTTCGCTGTCGAGCACGCCGGCGTCGCCGGTGTGGAAGTAGCCGTTGGCGTCGAGCACCTCGGCCGTGGCGTCGGGGCGCTTGTAGTACTCCTTGAGCACCGACACGCCGCGCACCAGCACCTCGCCGTCGTCGGCGATCTTCAGTTCGATGCCCGGCGCCGCCGTGCCCACGGTCTGCAGCTTGACCTTGCCGTCCTGCTGCAGGCACACATAGGCGCAGGTCTCGGTCTGGCCGTAGAACTGCTTCAAGTTCACGCCGATGGAGCGGTAGAAGCGGAACAGGTCGGGCCCGATGGCCGCGCCGGCCGTGTAGGCCACGCGGATGCGGCTCATGCCCAGCACGTTGCGCAGCGGGCCGTAGATGAGCAGGTTGCCCAGGCTGTACATGACGCGGTCGCCGGTGCTCACGGGCGCGCCGTTCAGGATGTCGGCGCCCACGCGCTGCGCCAGCGCCATGAACTTCGCATACAGCCAGCGCTTGGGCGCGGCCGCGTCTTCCATGCGGATCGACACGGCCGTGAGCAGGCCTTCGAAGGTGCGCGGCGGGCCGAAGTAGTAGCTCGGGCCGATCTCGCGCATGTCGTTCATCACCGTCTCGGCCGACTCGGGGCAGTTGAGCGTGAAGCCGCCCACCAGCCACTGCGCCACCGAGAACAGGTGGTCGCCCACCCAGGCCATCGGCAGGTAGCTCATGATGTTGTCGCCGGGGCCGAGCTTGTCGGTCTCGACGCCGCCGCGCCCCGCCGCGATGAAGCTGGCGTGCGTCTGGCACACGCCCTTGGGGCGGCCGGTGGTGCCCGAGGTGTAGAGGATCACGCCGACGTCGCTGGCCTCGCCGCTGGCCACGGCGCGGTCGTAGTAGCCGGCGTTGGCCTTGTCGAAGGCCCGGCCCAGCTCGCGCAGCTGCTCGTAGCTCATGAGCCCCGGCTGCTCGTAGTGGCGCAGGCCCTTGGGGTCGTCGTAGATGATGTGGCGGATGCCCTGCTGCTGGCCCTCTTGCCCTTGCTGCAGCTCGCGGCACTCGAGCAGCTTGTCGACCTGCTCCTGGTCTTCGACGATCACGAACTCGATGCTCGCGTCGTTCAGCATGAAGACCATCTCGCTGGCGACCGCGTCCTGGTACAGGGGCACGGGCACGCCGCGCAGGCTTTGCGCGGCGAGCACCGCCATGTACAGGTGCGGCCGGTTGGCGCCGACGATCGCAAGGTTGTCGAAGGCCTTGAAGCCAAGGCTTGCCAGACCGCAGGCCATCTCGCGCACTTCCTGCGCCACGGCGTTCCAGGTCCAGGTTTGCCAGATGCCAAGGTCTTTTTCGCGCACGGCGGGAGCCTCGGGACGGGCCTCGGCATGCGCGAGCAGCAGACGGGGGAAGGTGGGGGCGGTGGTTTGCACAGTGGCCGGATCGTAGGTCCCACTTTGACGCCCGGTTGTCGTTCCAACGACAATCCTAGGGACACTACTCCCCGGAGTTTCCCGATGCCTCCTGGCAACCTCAACCCACAGAACGTGCTCGGCGGTTCCATCAAGGACCGTGTGCGCCCTGCCAATGCCGCTGAACTCGACGGTATTCCGTGGCTGCCCACGCTCACGCCCGCCGAGCGCCGCCGCGCCGAGGCCACGCTCGTGGTGGGCGAGGCCGAGCCCGGCGACCTGGTGTGCCGCGTCGGGCGTTCGCCCACCTACTGGTTCGGCGTGGTCGAGGGGTTGCTGAAGATGAGCAACGACAACGCCGACGGGGGCTCGGTCACCTACACCGGCGTGCCGCCCGGCGGCTGGTTCGGCGAGGGCACGGTGATGAAGCGCGAGCCCTACCGCTACAACATCCAGGCGCTGCGCCGCAGCCTCGTGGCGGGGCTGCCGATCGAGAGCTTCCACTGGCTGCTGGACCACTCCATCGGCTTCAACCGCTTCGTGATGAACCAGCTCAACGAGCGGCTGGGCCAGTTCATCGCGGCGCTGGAGATCGACCGCCTCAACAACCCCGACGCGCGCGTGGCGCGCAACCTGGTGTCGCTGTTCAACCCGGTGCTGTACCCCGGCGTGGGCGAGGTCTTGCGCATCACGCAGCAGGAACTGGCGTACCTTGTCGGCCTGTCGCGCCAGCGCGTGAACGAGGCGCTCAATGCGCTGTCGGCGCAGGGGCTGATCCGCGTGGAGTACGGTGGCCTGCGCGTGCTCGACCTGCCGGGCCTGCGCGCCACCGCGATGTCCAGCCGCAAGAACAACAGCACTTCGAACTGAAAGAAGAAAAGACCATGGCCCTTTCCGACCACCTGCAGATCGTGCCCGCCGACGCACAGGCGAGCTTTCTGCCGCCGCAGCAGCAACAGGCCACGCAGGCCCGCAACGAGGAAGACGACGGCCCGACGCTGGAAGAAGCGATCGACCGCGCCGAGGCCTTGGGCGAACAGATCGACGCGCTCAACGAGATACTGGCGCGACCGCTCAAGGACATCCTGGCCGACCGCGAGAAGTCGGAAGAAGCTGCGCTGGCCTGGGACCGCTTCGGCGCGATGTGGATGCTGTCGCAGCGCGCCATGCGCCGCGTCGCGCTCGACCTGGCGGCGCAGCTCGGCGTGAGCGAGGAAGAGGTCGTGGCGCGTGCCATGGCGAACGCCAATGCGGTGCTCAACGGCGCGGATGAAGTCGACCTCGGCGGCTCCATCGCACCGGCGCAGCTGCAGCACATCGCCCGCCACCGCAACTTCCTGCGCGCCCAGTTCCGTACCGGCTGACGCGCGCGGCCTTTCGATATCCCTTAGCCTTGCGGCCTTCTCCTGCCCCTACACAACCATGACCACCTCCGCCTCTTCCCACCTCACCGTCATCACCGGCGCCTCGCGCGGCCTGGGCCGTGCCATGGCCGAACAGCTGCTGCAGGCCGGCCACACGGTGCTCGGCATCGCGCGCAAGTCCTCGCCCGAACTGGCCGAAGCCCCCAAGACTGCCGGCGCCGAACTGACGCAATGGGAGCAGGACCTGTCCGACCCGGTGGCCGCCGCGGCGCGCCTGTCGGACTGGCTGCGCACGCTGGACGGCCAGCGCTTCGACAGCGTCACGCTCATCAACAACGCCGGCACCGTCGGCAACCCCGCGCCGCTGTCGCGCGCCGTGCCGGCTGAACTGGCGCAGGCGCTGCGCATCGGGCTCGAGGCGCCGATGCTGCTCACGGCCGCTTTTCTCGGCGGCACGCGCGAATGGCGCGGCGCGCGCAAGGTGCTGAACATCTCGTCGGGCCTGGGCCGCAACGCCCTGGGCAGCCAGGCGCCGTACTGCGCGGCCAAGGCCGGCATGGACCATTTCTCGCGCGCCGTGGCGCTCGAAGAGGTGCATGCGCCGAACGGCGCGCGCATCGTGTCGTTGGCGCCCGGCATCATCGACACCGACATGCAGGTGCAGCTGCGCGGCGCTTCGGCCGAACAGTTTCCGGACCGCACGCGCTTCGTGAGCATGAAGGAAGAAGGCCGGCTCGACAGCCCCCAGAGCGCGGCGGCCAAGGTGCTCGCCTACCTGGCGCGCGCGGACTTCGGCAGCAACCCCGTGGCCGACGTGCGCGACCCGGCCTGAGCACGGCGACCACATCATGGCCACCGCAAAGTCCATCGACACCGTCGAATACAAGCTCTTTCCGTCGCCGAGGAACGTGCACCGCATCGTCTTCGAGCACCAGGTGTTCGTGCCCTACCCGTACGCGCTGATCGTGATGGACGAGTTCTATTTCAAGGGCCGCTACAGCCTGTTCTCGGCCTGCCGCATGAGCGACGGGAAGATGGGGCAGGTGGCGACGTTCGAGGATGCGGCGGACGTCGAGATCTTCAACGCCAAGTTCGTGCCGGATTGAGCTCGCCCCCAGGCTTCGCGCACTTCGTGTCGCTTCGCCAACCCCCTGCCGGGGGCAACACCAGCGGCCCGGCAAAGCCGGTTCCGCGGTGTTCCTGGTATGAAAACCCCTCTTACTCGATCGTCGCGCCCGAGGCCTGCACGATCCCCTTCCACTTCTCGTAGTCGGTCTTCAGCAGCGCGGCGAACTGCTCCGGCGTCATGCTCTGCGGCTCCGCGCCCTGCGCAATGATGGCCGCCTTCATTTCAGGCGTGGCCAGCAGCTTGTTGACTGCCGCATTCAGCGTCGTGACGATGTCCTTGGGCGTGCCGGCCGGCACGAAGACGCCGTACCAGGTGCTCACGTCGAAGTCCTTGTAGCCCAGCTCGGCCACGGTGGGCGTGTCGGGCAGCGAGGTGCTGCGCTTGGCGGAGGTGACGGCCAGCGGGCGCAGCTTGCCGGCCTTGATCTGCGCCATGGCCGAGGGCACCGACGACACCATCAGGTCGACGTTGCCCGCGAGCACGTCCATCATGGCCGCGTTGGAGCCCTTGTAGGGCACGTGGCGCATCTTGATCTTGGCGGCGCCGTTGAAGATCTCGCCGGCCAGGTGGATGGTGGTGCCGTTGCCCGGCGAGCCGTAGGTGACGGTGTCGGGCGCGGCGCGCGCGGCCTTCACCACGTCGTCCAGCGTCTTGAACTTGGAGTTGGCCTGCGTGACGATCACCACGGGCGTGTAGGCCACGTGGGCCACGGCCGTGAGGTCCTTCACCGGGTTGTAGCTCAGGCTCTTGTAGAGCCAGGGCGCGACGACCATGTTGTCCTTCTGGCCCATCACGATGTCGTAGCCCGTGGGCGTGGCGCGCGCGGCCTCGGCGATGCCGATGGTGCCGCCGGCGCCCGCGCGGTTGTCGGGCACCACGGTCCAGTGGTTGGCCTCGGTGAGCTTCTGCGCGACCAGGCGCGCCAGGATGTCGGTGCCGCCGCCGGGCGGGAAGGGCACGACCATGCGGATGGGCTTGGCGGGGTAGGCGGCGGTCTGGGCGTGGGCCGGGGCGGTGGCCGCCACGGCGGTGAAGGCCAGCGCGAAGGCCAGCGGACGGAGGAAGTTCGATGGGGTCATGGGGGGCATTGTCT
>NZ_JBWKYW010000083.1:0-16906 GCF_059423965.1 Variovorax sp. GW458-11-26-14-LB1
GCGAAATCAAGGAGGAGGCCGCAGGCCGGGGGACATTCGCGGAGCAAGGTACCGCGTCGGCGGGAGCGTCGCCCTGAGCGAACAACAGCAAAGACTCAGGGCGCGTTGCCCTGCGGCCCCACAGGCGGCGGCGCCGCGCGCCCACTCGAGCCCGGTGCCAGCTTGCGTCCGAAGGACTCGCCCACGTTGCGCACGGGCCGGCTGGCTTTTTCCGACACGTTGCTCACACCGCGCCGCGTGGCCGCATCGGCGCGGTTGACGCCGCGGCCGGCGGCGTTGGTGCCGCGTTGCACGCTGCCCACCACTTTGCCGCTGCGCGAGGGCGACTTGATCGTGTGGGCGCGTTCGGCCTGGGGCGGGTTGTCGGCGCTCTGCGCCTGCGCGGTGACGGGCAGGCAGAGCGCGGCAGCAATGGCGGCGAGCGATGCGGTGATGTGGAAGGTTTTCATGGCGTCGTCCCCTGGGAGTGGTCTTCGGATTCGGCGGCGGCCGCGCGGGCCATGCGCTCGCTCTTCCAGTACACGTCGTCGCCGCCGTTCATGCGGTTGAGCACGCGTGCGAGCACGAAGAGCAGATCGCTGAGCCGGTTGAGGTACTGGCGCGGCGCGTCGTTGAGTTCGGTGGTGGCGCCCAGCGACACCACGGCGCGCTCGGCACGCCGCGCCACGGTGCGGCACACGTGCGCCAGCGAGGCGGCGCGCGTGCCGGCGGGCAGGATGAATTCGGCCAGGCGCGGCAAGGCGGCGTTGTGGTCGGCCAGCGCGTTGTCGATCTGCAGCAGCGCTTCGGGCTTGAGCAGCGTGAAACCGGGCATCGAGAGTTCGCCGCCAAGGTTGAACAGCTGGTGCTGCACGTCGACCAGCAGCTCGCGCACGGGCTCTGGCAGCGGCTCGCACAGCAGCACGCCGATGTGCGAGTTGAGTTCGTCCACGTCGCCCATCGCGTGCACGCGCAGGTGGTCCTTGGGCACGCGGGTGTTGTCGCCCAGGCCGGTGGTGCCGTCGTCGCCGGTGCGGGTGGCGATCTGGGAAAGTCGGTTGCCCATGGGCGCTCCTCGGTTCAGGTCGAAAGGCCGGCGGCGTCGATCTTGCCGGCCAGCCACTGCAGTCCGGCCAGATGCTGATGGTCGTGGCTGCACAGGTAATGGATGAGGCTGCGCATCGTGAGCGGGCCGTAGCCCTCGAACACGGCCGTGCGCGCCAGCTGCGCGTCGCTCAGCTGCGAGATGATTTCCATCGTCTGCACGCGCGCCTGGCGGAACTCGGCGAGCACCGCTGCAGGGTCGGCCGCGCCGTAGTGGCGTTCGATGGCCAGCGGCTCGCTGTCGATCGATGCGAGCGTCGGATGGCTCTCGGCCAGCGTGCGGCGAAAGCGCACGTGGTAGCCCTCGATCTCGATGTCGCGCACATGGCACAGCTGCTCGATGGCGGTGAATGCCTCGCTGGGCACGCCCTCCCATGAAGGCGGCGCCCAATGCCGGAAGGCTTTGGGAATGGCCGCGTAGTGGGCTTCGAGCTGCGAGGGAAAGGCCGCGAGGGCTGCAAGGGTCGTGGGGTTCATGTCTTTTACCGAAGCGCATTATGGTGCGCGCTCCGTAAAATGACCGATCCCCCTCAGCCCCTCCAGGAGACGCCCGATGAACGCCCCGACTTCCACCTCGCACCTGATGCCGGCGCTTCATCTGCGCGATGTCCCCGCAGCCCTGATCGACGGGCTGAAGGCGCGCTTCGGCGACAACTGTTCCACGGCGATGGCGGTGCGCACGCAGCACGGACGCGACGAGTCGTCGTTCGACGCGCCGCCGCCCGCGGCCGTGGTGTTCGCCGAAAGCACGCAAGATGTTGCCGATGCCGTGAAGCTCGCCAGCGAGCACAGCGTGCCGGTCATTCCCTTCGGCGTGGGCTCTTCGCTCGAAGGCCACCTGCTCGCGGTGCAAGGCGGCATCAGCATCGACGTGTCGCGCATGAACCAGGTGCTGTCGATCAACGCCGACGACCTCACGGTGACGGTGCAACCGGGCGTCACGCGCAAGCAGCTCAACGAAGAGATCAAGAGCACGGGCCTGTTTTTCCCCATCGACCCGGGCGCCGACGCCTCCATCGGCGGCATGACGGCCACGCGCGCCAGCGGCACGAACGCGGTGCGCTACGGCACGATGCGCGAGAACGTGCTGGCGCTCGAGGTGGTCACGGCCAGCGGCGACATCATCCGCACCGGCACGCGCGCCAAGAAGTCGTCGGCCGGCTACGACCTCACGCGCCTCATGGTGGGCAGCGAAGGCACGCTGGGCGTGGTCACCGAGGTCACGCTGCGCATCTACCCGCTGCCCGAGGCGGTGTCGGCGGCAATCTGCTCGTTCCCGAGCATCGAGGCCGCGGTGCGCACCACCATCGAGACCATCCAGCTGGGCGTACCGATCGCGCGTGTGGAGCTGATCGACGTGAACACGGTGCGCATGGTGAACGCCTACGCCAAGTTGAACCTGCGCGAAGAGCCGATGCTGCTGATGGAATTCCACGGCTCGCCCGCGGGTGTGAAAGAGCAGGCCGAGACGGTGCAGGAACTCGCGAGCGGCCACGGCGGCAACGCCTTCGAATGGGCCAGCACGCCGGAAGAACGCACGCGCCTGTGGACCGCGCGGCACAACAGCTACTTCGCAGCCGTGCAGTCGCGCCCGGGCTGCCGCGTGATCTCGACCGACACCTGCGTGCCGATCTCGCGCCTGGCCGACTGCCTGCTCGACTCGGTGGCCGAAGCCGATGCCAGCGGCATCCCCTACTTCCTCGTCGGCCACGTGGGCGACGGCAACTTCCACTTCGGCTATCTGCTCGATCCGAACATTCCCGAAGAGCGCGTGAAGGCCGAAGAACTGAACCATGCGCTGGTGAGCCGCGCGCTGGCGCTCGAAGGCACCTGCACCGGTGAGCACGGCGTGGGCCTGCACAAGATGGACTTCCTGGTGACCGAAGCCGGCGTGGGCGCGATCGACATGATGCGCACGATCAAGCGCGCGCTCGATCCGAAGAACATCATGAACCCGGGCAAGATCTTCAGCCTCTGATCCCTCGCGATCACGCATCAATGAAAAAGCCCGGCGGCTCGCAAGAGCGCCGGGCTTTTTCGTGGCCCGAAGGCCCGTATCCTGCTCTTACCTGCGGCGACGTGCCGGTGCCGGCTCCGGCGGCACGTAGGTCTGCGAAGGCGCGGCGCCGCCATCGACGCCCAAGCGGCCACCGCCGCCCAGGCCCTGGCCGCGCACCGTCTGCGCCTTGTAGTTGCGGAGCGAACGGACCATCTGGTTGAAGGCGTCCATGAAGGCGGCGGCAATCACCTTGCCCTGCGCCGTGTTGGTGTAGCCGCCAAGGCCACCGGCGCCGCTGCGGCCGGCCAGGCCACCGAAGGCGCCGAAGTCGGTCTTGGAGGCGCTGCCCTCGGCTGCCGCGACCTGCACGCCCGAGCGGTTGTCGATGAGCGTCAGCAAGGCGCTGGCTTCCTTGGTCTGCAGGCTGCCGCCGACGGCTGCGATGGCGCGGCCACGGCCACCGCCCACAAGGCCGCCGAGCGCGCCGCCGATGCCGCCGGCATCGCTGTTGCTGAACACGATCTCGGGCGACAGGCCGTAGTCGGACGCCACCATCTGGCCGCGGCCGAAGTTGCTGCCGCCGCGCATCTCGCCCGACTGCTGCAGCGCGCGTTCACGCGTCATCGCGTTCATGCCGGCCGCGCCGCGCTCGACGACGACGAAGCAGTTCGACTGCTGCACCAGCAAACGCAACAGATTTGCAGTAGGCGGCAGGCGGTACTCGCCCGTGAGGATGGTGTACCAGCCGGCGTTGACGTTCTCGACCAGCGAGACGGTCCCGAGCGGCGATTCGCAGCGTTCGAGCTGGCTGCTCTCGCCCGAGGTGGCACCGCCGGCGGCGCTGCCCGTGGCCATGGTCTTGGCCGAGGGGCTGCCCATCTGCATGTCGGTGGTGGCGCAGCCCGTGAGCAGCAGTGCGCCGACGGCGACTGCGGCGAGCGGGAACTTGGTGGCGAAGAACGGCATGGTCGACTCCCTCGTTTCGATGGTGGTGGTCTTGCAGGGCTGAAAGAAAAACCGCGATCGAGGATACGCGCAAAGGATTGCAGGAATCAATCAAACGAACGCAGGGGTCCGTCTTCGCAACGCAGGTCGAACTAGGCCGTTCGGCGGATGCGCTCGATGAGTCCGTTGAGTGCTTCGATGGAGCCGAAGTGGATCGCCAGCTCGCCGCTTTCGCCGCGCTTCGTGCGCTTCTTGATGCGCACCTCGACCTCGGCCGTGAGCAGGTCGGCCAGCTCTTCTTCCACGCGCTGCAGGTCGCGCGATTTCTCGCCGGCATTGCCGCGCCGCGAGGGCGTGAGCGTGAACTCGGCCGCGAGCTTCTTCACCAGCGCCTCGGCCTCGCGCACCGACATCTTCTTGGCGGCGATCTGGTTGGCGGCGGTGATCTGCGTGCCGCGGTCGAGCGACAGCAGCGCGCGCGCATGGCCCATGTCGATGTCGCCGGCCATCAGCATCAGCTGCGCGGGCTCGGCGAGGTTCAGCAGGCGCAGCAGGTTGCTGGCGGCGCTGCGCGAACGGCCGACGGCCTGGGCCGCCATTTCGTGAGTGAGCCCAAACTCGGTCACCAGGCGTTGCAGGCCTTGGGCTTCTTCCAGCGGGTTGAGGTCTTCGCGCTGGATGTTCTCGATGAGCGACATGGCCGCCGCGGCCTCGTTGGGCACGTCGCGCACCAGCACCGGCACGGTGTCCAGGCCGGCGAGCCGGGCGGCACGGAAGCGCCGCTCGCCCGCGATGATTTCGTACTCGGCGTTCTTGGCCGCGGCCGACTCGGCATCGAGCCGGCGCACCAGGATCGGCTGCATGATGCCCTGCACCTTGATGCTCTCGGCCAGCTCGTACAGCGCGCCCTCGTCCATGCGGGTGCGCGGCTGGTAGACGCCGGCCACCATCTGGTCGAGCTTCAGCGTGTTGGGGTTCTGCGGGGCGCCGCCCTCTTCCGTGGCGCGGTCGCCGCCATTGCCGAGCGGATCGGCGGAGGGTGCGGCCGTCGGGCCGAGCAGCGCTTCGAGGCCGCGGCCCAGGCCCTTGGGTTTCTTGGTCGCCATCAGTGCGTGTCTTTCGAGAGGTCGTTCAGGAGTTGCCGGCCTTCGGGCCAGTCGCCCAGGCCGGATTCGGCGTTCAGGTGGCCGCCGGTGCCGGCGTCGATGAAGCGTGCGCCCCAGTCGCGGGCCAGCAGCTTCGAGCGCGAGGCTTCGCAGTACGGGTCGTCGTTGGCGGCGATGAGCACGGCCGGAAACGGCAGCGGCTGGCGCACGATGGGCGCCCAGCCGGGAATCAGTTGGCGCAGGTCGTCGCGCTCCAGGTCACCGGGCGCCACCAGCAGCGCGCCGCGCACCTTGTGCGTGTTGCGCGAATGGGCCGCCCAGGCGGCAGTGAGGATGCAGCCGAGGCTGTGGGCAGCCAGCACCACTTGGCCCGGCGCGGCCAGCACTTCTTCTTCGAGGCGGATCGACCAGTCGCCACGCAGCGGGCGCATCCATTCGTGCTGGTCGACGCGGCGGTCGCCGTAGACCGACTCCCAGCGGGTCTGCCAATGGCCGGGGCCGCTGTTCTGCCATCCGGGCAGCAGCAGGATGCGGGGTTCACTCATGGCTGGTTGCTACGAACTTGATAGCGCCTGCCGCCCATCGGGCGAGCATCAGACGGGGTTTTGATCGGTATCGGCGACGGAAGCAGAAGGCGCAGCGGCCAGCACATCGTCGGGAATCGGCAGGTCGGGCACCACGCGCGGCGGGGGCGTGACCGGCGGTGCCACCGCGCCCGAGGCGAAGGCGCTCGCGGGCGGCATCTTGGCGACCAGCTCTTCGGCGAAGGCGATGAAGGCCTGGCTGCCGCGGGCGGCCGGATCGAACACCACGCCCGGCAGGCCGTAGCTCGGCGCTTCAGCCAGGCGCACATTGCGCGGGATCACGGTGTCGAACACCTTGTCGCCGAAGTGGGACTTGAGCTGCTCGCTCACCTGCTGCTGCAGCGTGATGCGCGGATCGAACATCACGCGCAGCAGGCCGATGATCTGCAGGTTCTTGTTGAGGTTGGCGTGCACCTGCTTGATGGTGTTGACCAGGTCCGTGAGCCCTTCGAGCGCAAAGTACTCGCACTGCATCGGCACGATCACGCCGTGGGCCGCGCACAGGCCGTTGAGCGTCAGCAGGCTCAGGCTCGGCGGGCAGTCGATCAGCACGAAGTCGTACTCAGCACCGACCGCGGCCAGCGCGGTGCGCAGGCGTTTTTCGCGGCGGTCGAGCGCCACCATTTCGACTTCGGCACCGGCCAGCTCACGGTTGGCACCCAGCACGTCGTAGCTGGCTTCGGCCTCCACGAGCTTGTCGGACTTCACCCGCGCTTCGGCCACCGAGGCCGATTCGAGCAGCACGTCGTACACCGTGAGCTCCAGCTGGCGCTTGTCGATGCCCGAACCCATGGTGGCGTTGCCCTGGGGGTCGAGGTCGATCATCAGCACGCGCTGGCCCACCTTGGCCAGGCCGGCGGCGAGATTGACGGTGGTGGTGGTCTTGCCGACGCCGCCCTTCTGGTTGGCGATGCAGAAAATCTTGGCCATGTGTCGTCAGTGCGGGTCGTCGGGGTCGGTCAGCGCGAGATCGCGAGCTTGATGCCGAAGGCAATCAGGAAGGTGCCGGCCAGCTTTTCGAGCGTGGCCGAGATGCGGGGATTGGCGCGGATGCGCTCGGCCAGGAAGTGCGTGAGCAGCGTCGAGGTCAGGCCGTACAGGAAGGTCAGCGCGGCGATGGTCACGGCCATGGCGCCGAAGGTGATGACACCCTGGTGGCGCGCCGGATCGACGAACAGCGGGAAGAAGGCCATGTAGAACACGATCGCCTTGGGGTTCAGCAAGGTGATCGTCAGCGCCTGGCGCAGGAAATGGCTCGGGCGGATGTTCAGGATCGGTGCCGCGCCGGGCTTGGCCAGGAGCATCTTGAGACCGAGCCACGCCAGGTAGGCGGCGCCCAGCCATTGCACCGCCTTGAAGGCGGCCGGGTAGGCAGCCAGCACGGCGGACACGCCCGCCACCGCCGCCCACATCAGGACCTGGTCTCCCAGGATCACGCCGAAGGTCGCTGCCAGGCCGCCACGAATGCCGCCTTTGCTGGTCGAAGTGATCAGCGCCAGATTGCCCGGACCGGGAATCAGAAGGAACAGGACGATGGCGGCGACGAATGCGCCGTAGTCAGCGATGCCGAACATGGGATGTGCCTCGAAAAAGAGAGCCAGGGGGAGGCTTCGAGTCTAAGGCAGGCCAGCGCCGGGAAGATTGCTCCGGCACCGGCTTTTGCCGGCGCCGTCGCATCTTTTACGAAATCAGGTGGCCTCTTTGCGCGCCCAGACGATGCAGCGCTCGGCGTCCAGGCCCGGCACCGTCAGTTGTTCCACGTGAAACACTGCGACGCCGGCCGGCAAGGCGGCCAGTTCGTCGGTCGGCACCTTGCCCTTCATGGCCAGCCAGACGCCGCCCGGTGCCAGCAGATGCACCGAGCCGTTGAAGAAATCGGGCAGCGACGCGAAGGCGCGCGAGCCGATCATCTCGTAGCTGCCGGCCAGCGATTCGACCCGCGCATGCAGACCGCGCAGGTTCGGCAGCTCCAGTTCGGCTGCCACCTGTTGCACGAAGGCGGCTTTCTTGGCGACGGCGTCGAGGCAGCTGACCTCGATGTCGGGCCGCATGATGGCGATCACCACGCCCGGCAGACCGCCGCCGGAGCCAACGTCGAGCAGCCTGCCCTTCCCTGCCCACTCGCGCTGCAGCGGTGCGACGGCCGCGAGGCTGTCGAGCAGGTGGTGCGTCATGACACCGGCCGGGTCGCGCACGGCCGTCAGGTTGTAGACCTTGTTCCACTTGAGCATCAGCGTGCCGTAGGCCAGCAGCTGTTCGCCCTGCGTGTCGGACAGGGCCACGCCCAGGGCGGCTGCGCCTGCGCGCAGCGTGTCGAGGGGCGTCGCGCTCATGGTGCGGTGTGCGGCTCGGTGGCAGCAGCTTCGGTGGTTTCTGTGGTCGTGGCGGTATTGGCGGCGTCGCGGGCGAAGGCCTTGTGCCCGCCCTTGCGCAGGTGAATCATCAGCAGCGAGATCGCCGCGGGCGTGACGCCCGAGATGCGCGATGCCAGCCCCAACGTTTCGGGCCGGTGCTTGTCCAGCTTCTGGCGCACCTCGAAGCTCAAAGCCTTGACCTGGCCGTAGTCGAAATCGGCCGGCAGCTTCAGGTTCTCGAAGTGGGCGGCGCGCTCCACTTCGTCGTGCTGGCGCTCGATGTAGCCGGAGTACTTGGCCGAGATCTCGATCTGTTCGATCTCGGAAGCGCTCAGCGCCGACGACGGGCCGTACTTGCCGCCGTCCAGCGACATCAGGGTTTCGTAGTTCACGTCGGGCCGGCGCAGCAGGTCGGCCAGGTTGTATTCGTGCTCGATGGCCTTGCCCAGCACCCGGGCCGACTCGGTCGCCGGCAGGTTGCGCGGGTTCACCCAGATCGACTTGAGTCGCTCTGTTTCACGTGAAACAGCGTCGCGCTTGCGGCTGAAAGCGTCCCAGCGCGCGTCGTCCACGAGGCCCAGCTTGCGCCCTGCTTCGGTCAGGCGCATGTCGGCGTTGTCCTCGCGCAGCTGCAGCCGGAACTCGGCGCGGCTGGTGAACATGCGGTACGGCTCGGTCACGCCCTTGGTGATCAGGTCGTCGACCAGCACACCCAGGTAGGCCTCGTCGCGGCGCGGCAGCCAGGCGTCTTCGCCCCGGCACTGCAACGCGGCATTGATGCCGGCGAACAGGCCCTGGGCCGCCGCCTCTTCGTAGCCGGTGGTGCCGTTGATCTGTCCGGCAAAGAACAGGCCGCGGATCGCACGGGTCTCGAAGCTGCTCTTGAGCTCGCGCGGATCGAAGTAGTCGTACTCGATGGCGTAGCCCGGGCGCAGGATGTGGGCGTTTTCCAGGCCCGGCATCGAGCGCACCAGCTGGTACTGGATGTCGAACGGCAGGCTGGTCGAGATCCCGTTCGGGTAGTACTCGTTGGTCGTCAGGCCTTCGGGCTCGAGAAAGATCTGGTGGCTGTCCTTGTCGGCAAAGCGGTTGATCTTGTCTTCGACGCTCGGGCAGTAGCGCGGACCGACACCGTCGATCTTGCCGGTGAACATCGGGCTGCGGTCGAAGCCCGAGCGGATGATGTCGTGCGTGCGCTGGTTGGTGTGGGTCACCCAGCACGGCATCTGCTGCGGGTGCATCTCGACCTTGCCCATGAAGCTGAACACCGGCATCGGCCCTGCCCCGCCGGGCATGCCGTCGCCGGGTTGTTCGGTGCACTTCGAGAAGTCGATGCTGCGCCCGTCCAGGCGCGGCGGCGTGCCGGTCTTCAGGCGGCCCTGCGGCAGCTTCAGTTCCTTGAGACGCGCCGACAGGCTGATCGCCGGCGGGTCACCCGCGCGGCCGGCCTGGTAGTTGTCGAGGCCGACGTGGATGCGGCCGTCGAGGAACGTGCCCGCGGTCAGCACCACGGTGCGCGCGCGGAAAGAAATGCCCACCTGCGTGACGGCGCCAACGACGCGATCGCCTTCGATCATCAGGTCGTCGACGGCTTGCTGGAACAGGCTCAGGTTCGGCTGGTTTTCCAGGCGGTGGCGGATCGCGGCCTTGTACAGCACGCGGTCGGCCTGCGCCCGCGTGGCGCGCACGGCCGGGCCCTTGCTCGAATTGAGGATGCGGAACTGGATGCCCGCCTCGTCCGTGGCAATGGCCATCGCGCCGCCGAGCGCGTCGACCTCCTTCACGAGGTGGCCCTTGCCGATGCCGCCGATCGACGGGTTGCAACTCATCTGCCCCAGCGTCTCGATGTTGTGGGAGAGCAGCAGCGTCTTGGCGCCCATGCGTGCGGAAGCGAGCGCGGCTTCGGTGCCGGCATGGCCACCGCCGACGACGATCACATCGAATTCTTCGGGGTACAGCATTGGAAAAAGGGGGCGCACCACAGACGCGTGCGCGGCGCAAAAAAGGGCACTAATTTTAAGCGGCGATGCCCTGCCGCAACCCCTGTGTGGACAAGCTAGGGAGCCGCGCCAAAATCGGTCCAGAGCCTCGCCGTCATTGCGCAGGATGCTATATATTTAATAGCAAACAACCCGCATTGGGCGGTCACTTGGGAGGGTCAGAGCACCGGTTCGGGCTTCTCGATGCCCCGCAGCTCGCCACTGGGTGCCGGCGTGCGCGGCGCAATGGCCCGCTCGTCCTGCAATTCGCGCACGGCGAGCTTCTTGTCGGTCATGCGCACCGCGCCGAAGATCGTGGAGAAGGCCACGTCCTTCGCGTCGCGCCCCGTGCCCACGCGCACCAGCCGGTCGACGGGCGCCATGCGCGTCGGATCGAACAGCACCCACTGCCCGCCCAGCCACGCTTCGAACACGGCATGGAAGTCCTGCGGCGGTTCGTCGAACCACACATAGCCCACCACCAGCCGCGCCGGGATGTTGAGCGCGCGGCAGAAGGTGATGCCCAGGTGCGCGAAGTCGCGGCACACGCCCGCGCGCTGCACGAACACTTCGCGCGCCGTGGTGGTCGAGTCGCTGCTGCCCGGCACGTAGACGATGCTGTCGTGGATCCAGTCGGCAATCGCCTGCACGCGGCCGATGCCCGGCGGCAGGTCGCCGAAGAGCTGCTGGGCGCAGCGCGCGAGCAGGTCCGACTCGCAGTAGCGCGTGGGCAGCAGGTCGCCCAGCACCGCGTCGGGCAGCTGGCTCACCGGCACCTCGGGCAAGGTGGCCGGCACATGCACCACCGGGCGCCGCACCGTCGCGCGGTAGGCGATGGTCAGCGGGCCGGGCGCCGCGTCGAAACGCACGAAGCGGTTGCCGCTGTCGGCCTCGCAGCCCACCCGCAGCCGCGCGGGCGGCTCGATGGTGAGCGTCTCGGCCAACACCGCCTGCGCACCCGTGCGCGCGGCCTCGATGTTCAGCCGCAGGTGCGCCGGGGCGTCCACCTCGTAGTCCAGGCGCAGGTCGACGTGCGACAGGTGCATGGCATGGGGCAAGGCGGTCAATCGAGCGCCTTCTTCACCGCGCCCACGCCGAGTGCGGCCAGCACCACGAACAGCACCGCCAGCACGAGGAACAGGCCGAACAGCAGCTTGGCGATGCCCGCCGCGCCGGCCGCCACGCCGCCGAAGCCCAGCAGACCCGCCACGAGCGAGATGACCGCAAAAATGATCGCGTACTTGAGCATGGTGAACCACTCCTTGGTTGCTTTGCAGCGGGCATGCGCCGCCGTGTCCGGACTGTAGGAAGGCCCACCGTGCCGCCCGATAGTCGGCGCGCGCGAGCCGCCGTAGGACAAAAACGCGATGCGGCCAAACCCGCTAGCATCCCCTGCGGTCGCACAGATCTTTTCCTTCTATCCATTGGAGTTTTTTCGAATGAAGCTGTACTACTCGCCCGGCGCCTGCTCGCTCTCCCCCCACATCGCACTGCACGAAGCGGGCATCGCCTTCGAGCCGGTGCTGGCCAGCACCAAGAGCCACAAGCTGCAGGACGGCACCGACTACTACGGCATCAACCCGCTGGGCTACGTGCCGATGCTCGAGCTCGACGACGGCACCCGCCTGCGCGAAGGCCCGGCCATCGTGCAATACATTGCCGACCTCGCCCCCACCAAGAACCTCGCGCCCGCCAACGGCACCATGCCGCGCTACCGCCTGCAGGAATGGCTGACCTTCATCGGCACCGAGGTGCACAAGGGCTTCAGCCCGCTGTTCAACCCGGCCATGCCCGAGGAAGCCAAGTCCATCTCCAAGGACAAGCTCAAGGCCCGCTTCCAGTGGCTTGACGGCGAACTCGCCGCCAAGCAGTACCTGATGGGCGAGCATTTCAGCGTGGCCGACGGCTACCTGTTCACCGTCACCAACTGGACCAAGCCCACCGGCGTGGACATCTCGGACTTCCCCAACGTGCTGGCCTGGCACGCCCGCGTGGCCGCCCGCCCCGCTGTTCAGGAAGCGATGAAGGCCGAAGGCCTGCTGAAGTAAGCAAAAGCGCGCAGAACGCGACGCCAGCGCCGATCCGGGCCACCCCAGGGAAAACCCGGATCACCGCAGCCACAAGCCGCATGCCGCGGCTTTTTTTTCGGGCGACGCTACGGCATCCGTCACCAGGAAGCCGAGCCGCCCATGTCCGAATCCCCTCCCCCTTCTTCCCCGTCCCCCGTCGAGCTGCGCGAAGAGATGCGCGGGCCCGTCATGTGGCTCACCATCGATCGCCAGGAACGCCGCAACGCCATCAACGCGGCCGTGCTCGAGGGCCTGTCCGATGCGCTGGCCCGTGCCAACCGCGACACCGCCGTGCGCGCCGTGGTCCTCACCGGCGCCGGCACGCGCGCCTTCTGCGCCGGCGCCGACCTGCAAAGCGGCACCTCGTTCAAGTTCGACTACGCCGCGCCCTACCAGGGCATGGCCAACCTCTTTCGCCAGGCACGGCAATCGACCGTGCCGCTGATCGCGCGCGTCAACGGCGCCTGCATGGCGGGCGGCATGGGCCTCATGGCGATGTGCGACCTGGCCGTGGCCAGCCGCCAGGCCGTGTTCGGCCTGCCCGAGGTGAAGGTCGGCGTGTTTCCCGCGCAGGTGCTCAGCGTGCTCGGCGGCCTGCTGCCGCGCCGCGTGCTGGCCGAGATGTGCATCACCGGCGAACCGATCGACGCCGCGCAGGCGCTCGAGCTGAAGCTGGTCAACCGCGTGAGCGACGACGTCGACGAGAGCGTCGACTGGCTGCTGGGCCGCCTGCTCGACAAGTCGCCCGCCGCCATCCGCCGCGGCCTGTACACGATGAAGAAGATCGAGGCCATGGCCTTCGAGGAATCGATGGCCTTCACCGAAAGCCAGATCGGCCTGTTCGCGCTCACCGAAGACGCGGCCGAAGGCCAGCTCGCCTTCCGCGAGAAGCGCAAGCCGCAATGGAGCGGACGATGAACAGCAGCAACCACAACAGCAATCGCGTC
This sequence comes from Variovorax sp. GW458-11-26-14-LB1, assembly GCF_059423965.1. NCBI lineage: Bacteria > Pseudomonadati > Pseudomonadota > Betaproteobacteria > Burkholderiales > Comamonadaceae > Variovorax > Variovorax sp. GW458-11-26-14-LB1. The sequence continues at coordinate 13,067 of NZ_JBWKYW010000083.1, forward strand.
GTCCGCATCGGCGGCGCCTCCGGCTTCTGGGGTGACAGCAGCGTGGGCGCGCCGCAGCTCGTGGCCAGCGGGCAGATCGACTACCTCGTGTTCGACTACCTCGCCGAGCTCACCATGTCGATCCTCGCGGGCGCACGACTGAAGAAGCCCGAGCTGGGCTACGCGACCGACTTCGTCTCCGTCGCGATGAAGGCCGTGCTGAAAGACGTCGTGAAACAAGGCATCCGCGTCGTGAGCAACGCGGGCGGCGTCAACCCGCAAGGCTGCGCCGATGCGCTCGCGGCACTGGCCGCCGAGCAAGGCATCACGCTGAAGATCGCCGTGGTCAGCGGCGACGACGTGTCGCCGCTGCTGCCCGAACTGCGCGCCTCGCAACCGCCCGTGCGCGAACTGCAGAGCGGCGCGCCGCTGCCCGAGCGCGTGCTCAGCGCCAATGCCTACCTGGGCGCGCGCCCGGTCCAGGCCGCGCTCGACGCGGGCGCGCAGGTCGTCATCACCGGCCGCTGCGTCGACTCCGCCGTCACGCTCGGCGTGCTCATGCACGAATTCCAATGGCAGCCCGGCGACCACGACCTGCTTGCCGCAGGCAGCCTCGCGGGCCACATCATCGAGTGCGGCTGCCAGGCCACCGGTGGCCTGCACACCGACTGGGACACCGTGCCCGACTGGCCGAACATCGGCTACCCCATCGTCGAATGCGCCGCCGACGGCAGCTTCGTCGTCACCAAGCCCGCGGGCACCGGCGGCAAGCTCACGCCCGCCGTGGTCGGCGAGCAGCTGCTCTACGAAATCGGCGACCCTGCCGCCTACCTGCTGCCCGACGTGGTGGCCGACTTCACGCAGGTGCGCATCGAACAGGCGGGCGAACACCGCGTGCGCGTGCACGGCGCGCGCGGCCGCGCACCCACCGGCAGCTACAAGGTCTGCGCCACGTATGTCGACGGCTTCAAGACCGCTGCGCAGCTCACGATCGTCGGCTTCGACGCGGTGGCCAAGGCGCGGCGCACCGGCGAAGCGATCCTCGCGCGCACCAGCGCCCTCTTCGCGCAACAGGGCCTCGGGCCCTACAGCGGCACGCAGCTCGAAGTGCTCGGCGCCGAGTCCTGCTACGGCCCGCACGCGCAGACGCAGGCACAGCAGATCCGCGAAGCCGTGCTGCGGCTCGCCGTGACGCATCCGCGCAAGGATGCGCTGGAACTGTTCGCGCGCGAGGTCGCGCCGGCCGGCACCTCGTGGGCGCCCGGCACCACGGGCGCGGGCGGCGGGCGCGCCTCGGTGTCGCCGTCGATCCGGCAGTACGCGTTCCTGCTCGACAAGGCGCGCGTGAGCCCGCAGGTGCACGTCGATGGGCAGGCCGTCGATGTGCCCGCGACGCACGCCACCAGCGACGACCCGCCCGCCGTGCGCACCAACGATGCACTGCCTCTTGCCACGCCCGGCGACGACGCCATCGAAGTCCCGCTGATCCGCCTCGCATGGGCCCGCAGCGGCGACAAGGGCGACACCTCGAACATCGGCGTCATCGCGCGCCATCCCGAGCTGCTGCCGCTGCTGCGCGCGCAACTCACCGAGGCCCGCGTGGCCGCATGGCTCGCGCACCTGGTGCAGGGCCGCGTCACGCGCCACGAGGTGCCCGGCATCCACGCCTTCAACTTCGTCTGCGAACAGGCGCTGGGCGGCGGCGGCATGGCCTCGCTGCGCAACGACCCGCTCGGCAAGGGCATGGGACAGATTCTGCTGGCGCTGCCCGTGCGCGTGAGCCCGGCGCTGCTGGCGCGGCTGCTTCCTTAGCACCAATCGGGACAACCGTGCGACAGCAGGGTTGAGACGGGCGGCTTAGCCTTGCGCCTGTTTCAACTCTGCCCCCTCAATCCACGATGTCCACCCTTTTCGACCCCGTCCAGGCCGGCGACCTCCAGCTCGCCAACCGCATCGTGATGGCGCCGCTCACGCGCAACCGCTCGCCCAACGCGATCCCGCCCGACATCGCCGCCACCTACTACGCCCAGCGCGCCAGCGCCGGCCTGCTCATCACCGAAGCCACCGCCATCAGCCACCAGGGCCAGGGCTACGCCGACGTGCCCGGCCTCTACGGCACCGAGCAGCTCGACGCCTGGAAGCGCGTGACCGACGCCGTGCACGCCGAGGGCGGCAAGATCGTCGTGCAGCTGTGGCACGTGGGCCGCGTCTCGCACACCGAACTGCAACCCGGTGGCGGCAAGCCCGTCGCGCCCTCGGCCATCACCGCCAAGACCAAGACCGTGCTCATCAAGGACGGCGTGCCCACCTTCGTTGAAACGTCCGAGCCGCGTGCGCTCGACGCGGCCGAGCTGCCCGGCATCGTCCACGCCTATGCCGCGGCCGCACGCAACGCCGTCGAGACCGCGGGCTTCGACGGCGTGGAGCTGCACGGCGCCAACGGCTACCTGCTCGACCAGTTCCTGAAGGACGGCAGCAACAAGCGCACTGACGACTACGGCGGCTCCATCAAGAACCGCGCACGCCTGCTGCTCGAGTCCACGCGCGCCGTGGTCGATGCCGTCGGCGGCGGCAAGACCGGCATCCGCCTGTCGCCCGTCACGCCCGCCAACGACGCGCACGACAGCGACCCACAGCCGCTGTTCACCTACGTCGTGCAGCAGCTCGCGCCGCTGAACCTGGCCTACATCCACATCATCGAAGGCGCCACCGGCGGCCCGCGCGAAATCGCCGACCGCCCCTTCGACTACGAAGCCCTCAAGGCCGCCTACCGCGCCGCCGGCGGCAAGGCCGCCTGGATGGTCAACAACGGCTACGACCGCCCCCTGGCCGAAGAAGCCGTGAAGGAAGGCGACGACCTCGTGGCCTTCGGCAAGCCCTTCATCTCGAACCCCGACCTGGTGCGCCGCCTGCGCGAGCACGCGCCGCTGAACGAGCTCGACAAGGCGACGATGTATGGGGGTGGGGTGAAGGGGTATACGGACTATCCGGCGTTGGGCTGAGCGGGCCCTTCAGCGTCAACTTCTTCGCGCTTGCTTCGCCCTTTTTGACGGGCAGCGCGTGAGGTGACGATTGTTCGCAGTGTGCGCCGCGCAGTCCCTGCAGACTGCGCCGACCTCTCCTCCTTCTCTCAAGGAAGTCGTCGATGCCGCGCACGCTGTCTGTTTCTTCTGCTGCAATCCCTGTTGTTCTTGGTCAGGCTGCACTGGCGCCTGTGCGGCTGTCGGGGCATGAGGGGCTCAACAGCCTCTTTGCTTACGAACTCTTTCTCAAGACCCCGGATGCCCTGGCTCTGTCCGGTGTCTCTTCCGGCGCCGACTTCGACCTGGATGCCTTCATCGGCCAGGAGATCAGCTGCGAGATCGAGCTCGATGGCTCTTCCCCCCGCCAGATCAACGCCCTGATCACCGACGCAGCCCTGTGGGGCGAGGAAGGGCGCCACGCCCAGTACAAGCTCACCCTGCGCCCCTGGCTGCACCTGGCCACCCTGCGCACCGACTGCAGGATCTTCCAGAACCTCAGCGTCGTCCAGATCCTGGACGAACTCCTGGGCGGCTACGCCTTCCCCGTGGACAAGCGCCTGATCGAGCACTACCCCGTGCGCGACTACCAGACCCAGTTCAACGAGAGCGACGTCGCCTTCTTCTCCCGCCTGTGCCAGGAATGGGGCATCAGCTACCACTTCGAGCACTCGGACGGCAAGCACCGCCTGGTGCTCTCGGACGCCATGGGCGCCTATGCGGCTGGCGATGTCCTGTACCAGGAGATCGAGTACCACGCCCCCGGCTGGAAGATCGATGCCGAGTACATCCACAGCTTCGTTCCCCAGCACCAGCTCACCAGCGGGAAGTACGCCACCCG
>NZ_JBWKYW010000084.1:0-15016 GCF_059423965.1 Variovorax sp. GW458-11-26-14-LB1
GGGTGCTTCCCGCAGCGAAATCAAGGAGGAGGGGCGAAGCCCCGGGGGACATTCGCGGAGGGAAGTACCCGGTGGCCCAGGCACGCGCCCCGGACAACAACAAGAAGGTCAGTCGACCTTCGCCCCCGAAGCCTTCACCACCGCCCCCATCGCATCCCAATCCGCACGCAGCAGCTTCTGGAAGGCTTCGGCACTCTGGCTGCGCGGCTCCACGCCCAGGCGCTTGAAGCGCTCCTGGATCGCCGGATCGGCCAGCACCTTGTTGGTCGCCGCGTTGATGCGCTCGACCTCGGCCTTCGGCGTGCCCGCCGGCGCCAGGAGGCCAATCCACGAATCGAAAGCGTAGCCCGGCAGGCCGCTCTCGCCCACCGTCGGCAGCTTCGGCAGGAAGGGGCTGCGCGCCTGGCCCGTGGAGGCCAGCAGCTTCACGCGCGCGTCGTCCTGGAAGCCCATCACGCCGATGCTCGACGAGATCACCGCCTGCACCCGGCCCGCGAGCACCTCGTTCACGGCCTCGCCGGTCGACTTGGTCGGGATGTGCGTCATCTGCAGGCCGGCCTTCGCGAGGAACGACGCCATCGCCAGGTGCGTAGCGCTGCCGTTGCCGGCCGAGGCGTAGTTGTACTTGCCGGGGTTGGCCTTGACCTCCTTGATGAAGTCGGCCGTGTTGGACACGTTCATGCCGCTGGCCACCGCCAGCACATAGCCCGCATTGCCCACGTTGGCCACGCCGACGAAGTCCTTCAGCGGGTCGTAGGGCAGCTTGCTGTACAGGAAGCCCGCGATGTTGTGGCTGGCCGCCGCCAGCACCAGCGTGTTGCCGTCGGCCGGCGCCTTGGCCGCCACCGCCGCGCCCACCGTGCCGCCCGCGCCCGCGCGGTTCTCGACGATGGCGCTGCCGCCGAGCGCAACGCCCAGCTCGTTGTTGAAGGCGCGTGCCACCGTGTCCTGCACGGCGCCCGTGCCGAAGGGCACGATGATGTGGATCACGCGCTGCTGCGCGTGTGCGGCACCAAGGCCGCCCAGGGCCACGGCGGCTGCAAGCGCAGCCAGCGAACGTCGGGTGAACAGGGGAAAAGTCATCGAGGTGGCCGCTTTCATCGTCAACAAAAAAGTTGTTTTTCAGGTGCCCGACGGCAGCCAGCGCTGCACCAGCTTCACGAAATAGCTGGCACCGATCGGGATGATCTCGTCGTTGAAGTCGAACGAGGTGTTGTGGATGATGCAAGGGCCGGGCCCGTGGCCGTCCAGCCGGTGGTCGCCGTCGCCATTGCCCAGGAACGCATAGCAACCGGGCCGCGCCAGCAGCATGTGCGCGAAGTCCTCGGCGCCCATCACGGCGGGGAAGTTGTCGGTGACCATGTCGTCGCCCACCACCTCGCGCATCACGCCAGCGGCAAAGCGCGCCTCGGCCGGATGGTTCACCGTCGGCGGCGAAGAACGGTTGAAGTACACCTCGGCCGTGCAGCCATGCGCCGCCGCCACGCCGGCCGCCACTTCGCGCAGCCGCGCCTCGAGCTTGTCGATGGCTTCGATGGAAAAGGTGCGGATCGTGCCGCCCACCGTCGCCACATCGGGAATCACGTTCGGTGCATCCGAGCCCTGCAGCTGCGTGACCGCCAACAGTGCGCGCTCGGTGCTGGGAATGGTGCGCGCCACGATGGTCTGCAGTTGCTGCGCCAGCGTGACCACCGCGGCCACCGGGTCGATGCCGGTGTGCGGCATCGAGGCGTGCGTGCCGCGCCCGCGCACGGTGATCTTGTAGGTGTTGCTCGACGCCATCAGCGCGCCTTCGTTGAGCGCGAAGCGGCCCACGTCGCCGACGGGAAAGTTGTGCAGCCCGAAGACCGCGTCGCACGGAAAGCGCTCGAACAGGCCCTCGTCGATCATCTTCTTGGCGCCCGCCTTGCCCATCTCCTCGGCGGGCTGGAAGATGAAATGCACAGTGCCGTCGAAATCATCGGGCCCTTGTTGCGACAGGTGCCAGGCGGCGGCCAGCAGCATCGTCGTGTGGCCGTCGTGGCCGCAGGCGTGCATGCGGCCGGGGTTCGTCGACTTGTGGGCGAACTCGTTGGCTTCGTGCAGCGGCAGCGCGTCCATGTCCGCGCGCAGGCCGATGGTGCGGCTGCCCGTGCCCTTGCGCAGCACGCCGACGAGGCCCGTGCCCGCGATGCCGCGGTGCACCTCGATGCCCCATTCGGTGAGCAGGCTCGCGACCTTCTCGGAGGTGCGATGCTCCTCGAAACCGAGTTCGGGGTGCGCGTGGATGTCGCGCCGGATGTCGATGAAACGGGTGGCGTGGGCGGCGAAGGCGTCGACGAGATTCATGGCGGGCGGCTGCGGGATCGTTCGCGAAAAACAGAAGCGAACGATTCTGGCGCAGCCGCTCGCGCGGCGCATGCTGGCTTACGCGCGGTTCGTCGCTCAGGCGAGCCGACCTTGTGCGCGCAGCGTGGCGCCGATGCGGCGGATCTCGGCCTCGCCCCGGTCGAGCGTCGCGCGGCTCGTGTGCACCGAGTAGTGGCCCATCACCAGCTCGTGCGGATGCGGCACCGCCGAGCCGAGCACGAAGGCCGTGTCGCCCTGCGCCACGACGTCGATGGCCGCGCCGGACTCCTCGAACACCGCGAGCTCGCCCGTGCCGATGGGGCCGCCGGTGCCGTCGCCCGCGTCGAGCCGGCCCGCATTCACCGCGACCCAGCCCACCGTGTGGCCGGCGGGCGGCGTGTAGCGCCAGCGTTCACCGTCCTTCAGCTGCACGGCCAGGTAGTTCATCGGCGAGGGCGCCGGAATGGGGCTCTGCGCCGCGCCGTAGCGCCCGAGCAGCACGCGCGCCGGGCCGTCCTGCGGCACCTGCGAGGGCGCGAGGTAGATGCTCTGCGCGGGCGCGTTCTCTTCGGCGGCCGGCAGCGCCACCCAGAGCTGGAAGCCCTGCACGCGCGTCACGCCCGGCGCCGGTGCGCCCGTGTGCCACACGCCATTGCCGGCGCGCATCCACTCGACGCCGCCGCCGCGCAGCACGCCCTGTTCGCCGGTCGTGTCCTCGTACAGCGTGTCGCCTTCGATCAGCCACGTCAGCGTGGCGATGCCCGAGTGCGGGTGCAGGCCGAAGCCCTTGTGGCCGCCGTCGACGTCGAAACCGAACAGGTCGAGGAACACGAAGGGCTTGAGGTATTCGCCCAGGTCGCCGGGGCTCATGAGCCGCGTGATCGGACCGTGCTTGGCGCCGCGCGTGCGGTAAACGATGGCGCGGGTGTCCGTTGCAACAGCGGTGGTCATGCGGCCTCCCTCGCGGTCTTCAGTGCGCGGGTCCACCACGCCAGGTCGTCGAGCAGGCCCGTGGCCGACTGCGCCAGGTGCGGGAAATCGTCGAAGGACTTGCCCTGCTGCCAGATGCCGAGGAACTCGACCATGCCGATGTGCACCGCGTGGCGCACGGGTGCCATCTGCATCTCGACCGCGACCAGCCGCAGCTGCTCCACCGCGCGCGCCGCGCCCACGCCGCCGTAGCCCACGAAGCCGATCGGCTTGCGGATGAACTCCTTGTAGGCCCAGTCGATCGCGTTCTTCAGCACCGCGCTCGGGCCGTGGTTGTACTCGGGCGTGACGATGATGAGCCCGTCGAAGGTCGCCAGCTTGGCCTGCCAGCGCTGCGCGGCCTCGTTCTTCACCGGGCCCCAGGCGGGCGCGCCGGCTTCATTGAAAAAGGGCAGCGGGTGGTCGCGCAGGTCAACCAGCTCGAAGGCCAGGTCGGTGCGCTGCTTCGCGATCTCGTGGATCCAGTGCGCGGGCTTTTCGCCGAAGCGGCCTTCGCGGGTCGAGCCGATGACGATGCCGATGCGGGGTTGTTGTGCGCTCATGGGGTGCGTGCTCCTGAATGAAATGGGGGTGGTCGAAGGCCGCAAGGCCATGGACCCAAGGTTAGGCACGCACGCATTGATCGACTAGACGGTAGAGTCGGATTGCACTCGTCCACGAACAGAAGGAATAGACTCGCCATGCTCGACCTCAACGACATCGCCGTCTTCGTGCAGGTGGTGCGCCACGGCAGCTTTGCCGAGGCCGGCCGCCGGCTGGGCCTGCCGCCCAACACCGTGAGCCGGCGCATCCAGCAGCTGGAGGCGCAGCTCGGCACCCGGCTGCTGCAGCGATCGACCCGCAAGCTCACGCTCACCGGCGCCGGGGAGGCATTTCACGAACAGTGCGCCGAGGCGGTCGACGGGCTGGTCGAGGCCGGGCAGGCGCTCATCACCGGCAGCCAGGAACCCAGCGGCCGCGTGCGCGTGGCGGCCACGGCCGATTTCTTCGACTTCTTCCCCATGGCCTGGGTGGCCGACTTCCTGGCGGCGTACCCGCTGGTGCGCGTTGAGTTCGTGCTCAGCGACGCCAAGGCCGACCTGATCGCCGAGCAGATCGACATCGCCTTCCGCGGCGGCGCGCTGGCCGACTCGGGCTACGTCGCCCGCCAGCTGCTCGGCCCGCGCACCGACGGCCTCGTCGCCAGCCCCGCCTACCTGGCCGCGCGCGGCACCCCCGCCACGCTGGGCGAACTGGCCGACCACGACTGCGTGACCCCCGCCCACCCGAGCGGCCGCACCACTTGGCGCCTGACCGGGCCCGGCGGGAAGGAAGAAGAAGTGCAGGTCGGCGGCCGCTTCAGCGGCAACACCGCGCAGGCGTTGCGCAAGGCCGCCATCGCCGGCCTGGGCATCGCGCTGCTGCCGCCGGCCATGGGGCGGCTCGACGTGGAGGCGGGGCGGCTGGTGCCGGTGCTGCCGCAGTACCAGCGCACCGGGCACGGGCTGAGCGTGGTCTACCCGAGCCGCAAGCACCTGCCGCGAGCGGTGTCGGCGTTCATCGGGATGGTGACGCAGAAGCTGCGGGAGGAGGAGGCGTTGCCGGATGTGTGGCGGGCGCGGATGACCTGACTTCGGACGCGGATCGATTTCCACAGAAAATGCCCGCCATGAAAATCGAAAAAGACACCGTCGTCACCCTCAAGTACAAAGTCGCCGACGCCCAGGGCAAGCTCATCGAAGCCAGCCCCGAGCCGATGGCCTACCTGCATGGCGGTTACGAGAACACCCTGCCCAAGATCGAGCAGGCGCTCGACGGCCAGGAAAAGGGCTACCAGACCACGCTGAACCTCGCCCCCGAAGACGCCTTCGGCCCGCGCGACGAGGCGCTGGTGCGCACCATCCCCAAGACCGAGTTCCCGCCCGGCGTGAAGGTCGGCGGCCAGCTGCAGGGCCGGCTCGACGACGGCACCGAGCACGTGTTCACCGTGACCAAGATCAAGGGCCCGGTCGTGCTGCTCGACGGCAACCACCCGTGGGCCGGCAAGGCGCTGAAGTTCAGCCTGCAGGTGACGGACGTGCGCGCGGCGCTGCCGGTGGAGATCGAGCACCGGCATGTGCATGGGGCGCACGGGCACCATCACTGATGCATCGAGCCGGTGACGAACGCCGAGGGCCGCGTGGCCCGGCGTTCGCTTCGCCAGTTGTTTCTTCTTAGTTCTTCTTCCAGAACCTCGGCGCCTCGCCGATCGTCTCCAGCGCCTGGCGACACGCCGTCGCCCCCGCCGCGCGGCGCGCGCTGAACCAGCCGACCGCGAACCACGCACGCGGGTCGCGCACCGCGACCTCGCGGTACAGCGCGAGCGCCACGGCTTCGTCGTTGAATTCGCCCAGCGCGTCCTGCGCGGGGCGCAGTGCTTTCAGGTAGCGCTCGGCCGCGTCCTTCTTCTTTTTGCCGCCTTCCGCCTCGGCGAACAGCGGCGCCGCGAACTCCGCCAGGTAGCGCAGGCGCTTGAGCCGCTTGCGCGCGCGGTGCTGGTGTTCGGTGGCGAGCGATTCGAAACGCCGGCCGTCGCGCACCGCCTGTTTGTGCAAGCGCTGGAGCCGCTCGCGCAGCAACTGAAGGGCCGCGTCGGCAGCGAGCGGCGTCGGGCCCGTCGACTCGGGTGCGGCGGCGGTGAAACCGATCAGCGACACCAGCACGTCCTGGAACGCGGCGGCGCGCACGATGTCGCCGGGTGTCAGCGCCGGCGCGGCAGCAGCCGCATCGCCCGCCAGCGGATCAACCTCGGGCGCCCCCGCTTCACGCAGCCGCGGCTGCGCGAGCTTCACCACCTGTTCGCGGTCGCGCAGTTCGCCGAGCGCGCGGAAGGCGTCGACCAACGGCGGCTCCCACGCGGCGGCGTCGAAGCGGCTCGTGTCGGCGTCGAGCCCCGCCAGTTCGCGCAGCGCGGTGCGCAGGCGGCGGATGCCGATGCGCAGTTGGTGGATCTGTTCTTCGTCGGTGCTGCCCGCGGCGATCTCGCTGGCGTTGGGCAGCATCTGGTCCAGGCACGACGCGACCACGGCCTGCTGGAGGGTGCGGCCGTCGAGGCCGTGGGCCGGGAAGCGCGGCGCTTCGGCCTTGATAGCGGGCACGGTCTCTTGCTCGGCCAGCAGGCGCATGCCGCGCTCGGCCTTCGAGACGGTGCTGAACCACAGGCCGTGCTGCTGCGACCAGCGCCGTGCGAGCGCCACGAGCCCCTGCACGTCGCCGCTCTTGAGTTCGAGCTCCAGCTCGCACACGGGCGAGGCGCGCTGCGCGGGCGTGCCCGCGTGCGCGACGACCTTGCCGACGTCCAGCGCCATCTCCACCACGGCGCCGGCCTGGCCGCTCACGCGCAGGTCGCGCGTGAGCCGCACGATGTCGGTCGACTGGCGCTCAACCAACGGCACCGCGCTGCCATCGGCCGCTTGCAGCAGGCGGGCCAGCCGCTCGCCGACGGGCGTGCCGGCGTGGCGCGCGGGGTCGATGGCGGGCGCGGCGGCGCCGGTGCCCAGGTCGACGTTGTGCTCGAGCCGGTGCAGCGCGTTGTCGCCGGCGGCCTTGACCGTCTGCACCCAGCGCCGGCCCTCCTTGCGCAGCCGCAGCACCATGCCGTCGGCGACAAGACGCTGGTCGGCGGTGTCGAAATAGCGGGCCTGGAGGCGCGTGCGCACGACGGCGCCGCGCCGCAAGGCGGCCTCGACGGCCTTCAGGCGGCCGGCGGGAATACAGAACTTGAACTCGATTTCCATGGTGTTCATGATGCCCGCTCTTTTTTCCCCTCAACGAGGTGGTGCCGGCCGATTTCCGGTGCGCCGAAAAATCATGTGGACACCGTCCATTTTCTTTGATATCTTTTGTGGACGGCGTACACAAGACATCGACAAACATCCCATTCACCCTTCATCAGCACAGGAAAGACACCATGGCCACCAAGCAGATCTTCGTGAACCTCCCCGTCCGGAACCTCGACAAGAGCAAGGCTTTCTTCGGCGCGCTGGGCTACACCTTCAACCCGCAGTTCACCGACGCCAACGCCGCCTGCATGGTCATCCACGAAGGCAGCATCCACGCGATGCTGCTGATGGAGGACTACTTCAAGACCTTCACGAACCAGGGCATCGCGGACGCCCGCAAGGAGAACGAAGTGCTGGTGTGCCTGTCGTGCGAGAGCCGGGCCGAGGTCGACGACCTGGTCGCCAAGGCGGTGGCCGCCGGCGGCACGACGCCACGCGAGCCGAAGGACTACGGCTTCATGTACGGCCACGGCTTCCAGGACCTGGACGGCCACATCTGGGAACTGGTCTACATGGACCCGAACGCCGAGATGCCCTCGCAGTGACCGCGGGGGCCGGACGATGCCCATCGTTCCATATGCGCTCTTGATCGTTGCGCGGAAGGCACCTACCGAAAGGCGGCGGCGCCCCGATATTCCTGGTTCCGGCGCGGCCCGCATGGCGGCCGTGCCTGCCTCACCAAGGAATACCGACATGTCCGACAGCAACGACAACCACAGCGCGTCTCCCATCGTCCAGGTCCAGCCGCTCGGCTTCCCGTGGCAGACGCTCGACCCCTTCCTGTTCTGCGTTTATCACGACGACGCGTACCCGAAGGGCAACGGCCGCATGGGCCCCGAGGCCTCGCTGGCCGGCCGCCAGATCGGCCAGGACTTCAGCCGCAAGGACGGCTGGAGCATGTACCACGGCGAGACGGTGCCGGGCTTTCCCTCGCACCCGCACCGCGGCTTCGAGACGGTGACCATCGTGCGCAAGGGCCTGGTCGACCATTCCGACTCGCTGGGCGCCACGGCGCGCTTCGGCGGCGGCGACGTGCAGTGGCTCACGGCCGGCAAGGGCATCGTGCATTCGGAGATGTTCCCGCTGCTGGACGCCGGCTCGCCCAATCCGCTGGAGCTGTTCCAGATCTGGCTCAACCTGCCGGCCAGGAACAAGATGGCCGAGCCGCACTTCACGATGTTCTGGTCGGAGGCGATTCCGCGCTTCGCCTCGGACGACGCGCAGGGCGGTCGCACCGAGGTGGCGGTGATCGCCGGGCGCTTCGGCGGCGATGACGCGCAGGCCCAGGCGGCCATCGACCCGCTCGCGCCGCCGCCCGATTCGTGGGCCGCGCAGGCGGGCGCCGACCTGGCGATCTGGACGCTGCGCATGACGCCCGGTGCGCGCTGGACGCTGCCGCCCGCCACCGGCGAGGGCACGCGGCGCATGCTGTATTTCTTCAAGGGCTTCACGGCGCAGGTGGCGGGCCGGCGCATCGACGGGCCGGCGGCCATCGAGCTGCGCGCCGACGCAGCGGTGGAGCTGTGCAACGGCCCCGAGGGCGACGGCGAGTTCCTGCTGCTGCAGGGCCGCCCGATCGGCGAGCCGGTGGCGCAGTACGGCCCGTTCGTGATGAACACGCAGGCCGAGATCGCCCAGACGATGGCCGACTACCGTCGCACGCAGTTCGGTGGCTGGCCCTGGGCCGACCCGGCGCCGGTGCATGGCGCCGAGGCTGCGCGCTTTGCGCGGCACCCGGACGGGCGCGAGGAAGTGCCGGGAGCCTGATCTACATCGGCTTCCGGGGCTGCGCGGTTCTCAGTAGCCGCGCAGCACCTCGACGCTCAGCGCGGTCATGCTCGGGATGAACTCGATCACGTCGGTGCGGGCGACGCCGCCCTGCACGAAGGGGTCGCGCGCCAGCACCGCCTCGAGCCCCTCGCGGTCGCCCGAGCGCGCGAGGATCACGCCGCCCTTGCGCGGCACCTGGCGCCCCGAGGCCACGAACAGGCCGCTGGCGTAGTGCTTCTTGAGCCAGGTGACATGCGCATCCATCAGAGCGTCGAGTTCCTCGAGCGGGCGGATGTAGGTCAGGGTGACGATGAACATGGCAAAGGCAGGTCGATACGGAAGATGACCCGATCCTATGACCTCGGCACGACCGTGGCGGGGCGAGAGTGTGTCTCGCGGGTAACTGTCGCATGCGGCATGTGCATGCCGGCCTTGTCGCCCACCGGACCTGCGCACCGGCGTGCGATCTCGTAGATTCGGTCGTTGCATTCCTCAGTTCATGTCACTTCACCGGAGACCCTGTTCCATGATCCAAGTCGTTGCCGTCATCACTGCCAAGCCCGGCCAGCGCGCCCGTCTGCTCGAAGCCTTCAAGGCCAACCGCGCCGCCGTGCTCGCCGAAGAGGGCTGCATCGAGTACGGGGCCACGATCGACGCGCAGGGCATTCCGCCGTCGAAGGCCAGCTTCGGGCCCGACACCTTCGTGGTCATCGAGAAGTGGGCCTCGCTCCCGGCCCTGCAGGCCCACGGGGTCGCGCCGCACATGGCGGCCTTCAGCGCCCAGACCAGGGAGTTCACCGAAAGCAAGCGCATCCACGTGCTCGAGCCGATCTGAGCCGGCCGCGCCGCCGCTGTCTTCGCGCGCGGCGCGATGCCTGCTACCCTCGCGCCGGGGAGAAGAAGACATCTCGGACGAGGGGGTTCAAGACATGGCGATCGTCTTCAGACCGCAGGGTCTGCGCTGGCGCACTGGCGCGCTCCTGCTGGCTGCACTGGCCACGGGCTGCGCACAGCTCGGCGCACCGCCCTATGCCGCCGACTACGAGGCGCTCGACCGGCTCGAGGCGCACAACCCCGGCAAGGTCGCGGTGGCCAAGGTGCAGCCGACCGACCCCAACGACAGGATCAACACGCTGGGCCTGCGCCGCGCCAGGCTGGTGTCGCCCAGCGGCACCTTCGCCCAGTACCTCGAAGACGCGCTGATGCGTGACCTGGGCGAGATCTCGGTCTACGACCCCAAGGCGCCGACCCGCATCGCGGCGCGCATCCTCGTCAACGAACTCGACCTGGGCGTGGTCAACGGCTCGGGCCGCATGGACGTCGAAGTCACCGTCACGCGCAACGCCGCGCAGACGCTGCGCAAGACCTACCGCGGCGAGATCGCCTTCGATTCGAGCTACGCCAACATCGTGGCCGTGCCCGCCGGGCAGGCCGCGTACCCGCGCTTGGTGCGGGCGCTGCTGCGGCAGGTGTATGCCGATCCGCAATTCGTTGCGGCCATCGCGCCGTCTGCGCAGTAAGGCCGGGGACACACCATGCTGTTTCTTTCTTTCCTGACGCCCCGGCTGGCCGCAGCACTGGCAACCGCCATGCTGCTGGCGGGTTGCTCCCACCCGATCACGATGATCACCGAGACCGCACCGCCCCGGTCGCCCGCCCACCTCATTCCCAAGAAGGTGGCCTACGTGATGACCGACGCGCAGCGCGACCTGCAGGTGACCACCGCCGGTGGCAGCGGCGACCGCGTGAGCTACTACCCGTACCGTGACCTGGAAAAGTCGATCCGCGATGCGCTGCGCGGGGTCTACCGCAACGTGGTCGTGCTGCGCACCGCCGGCGACGCCAAGGCCAACGAGGCAGCGGGCGTGTCGCTGGTGTTCACGCCGCAGATCAAGACCGATTCGAGTTCGTCCTCATGGATCACCTGGCCGCCCACCGCGTTCACGGCCGAGGTGGCCTGCGTGGTGACCGACACCGCGGGCGCCGAAGTCACGCGCGTTCGCGCGGTCGGCAACGGCACGGCGGAGTTCGGCGAGTTCAACGGCGACTACGGCCTGGCCGCACGGCGCGCGGCCACGCGGATGACGGCGCAGCTCAGCAGCGAGATACGGCGCAACGAGAAGCTGCGTTGAGGCTTTCACAGACGGACGTCAGTCCAGACGCTGGTTGATCACCCGCGCGACGAAGTTTTCCAGCGAGACCCGGATTGCCTTTTCAGTGGCTTTCCCAAGGGCCTCTGCACCCACGGAGCATTGGCCATCGAGCGACTCCTGGCCAAAACCGCGCACCGTGGTCGTCGCGAGTTCCCGTCCATCGGCGGAAACTGCTGTGGTCTTGATGGAGATCTCGACGCTCGCATCCGCGGTGGGAACGAAAAAGCCCGGCTGGAACCGCAAGCGCGGATTGAAGTCATCGAGGGCAAAGGTGTAGAGCACGCCATCGCGGCCCGCTTCCGAAGCTGTCGAAATCGGCACCACCGATGAGTGCGCCCCCGAGACCGTACGCACGATGGACGTCTTGATGGCTGGGCCCAGTGCCACCGGGAAGTTGTGCGGACCGCAGATGTGGCCCGGCTTGACGGTTTTCTCGAGCGTCGCCAGATCACTCGACACAGCGACATACGCCTTGCTCGACTGGACCCGGTCACGGCGGACCTCGTAAGCTGCCGACGTGCTCCCGACTTCCGCCCGGTGAGCGCAGCCCACGATCAACAGGGCACCCGCGCAGATACCAGCCAGTCTTGCAATCACGTGCTTCTCCTCGTAATGAATTGTTATTTGATTCTAGGAGGCACAGCAGTGCACCTCGCGCAGCCAATAAAAAACGCGCCCTCGGGCGCGTTTCTTTTGGCGTCTGGCGTCTTACTTCGACACGACCTTCACCATCTCCAGGCACTTGTTCGAGTAGCCCCATTCGTTGTCGTACCAGCTCACGAGCTTCACGAAGGTGCCGTCCAGCGCGATGCCGGCTTCGGCGTCGAAGATCGAGGTGCGCGGGTCGCCGCGGAAGTCGGTGGCCACCACCTTGTCTTCGGTGTAGCCCAGCACGCCCTTCAGTGCGCCTTCGCTCTGTGCCTTCATTTCAGCGCAGATCTCGGCGTAGGTGGCGTCCTTGACGAGTTCGACGGTCAGGTCGACCACCGACACGTCGGAGGTCGGCACGCGGAAGCTCATGCCGGTGAGCTTCTTGTTGAGCTCAGGAATCACCACGCCCACGGCCTTGGCCGCACCCGTCGACGACGGAATGATGTTTTCCAGGATGCCGCGACCGCCGCGCCAGTCCTTGTTGCTCGGGCCGTCGACGGTCTTCTGCGTGGCGGTGGCCGCGTGCACGGTGGTCATCAGGCCGCGCTTGATGCCCCACTTGTCGTTCAGCACCTTGGCCAGCGGGGCCAGGCAGTTGGTGGTGCAGCTGGCGTTGCTGATGATGGCTTCGCCGGCGTACTTCTTGTCGTTCACGCCATAGACGAACATGGGGGTGTCGTCCTTCGAGGGGGCCGACAGGATCACCTTCTTGGCGCCTGCGTCGATGTGCTTCTGCGCGGTTTCCTTGGTGAGGAAGAGGCCGGTCGATTCGAGCACGATGTCGGCGCCGACTTCGTTCCACTTGAGCTGCGACGGGTCGCGCTCTTGCGTGAGGCGGATCTTCTTGCCGTTGACGATCAGCGTGTTGCCTTCGACCGTGACTTCACCCTTGAAGCGGCCATGCACCGAGTCGTACTGGAGCATATAAGCCAGGTATTCCGGCTCGAGCAAGTCGTTGATGGCAACGATTTCGATGTCGTTCTTGAAGTTCTGCACGGCTGCGCGCAGCACGTTGCGACCGATGCGGCCGAAGCCGTTGATACCGAGTTTGATAGCCATCTGACTTGCTCCTAAGGTTGAAAAACTAAGAATTCGAGAACACAGCGGAACCGGCTTTGCCGGGCCGCTGGTGTTGCCCCCTGCAAGGGGGTTGGCGCAGCGACACGAAGTGCGCGAAGACTGGGGGTTAGCCTATTTCCGCAGGGCCGCTTCCACGGTGGCGGCCACGTTCTCCGCCGTGAAACCGAAGTGCTTGAAGAGCACAGGCGCGGGGGCCGACTCGCCGTAGCTGTCGATGCCGACCACGGCCGCGCAGCCGTACTTCCACCAGCCGTCGGTGCAGCCCATTTCGACCGCGACGCGCGGGATCTTCTTGGGCAGCACGGCCTTCTTGTAGGCCAGGTCCTGGCGGTCGAAGGTGGTGGTCGAGGGCATCGACACCACGCGCACGGCGATCTTCTTGTCGGCCAGCAGCTTCTGGGCGGCCAGCGCGAGCTGCACTTCGGAGCCAGTGGCGATGATGACTGCTGCCGTCTTCTTGTTCTTGAGGCCGACGTTCTCGGGCTCGGACAGCACGTAGGCGCCGCGGCTGATGTCGCCCAGGTCGCTCTTGGCGGCGTAGGCGATGTTCTGGCGGCTCAGCAGCAGCGCGGTCGGGCGCGACTGGTTCTGCAGCGCCACGGCCCAGGCCACGGCGGTTTCGGCCGTGTCGCCCGGACGCCAGACGTCCAGGTTGGGAATGAGGCGCAGCGAGGCGGCGTGCTCGATCGACTGGTGCGTCGGGCCGTCTTCACCCAGGCCGATGGAGTCGTGCGTGAACACGTGCACCACGCGGCGCTTCATGAGCGCGGCCATGCGGATGGCGTTGCGGCTGTAGTCGCTGAAGGTGAGGAAGGTGCCGCCGTAGGGGATGTAGCCGCCGTGCAGCGCCACGCCGTTCATGATGGCGGCCATGCCGAACTCGCGCACGCCGTAGTTGATGTGGCGGCCGATCTCGCCGTGCGGCGGCTCGACGGCATCGCCCTGTGCGGCTTCGTCTTCGCCGCCCTGGGGCACCACCGGTGCGGGGGGCGCGTTCAGCACGACGGCGCCGGTCTTGGCGTCGAAGCGCAGCGCGGCGGTGCTCTTGGTGTTGGTGAGGTTGGAGCCCGTGAGGTCGGCGCTGCCGCCGAGCATTTCGGGCAGCGCGGCCGTGAAGGCTTCCAGCGCGAGCTGGCTGGCCTTGCGGCTGGCCACGGTTTCGCCCTTGGTGTGGGCGGCGACCACGGTGTCGAACGCGACCTGGTGGAAGTTCTTGGGCAGCTCGCCCTTCATGCGGCGCGTGAACTCGGCGGCGAGTTCAGGGTACGCGGCCGTGTAGGCGGCGAAGGTGTCGTTCCAGGCGGCTTCGGTCTTGGCGCCTTCGGCCTTGTGGTCCCAGTCGGCATACACCTCGGCCGGGATTTCGAAGGCGGGGTAGGGCCAGCCGATGGCTTCGCGCGTGAGCTTGATTTCTTCGGCGCCCAGCGCCTCGCCGTGCGCCTTGGCGGTGCCGGCGCGGTTCGGGCTGCCCTTGCCGATGGTGGTCTTGCAGACGATCAGCGTGGGCTTGGTGGCTTCCTTCTTGGCCTTGGCGATGGCCTTGGCCACTTCCTTGGCGTCGTTGCCGTCGATCGGGCCGACGACGTTCCAGCCGTAGCCCTTGAAGCGTTCCTCGGTGTTGTCGATGAACCAGGGCTTGACCTGGCCGTCGATGCTGATGCCGTTGTCGTCGTACAGGGCGATCAGCTTGTTCAGGTGCCAGGCACCGGCCAGGGCGCAGGCTTCGTGGCTGATGCCTTCCATCATGCAACCGTCGCCCAGGAAGGCGTAGGTGTGGTGGTCGACGATGGCCAGGTCCTTGCGGTTGAACTCGGCGGCCAGCAGCTTCTCGGCCAGCGCGAAGCCCACGGCATTGGTGATGCCCTGGCCCAGCGGGCCGGTGGTGGTCTCGACGCCGGGGGTGACGTCGACTTCGGGGTGGCCGGCGGTCTTGCTGTGCAGCTGGCGGAAGTTCTTGATCTCGGCCAGGGGCAGGTCGTAGCCCGTGAGGTGCAGCACCGCGTAGATCAGCATCGAGGCGTGGCCGTTGGACAGCACGAAGCGGTCGCGGTCGAACCAGTGTGGGTTGGCGGGGTTGTAGCGCAGGTGCTCGCCCCACAGGGCGACGGCCATGTCGGCCATGCCCATCGGTGCGCCCGGATGTCCGGAATTGGCTTGTTGAACGGCATCCATTGCCAGCGCGCGGATCGCGTTGGCCATCAGGGCTTGGTTTGCCATGGGCAGTGGGCTTTCGGGGGAAAAGGG
>NZ_JBWKYW010000085.1:0-14571 GCF_059423965.1 Variovorax sp. GW458-11-26-14-LB1
GGGTTCTACCTGAACGCGACCAACCCGGGGCTCAGCTTCACCAACACCGGTCCCCTCACGGGCGGGGCGGGCGGCGCCGGCGGGGCCGAATTGGCGCCCGCCCGTTCCAACGCCTCGGGCGGCGGCGGCGGCGCAGGGGGCATCGGCGCGACGTTGGCGGGTGTCGCCGTCACCGTCAACAACTCCGGCGCGATCACGGGCGGTGCCGGGGGCGCAGGCGGCGCGGCCGGCGGCGGTGCGGGCGGCACCGGTTCACCGGGCGCTGGCGGCGACGGCGGGGCGGGCCTCGCATCGACCGGCGCGGGCGCAACCCTCACCAACACCGGCACCATCGCCGGTGGGGCGGGCGGCGCCGGCGGGGCCAACAGCAACGGCGGACCGAGCGGTGCCAACGGCGTGGGCGGCGTCGGGGTGACCGGCGCGAACCTCGCGTTGACCAACGGCGGAACCATCTCGGGCGGCCTGGGCGGCGACGGCGTCACGCGCGCCGCGGCGGTCGCATTCACGGGCGGCACCAACAGCCTCACGCTGAACACCGGCTCGTCGATGACGGGCGCGATTTCGATCGGCGCGGGCGCCACCGCCAGCGTCATCGCGGGCGCCGGCGGCCTCACCGTCAGCAACGCCTTGCTGCTGGGCGGCACGGGCACCATCGACACCAACGGGAACGCCCTGACGTGGACCGGCGCGATCTCCGGCGCCAGCGATCTGGTGAAGATCGGCGCGGGCGTGCTGACGCTGAGCGGTGCCGACACCCACTCGGGCGCCACCAACGTCGCGGCGGGCACCCTGCGCGCGGGCGCTGCCAACGTGCTCAGCAGCGCGAGTCCCTTCACCGTGGCCACCGGCGCGACGCTCGACCTGGCCGGCAACAGCCAGACCCTCGCGTCGATGGCCCACAGCGGCACCGTCTCGCTGGTGGGCGCGGTGCCGGGCACCACGCTCACCGTCAACGGTCCCTGGGTCGGCAACGGCGGCACGTTGCGACTGGGGACCGCGCTGGGCGGCAGCGCGAGCGCGAGCGACCGGCTCATTCTGAGCGGCGCCACCGCCGTCGCCAGCGGCACGACGAATGTGCAGATCACCAACCTGGGCGGCCTGGGCGCGCTCACCACCGGCAACGGCATCGAAGTGATCAGCGCCCTCAACGGCGCGACCACCACCGCGCAGACGACCAAGAGCGCGTTCGTGCTGGCCGGCACGCATGTCGATGCGGGTGCCTACGAGTACCGGCTGCATGCGGCCGATGCCACCGGCGCGGGCGAGAACTGGTACCTGCGCTCGACCGCTGCGCCCGTGACACCCGTGACGCCTGTCCCGCCCGGCACGCCGCCTGCCGGCGGTGGCGGCTCGGGCACTGGCGGCACCGGCGTCGTGCCCGTGTTCGCCGTGCCCACCTACCGCGCCGACGTGCCGCTGTACGCCGCGCTGCCCGAGCAGCTGCGCCAGTCCAGCTTCGCGATGCTCGGCAACAGGCGCCTGCGCATGGGCGAGGACCTTGTAGCGGGCGCAAACCCGGCCAAGCCCACGCAGGGCTACCGCGAGGCGTGGGGGCGCATCATCAGCACCGACCGCACCATCGCGCAGGGCGGCACCGTGAGCCCCACGAGCAAGGGGCGCCTCACGGGCTTCCAGGCCGGCACCGACCTGTGGGCCAACCCCGACTGGCACGCGGGCGTGTACGTCGGCCAGCTCGACGGCGACATGCGCGTGAACGGTTTTGCCAGCGGCCTGGCGAACCTCGGCGTGGGCACCAGCAACCAGAAGAGCGAGTACCTGGGCGCCTATGCCACCTGGAAGCACGCCAGCGGCGTGTACGTCGACGGCGTGCTGCAGGCCGGGCGCCACCGCTACACCGCCAGGCCCACGCTGGGCTTCTCCCGGGGCGGCAAGGGCAACAGCCTGCTGGCGTCCATCGAGGTGGGGCAGTCGATTCCCATCGCGCAGAACTGGACCGTCGAGCCGCAGGTGCAATTGGTGCACCAGCGGGTGAGCCTGGGCGACACGGGCATCTCCGGCGCGCTCGTGCAGCAGAACAGCCACAACGGCTGGCGGGCACGCGCCGGCGTGCGCGTGAAGGGCGAGTTCGTCACGCGCGCCGGGGTGCTGCAGCCTTATGTGCGGGTCAATTTCCACCGCAGCAGCCGCGGCACCGACGTCACCCGCTTCGTCGGCCCGGCCGGCTTCACCGACATCGCGACGCGCACCGGCGGCAGCAGCACCGAGCTGGCGGCGGGGGCCACGCTGCAGGTGGCCGAGAACACGAGCGTGTATGTGGAGCTGGGCAAGCTGTGGTCGGGCTCCGGCGGCGACTCGCGCATCAAGAGCGGGGTCAATGCGAGCGTCGGCGTGAAGATGCGCTGGTGATCTCGTGAGCCGTGCGACGTCTACGCATGCCGCCGCGCGGCGGCGTGGAGCGTGTGCACGCGGGCCTCGCCAGGCTGCGCAGGCGACGGCCGTCCCCAGCCCTGCGGCAGTTCATGCAGCACGGCGTTCGCATCGAGCGAGCGGATCGCGACCGAGGTATCGGCCGGAATCCGCCCCTGCGCCACCATCGCCTCGTAGCGCAGCGCGCACACGCGCAGGAACGACGCGAAGTTGCCGACCTCGCCGCGCGCCGCCACCAGCTCGTCGTACAGCCGCTCGATGAGCTGCACCACGGCCATGCCGTCGCGCTGCGCGATCTCCTCGAGCACCTGCCAGAACAGGTTCTCGAGCCGGATGCTGGTGACCACGCCGTGCAGCCGCACCGAGCGCGTGCGCGCGTCGTAGCTTTGCGGATCGGCGCTGATGAAGACTTCGCACATGGGCCATCTCCTCGAGAGGCGGGGGTGAATCGGGGCGACGCGGCACTGTAGCGCCGCCCGCGTCCATCCGTTCAGGTCAGTGTTCGATGCGGGTGCCGAGCACCACGAGGAACTGCGACAGCCACGCCGGATGCGCCGGCCAGGCCGGTGCGGTGACGAGGTTGCGGTCGGTCACGGCCTGATCGACCGGGATGCCCATGTACTCGGCGCCGGCCAGTTCCACCTCGACCTGGCAGGCCGGGTAGGCCGACACCTTGCGGCCCTTGATGAGGCCCGTGGCCGCGAGCAGCTGCGCGCCGTGGCAGACGGCGGCCACCGGCTTGTCGGTCGCGAGGAAGTGGCGCGCGATCTCGACCACGCGGCTGTGCATGCGCAGGTACTCGGGCGCGCGGCCGCCGGGGATCACGAGCGCGTCGTAGGCCTCGGGGCGCACCTCGTCGAAGGTTGCGTTCAGCGTGAAGCGGTGGCCCGGCTTCTCGCTGTAGGTCTGCGCGCCTTCGAAATCGTGGATCGCGGTGTGCACCCAGTCGCCGACCTTCTTGTCGGGCGCCACCGCATGCACGGTGTGGCCGACGGCCAGCAGGGTCTGGAACGGCACCATGGTTTCGTAGTCTTCGGCGTAGTCGCCGCAGAGCATCAGGATCTTGCGAGCCATCGGGTTTGTCTCCTTCGGATGAGGTGGGGCGAAACCGGCCGGCGCAGGGTGCGCGCCGGCCGTCGCCGCATTATTCGAAGGGGGCGGGCGCAGCGGGTAGCAGCGGGCTGTGATGCCGCTGCGGTCGCTATTTGACCGAGCCCGCGGTCAGGCCCTGCACCATGTAGCGCTGCATCCAAGCAAACAGGATGGCGACCGGGACCACGGCGCAGATGGCGGCGGCCATCACCAGCTCCCACTGCACCACGTACTGGCCCGCGACCATGTTGGTGACGAGCACGGTCAGCGTCTGCTTTTCCGTGGAGCGGATCAGCGTGTAGACCACGGCGAACTCGTTCCACGCATTGACGAAAGTGACCAGTGCCGTGACCGCCATGGCCGGCAGCGCCAGCGGCAGGAACACCTTGCAGACCGTGCGCACCGGACCCGAGCCTTCGAGCCAGGCCGACTCTTCCAGGTCGCGCGGAATGGTCTCGAAGTACGAGGTCATCATCCAGACGGCGAAGGCAATGCCGAAGGCGCCATAGGCCACCACCACGGACAGGCGCGAGTCGGTCATGTTGCCGCCCTCGAACCAGGGCAGGCTGGCCGCCATCTTGAACAGGCCCACCACCAGCAGCACGGGCGAGATCATCTGCGTGATGAGCAGGAACTGCCGGTAGCCGCCCTGGCCGCGAAACTTCAGGCGCGCCAGCGCATAGGCGGAAGGCACGCTGACGGCAATCGTCAGCACGGTCGCAGAGAGCGACACCAGCAGGCTGTTCAGCAGCGCGCGCCCGAACCCGGTCTGGGTCCACATGGCGGAGAAGTTGCTCCACTGCCACTGCTGCGGCAGCCAGCGCGCCGGATAGACGTAGATCTCGGACGCCGGCTTGAGCGCCGTGAAGAACATCACCGCGAGCGGAAAGACGACCACGGCCACCAGCGGCGCGAGCAGCAGCCAGCACCAGAGGCTGCGCACGAGTTTGTCGGGGCGGATCATGCGGCGGCCTTCGCGGACTGGCGCTTTTGCAGGCGCAGGTAGAACACGGTGAAGGCCAGCAGCAAGGCCAGCATCACGAGCGAAATGGCGGCTGCCTCGCCGGGGCGGCCCAGGCGGAAGCCCAGCTGGTACAGCCAGGTGACGAGGATGTGCGTGGCGTTGTCCGGCCCGCCCTGCGTCATGATCCAGATGATGGGGAACGAGTTGAAGACGTAGATCACGTTCAGCACGATCGCCATGTGGATGAAGGGCTTGAGCAGCGGCAGCGTGAGCCGGCGAAACTGCTGCCAGCGCGACGCGCCTTCGATGCCGGCCGCTTCGTAGATGTCCTGCGACACCGACGACAGCCCGCCCAGGAAGATGGTGACGGTGAAGGGGATGGACACCAGGATGCCCACGCCCACCTCGACCCAGAAGGCGAGCTGTCCATCGGCCAGCCAGTTGATCGGCTCCCGGATGATCCCGACCATTGCGAGGCTCGCATTGACCATGCCGTACTGGCCGTTGAATGACCAGGTCCAGACGATGGCCGTCATGGTCAGCGACACCGCCCAGGGCAGCATCACGATCGTGCGCGCCACGCCCCGGCCATAGAAATCCTGCTGCAGGATGAGCGCGATCGGCACAGCGCACAACACGGCACCGCCGACCACGCACACCGTCCACTGCACCGTGCGCCACACCACATGGGCGAACACCGGATCGGTGAACACGGTGCGAAAGTTGTCCAGGCCGTTGAAGGCCCGCAGCAGGCCGAAGCGCGAGATGTCGTGCACCGACTGGAACACCAGGGTGGACAGCGGGTAGGCCAGGATGAAGAGGGTGAGCAACAGGCTCGGCGCAATCAGCCCCCAAGCCAGGGCAGGGCCTCGAACGGGATTCTGCATAGGTCGATTCGATCGGATAGGCGTGGTTGGGCGTGGTGCGACACGCGAAAAGCTGGCGCAGCCCCAGGGCTGCGCCCCGGGGCTTGCTGGCTTATTTCTTGTTGAGCTTGGTGTTGGCTTCGGCCGCGGCCTTGTCCAGCGCCGCCTTCGGTTCCGCCTTGCCCTGGTAGATGGCCTGCAGCGCGTTGGTGACGGCCTGCGCCGAGTCTTCCCAGCCGGCGACCAGCGGGGCGAAGCGTGCGTTGGGCAGCAGGGTCACGAACTCGGAGAGCACCGGGTCGTCCTTGAACACGGGGTCGTTGGCCACCTCGCGCGTCACCGGCATGAAGCCTTCGCCCTGGTCGAACTTCAGCCGCGCGGTTTTCGAGAACATGAAGTTCAGGAATTTCTGGGCGGTTTCCTTGTTCTTCGAGGTCTTGAACATCATGATCGAATCGGTCACGCCGAAGGTGATGTCCTTGCCGCCATTGGGCACGCCGGTGATGCCGTACTTCAATTGCGGCGCGTCCTTGGCAATTTCCTTGGCCAGCGGCGGCAGCGAAATGACCATGCCCAGCCGTCCCTGCTTGAACAGGTTGTGCAGGTCGTAGCGCGTGTTGCCGGCCACGCCGGGCTCGGTCAGGCCCTGGTCGATCATGCTTTTGTAGAGCGTGGCGGCCTTCACGCCGGTCGGGGAATTGAAGGCGGCCTTGTTGCCGGCATCGAGCACGTCGCCCCCCATGCTCCATAGCGCGTAGTAGAAATAAGTGTCGGTATCCAGGTCTTTGCCCTGGATGCCATAGCCGTAGGCGCCCGTGGCCTTGATCTTTTTCGCGGCGGCAATCACGTCGTCCCAGGTCTTAGGGCCATTGGGAAAGCCTGCCTTGCTCAGCATGTCCTTGTTATAGAACATCGCGCGCACGCTGGCTGCAATAGGCAGTGCATAAGGCTTTCCGTTGATATTGCCGGCTTTCAGGAAGGCCGGAATGAATTGGTCCTTGAACGCCGCATTGGCGTAATTGTCGACCGGCTCCACCAGACCGTCATTCACGAAATCGCCGACCCAGCGGGTCGCGACGTGGGCCAGATCGGGCGGGTTGTTGCTGGCGATTTCCGCCTGCAGTTTCTGCTGCATGTTCTCCCAGCTTCCCACCTCGACCTTGACCTTGTCTCCCGGGTTGGCCTTTTCGTAGTCCCGGGCCAGAGCCTCCAGCCAGGGGCGTGTGTTGTCGCTGTAGCTGGACATGGCGATGCGGATATTTCCCGCCTGGGCCGTGAGGGAGGAAAGACCCAGAAGAATTGCGCCTGCCAATAGAGTTGTATTTCGTTTTTTCATATTTAATTCCTCGTGAAGTGATTGAAAATTAATTGAATACACGTCGGGATCTGCTGCGATCAATGATTGCGCTTTTTTATCTTACGAGCCGGCCGAATGGCGCCATAGATAGAGCTAACCCTCGATTTCTAAAAAACAGAACCCTGCCTGCGAAATATTGAAGGCCAAATTCCCGTGGCCTCCTGTACGCTTCAAAATTCGAGCTCGAATTGCGCGCGGTAATTCATTGCCGCCCGGTCGGGAGAGGTATTGGCAATTCACAGGGCGCATTGCGTGGACACATCAATTTCGACTCCGTCTTCGGTTCATCCCCACGCGCCGTCCCGGCGCGTGACGCTGGTCACGGGCGCCGCGGGCGGCATCGGCCAGGCCCTGTGCCGCCGCGTGCTGCAGGCGGGCGACCGGCTGATCGCGCTGGACCACGACGCGGGTGCACTGGAAGGCCTGGCGGCCGTGTTGGCCGGGCAGGGCGTGAGTGCTGACGATCTGGCGCGGCTGCATCCCTTGGTGGCGGACGTCACCGACTGCGCAGGCCTGTGCGACAAGGTGGCCACGGCCGTTGCGGCTGTCGGCCCGGTGGATGTGCTGGTGTCGAACGTGGGCGCTGCGCGCGGGCCGACGGTGCGCAAGACCACACCGCAGGACTGGCAGGCCGACATCCAGCTCAACCTGAATGGCGCGTTCCATTGCGTGGAGGCGGTGCGCCACGCCATGGTCGAGCGCCGCAGCGGGCAGCTGGTGCTCATCGGCTCGGTCAACGCGCTGACCACGCTCGGCCACCCGGCCTACAGCGCGGCCAAGGCGGCGCTCGTCAGCTACACCCGCTCGCTTGCCATGGAGCTGGGCGCCTACGGCATCCGCGCCAACATCGTGCTGCCGGGCACCGTCAAGACGCCCGCCTGGCAGGCGCGGGCCGACAAGAACCCGCAGGTGTTCGAGCAGCTGAAGAAGTGGTACCCGCTGGGCGACTTCGCGACGCCGGACGACGTGGCCGATGCCGTGCTGTTCCTGGCGTCGCCCGCCGCGCGTGTCATCACGGGCGTGGCGTTGCCGGTGGATGCGGGCCTCATGGCGGGCATCCTGCCCATGGCCCGCGAGATCACGGTCGAAGACTACTGAGCCAGCGACTCACTTCCACAAAGACAAGGAGACCCCATGGCTCAGGTTCAACTCAAGCAACTGCGCAAGGATTTCGCGGGCGTGCCCGTCGTGCACGGCATCGACCTGGACATTGCCCACGGCGAGTTCGTCGTGCTGGTCGGCCCCTCGGGCTGCGGCAAGTCGACGCTGCTGCGCATGATCGCGGGGCTGGAGCCCATCAGCGGCGGCGAGCTGCGCATCGGCGGTGCGCGGGCCAACGACCTGTCGCCGCAAAAGCGCAACATCTCGATGGTGTTCCAGAGCTATGCGCTCTACCCGCACCTGTCGGTCTACGAGAACATCGCCTTCGGCCCGCGCACGCGCGGCGAGGCCGAAAGCGACTTCCGCCCGCGCATCGAAAAAGCCGCCGGCCTGCTCAACCTCACGCCCTACCTGGACCGCCTGCCGCGCGCGCTCTCGGGCGGACAGCGCCAGCGCGTCGCCATGGGCCGCGCCGTGGTGCGCGAGCCCGCGTTGTTCCTCTTCGACGAGCCGCTGTCCAACCTGGATGCGCAGCTGCGCGTGCAGATGCGCGCCGAGATCAAGGCCCTGCACCAGCGCCTGGGCAACACCATGGTCTACGTCACGCACGACCAGGTGGAAGCCATGACCATGGCCGACCGCATCGTCGTGATGCGCGCGGGCCGGGTGGAGCAGGTCGGCGCGCCGCTCGAGCTCTACGACCGCCCGGTCAACCGCTTCGTGGCGGGCTTCATCGGCTCGCCCGCCATGAACTTCACGCAGGGGCAGGTGCATCGCGCACACGGCCGCACCTGGCTCGCGCTGCCCGACGGGCAGGCCTGGGATCTGCCGACTTCCGGGTGCACGCCCCTGCTGGCCGATGGACAGCACGTGCTGCTGGGGTTGCGGCCCGAGCATCTGCAGCTGGCCCCGGAAGGCCTGGCGCTGCGCGTGATCCTCACGGAGTCGACGGGCGACAAGACGCAGATCTACGGCACCGTGGCGGGCAGCGAGACGCCCTGGTGCGTGTCCGTGCACGACCGCGTGGCCCTCAAGCCCGGCGACCTCGTGCACCTGCAGGTCCGCGAGGCCGCATCGACCCATTGCTTCGATGCGCAGACCGAGCGCCATGTGGGCGTTGCAGCTCCGGCGCCGGCCGGGTACAGGCCGTCCGCGTCCAGCGTGGACGCGCGTGCCGGCGGCAGCGACGGCCAGCGGCACGCCGCGTCGATCGCGTATTCGTACGGCTAGGCCATGCGCAACCACTGCATGTCCGAAGTCGAAACGGGCAACCACCTCGGCGGGCGCTGGTCGACCACCGTCGACACCCTGCCGGTGGTCAACCCGGCCAACGGCGACACCCTCGCCACCGTGCCCCGTTCGGGCCGCGAGACGGCGAACGCGGCGGTCGCCGCCGCCAAGGCCGCTGCCAACGCGTGGGCCACCACGCCTGTGTTCGAGCGCGCCGCGATGTGCATGGCGATCGCGGCCGGGATCGATGCCGCGCGCGAGGCCCTCGCGCACACGCTGTCGTGCGAGCAGGGCAAGGTCCTGGCCGAGGCGCTGGGCGAAGTCGCCAAGGCCGCCGACGGCTTCCGGCTCGCCGCCGAACTCGTCAAGCAGATGGGCGGCAAGACGCTGCCGGCGGAAGACCCGGGCAAGCTCGTCATGACGCTGCGGCAGCCGCGCGGCGTGTATGGCGTCATCACGCCCTGGAACTTCCCGGTCAACATTCCGGTGGAATACCTCGCCCCCGGCATCGCCACCGGCAACACCCTCGTCTGGGTGCCTGCGCCGTCCACCGCGCTCGTGGCCTGCGCGCTCATGGCAGCCATCGAAAAGGCCGGCCTGCCCGCTGGCGTTCTCAACCTGGTGATCGGCGAGGGCGCGACCGTGGGCGACGCGGTGGTGGTGCATCCGGACGTGACCGCCATCGCCTTCACCGGCAGCACCGCGACGGGCCAGCGCATCGCCGAGCGGGGCGCCGGAAAGCCCCTGCTGCTCGAGCTAGGGGGCAATGGGCCCCTGATCGTTTTCGAAGACGCCGACCTCGATGCGGCAGCCGCTGCAGCGGCAGGCGGCGCGTTCTTCAATGCCGGGCAGGTGTGCGCGGCGACAGGGTGCGTGCTGGCCCATGCCAGCGTGGTCGACCGCCTCTGCGACAAGCTGGTCGCCAAGGCCGCCGAGCAGGTGCTGGGCAACCCCTTGCATTCCGCGACGACCATGGGGCCGCTCAACAACGCCCAGGTGGCGGCCAAGGTGCGCGCGCATGTGGACGATGCCGTTGCACAGGGTGCGCGCGTGCTGTGCGGTGGCCGGGCGCGGCCGGACCTGGGCAGCGACCTCTTCTTCGAGCCCACCGTGGTGCGCGACGTCACGCCCGCCATGCGGCTGTGCCGGGAGGAAACCTTCGGCCCCGTCGTGCCGGTCGTCGCCTTCCAGGACGAAGCGCAGGCCTTAGAGATGGCCCTGCAGAACGACTACGGCCTCTCGGTGGGCGTCTTCACACAAGACATCGGCCGCGGCATCGCCATGGCCAAGGCGATTCCCGCCGGCATCGTCAACATCAACGCGGGCACCACCTGGTGGGAAATCCACCTTCCCTTCGGCGGTGGCTGCGGCAAGAAGAGCGGCATCGGCCGGCTGGGCGGCATGCACACGCTGGAGGCGATGACCGAGATCAAAATGATCACGGTCACGCTGCCGGGTTGAGCCTTTCGATGCCGACGATCCCGCGCGCGGGGACTACTCCGGCTTTCCCCTGGCGGGCGTGCGAGCGGCGGTGGCGCGCCCCGGCTTCACGGGCCGCTGCCACCCCTGCATGTAGGCGATCAGCGACTGCGACAGGTGATTGGCCGCAAGCGACAGCCGCCGGGAATAGCTCGCGACCAGCGTGGCGCGCGCAGAGCGCAGCGACGCATCGGTGAGCGGAATGGCCACCACCTTGCCGGCCTCGATCAGCGGCGCGACCACGTCGCTCGGCTGGAAGGTGATGAGGTCCGACTCTGCGACCAGCCGGCTCGCAAAGGACAGCGAATTCGTCTCGACCGCGATGTTCAGCTTGAACTTGCCCTTGGAGCTGACGCGGTCGACCAGTTGGCGCAGGCCGAAGGAACGGTCGGGCAACGCCAGCGGCGCGTCGGCGACTTCCGCGAGCGTGCAGCTGCGCTGTTGTGCCAGGGGGTGCTGCGTCGAAGCGATCACGCACAGCGGCTGCTCGATCTTCTGCAGCTCGATGAGGTCGGGGCGCGGCGAGGCGCCGAACAAAATGCCCAGGTCGTACTTGTGCTCCGCCACCGACTCGCCCACCGCATGCGAGCCCATGAGATCGAGCGAGAAGGTGATGCCCGGGTGCGTGCGGATGAAGCTCGGCATGAAGCTGGTGAGCAGGCCGTGCAGGATGCCTTCCACGCAGCCCACCCGCACGTGCCCCTTGGCCAGCGTCTCGTACTCGTGGATCTGGCCCTTCAGGTCGGCCAGCTGCGTCTTGTTGTCCTGCGCATAGCGCAGCAGCAGTTCGCCGGCCGCGGTCAGCGCCATGCCCCGTGCATGGCGCTCGAAGACGGGCACGCCCAGTTCGTCTTCGAGCAGCGCGATCTGCCGGCTCACGGCGCTCTGGGCCACGAAGAGCTTTTCAGCCGCCACGCGCACGGAGCCAAAGGCCGCGACCTCGTAGAAGTACCGAAGGGTGGTGGATTCGATCATGCGTGCACTCTACGGGATGGCGGGGAAGGGGCGCGGCGACGTTCAGTTAGTTCGCGGCGCGTGCCTGCCGTGTCAGCATGCGCCCCGCGCGCGCGAGCACGCGCGCCTCGCTCGCACCGCGGTACGCGAGCACGCCGTTCACGAACACGCGTTCGATCCCTTCGCTCACGCCCAGCGGCTGGTCGTAGGTGGCGGTGTCGGTGATGGTCTCGGGGTCGAACACCACCACGTCGGCCATCGTGCCGACGCGCAGCAGGCCGCGATCGGCAATGCGCAGGTTGCGCGCCGTCATGCCCGTCATCTTGTGCACCGCCTGCTCCAGCGTGAAGAGCTTGCGCTGGCGCCAGTAGCGCGCAAACACGCGCGGGAACGCCCCCCACAGCCGCGGATGCGGATGACGGTCATGCGGCAGGCCGTCGCTGCCGATCATGCTGCGCGGATGCGCGATGACGCGTTCCACGTCTTCTTCCTGCATCAGGAAATAGCACGCACCGCCGGGCTTCAGGCGCAGGCTGGCCTCCTTCTCGGTCGTGCCCCATTCGCGTGCGATATCGGAGATCAGGCGCCCGGTCATCTCCGGGTGGGGCTCGGACCAGGTCAGCAGCACGTCGATCACGCCGTCCACCATGTCCTCGCGCAATACGGTGGAGCCGGCCACGTAGGGATAGACGTCCATCGCGATCTCCTGGCGCTGCGACAGCGCGTCGATCAGCGGCAGCGTCTCCTTCGTGCGGCCCCAGTTGGCCGGGTTTGCGCATTTGTGGTGCGAGATGATCAAGGGCACGCCGGCCTCGAACGCCGAGTCGCCGGCCTCGTGCATCGCCTCGATGATCTGCTGCATCTCGCTGCGCAGGTGCGTGGCGTACACACCGCCATGGCGCGCCACGACGCGCGCGAGTGCGGTGACTTCCTCGGCCGGTGCGGCAAAGGCCTCTTCGTAGAACAGGCCCGACGACAGGCCGTGCGCGCCAGCGGCCATGCAGTCGTCGAGCAGTGCGGCCATGTGTGCCAGTTCATCACCGTTGGCGGGCCGGTCGAGCGCCTGCATGGCCGCGAAGCGCAACGTGGTGTGGCCCACGAGCGCGGCCACGTTGAGCGCGGGCTGCGTCGCATCGACCGCCGCGCGGTACTCGGCCATGGTCGCGTGCTTGAACGAGTCCGCGCCCAACAGCGTGAGCGGCGGCTTCGACTGCGGCGTGCGGTACGGCGCCAGCGAGATGCCGCAGTTTCCCGTGACCACCGTCGTGATGCCCTGCGACACCTTGGGCAGGCACAGCGGGTCGCGCAGCACGATGGCGTCGTCGTGCGTGTGCGCGTCGATGAAGCCGGGCGCGATCACCTTGCCGCGGCAGTCGACCACGTCGACGTCGGCGATGTTCAACCCTGCAGGCAGCCGCGTGCGCAGGCCTTCGCCGAGCGCCAGGATGCGGTCGCCCTGCAGCAGCACGTCGCCGGGCCACGAAGGGCCGCCCGAGCCGTCGACCACGAGGCCGCCTTCGAGCAGCGTCGCGCTGTTCTTCTGTGTGTTCATGGGGGAGGCGTCGTCTTGCTCAGAAATGGATCACGACCGCATCGCTCACGCGGTAGTCGTTCTCGACCACGGGCATCCAGTGCCACTTGTCGAAGGTGGTGCAGGGGTGCGAGATGCCCAGGCCCACGCGGTCGCCGACGACCGGTGCCTGCGCTTCGTCATTCGCGTCCCAGCGCAGGTAGGCATGCTGGTCGTTCAGCGCCGTGACCTTCCAGCTGGCGGGCACAGCGTGCGACTGCAAGGCACCGCGTGCCGCGTGCGCAATGGGGATGGGCATCGACATGTCGAAAGAGACGTCGCGCTTGCCGACCGAGAGAATCGCCAGGCCGGGCTCGGGCCGCGACTGCACGTTGGCCCAGACCTCCATCGCAGGCGTCAGCCCTTCGCCGCACTCGCACCCCATGCGCTCATCCGCCACATTCACCATGCGCTTGTAGAAGCCATGGTCGTGCGTGACGTAGCAGCCCGAACGCAAGAGGCCGCGCACCGGCGAACCCAGCGCAGGCTTGAGCCGCCCGGCCACGAGGTCGAAGATCGCCGAGCCGCCGGCCGAGACCAGCACCTCGTCGGTCTCGAAGAGCTGGTGCGTGTCGCAGTGGCGGGCCACGGCTTCGATCCGGTCCATCAGGGCCTTGGCGAAGGCGGTGTCCTGTTCGGTGGACCCGGTGGCATTCAGGCCTTCGTAGCTCTCGATGCCCACCAGCTTCGCGACGCTGCTGGCACGCACCGCGCTGGCCACGGCAACCGCTTCCGCATGCGTGCGGCAGCCTGTGCGTCCGCCGTCGATGCCGATCTCGAGCATGACCTCGAAAGGCACGCTCGCAGGATGGCGCTTCGACCAGTCTTCGATCAGCGCCAGCTGCGCGATCGAATCGACCAGAAACACCACACGCAGATCCGCATGGTCGGCCAGCAGCAGCTGGATGCCTGCGAGGTCTTCGTCGCTCACGACCTGGTTGGCGATCAGCGTGCGGCGCGCGCCGGCGGCCACGCCCACGGCCAGCTGCGTGACGGTGGCAAAGGTCAGGCCCCACGCACCCGCATCCAGCTGGCGCTGGAACAGCTGCGGCGACATGGTGGTCTTGCCGTGCGGTGCGAGGTCGATGCCCCACTCGCGCACGCGCGCCTGCATCCACGCCAGGTTGTGTTCGAGCGCCTCGCGCTTGAGCACGGCCAGCGGCAGCGGCAGGTCGCCGGCCAGCACGTTCCAGCCGGCGGCGCCGACTTCGCTGCGCAGGCGCGGCGGCTGGGTGCGCGGGTAGCCCTTGAAACGGTCGCTCAGCAGCGGGTCGATGAGGTCGTGGGAAGAGGGCAGGGTGTTCATTGGAGCTCTCGATTCATGAGGGTTGTCGCATGGTCGTGGAACACCGCGGAACCGGCTTTGCCGGGCCGCAGGTGTTGCCCCCTGCAAGGGGGTTGGCGAAGCGACACGAAGTGCGCGAAGACTGGGGGTAAGTCATAGCGTTCGGATGCAGGCGCTGTAGTGTCCTGCGGAAATCTCCTCGAGCGGCGGTACCGTCTGCGCACAGGCCTCGATGGCATGCGGGCAGCGCGTGCGGAACACGCAGCCTGAAGGCGGCGAGATCGG
>NZ_JBWKYW010000086.1:0-13448 GCF_059423965.1 Variovorax sp. GW458-11-26-14-LB1
CGCCTTTTCTTTGCTTACTTTCTTTTGGCGAAGCAAAAGAAAGTAAGTCCGCCGCCGGGCGGAACTCCCGGCCTCGGGAAGGAAAAGAAAGCACCGCCCTCATTCCCCACCCCCAAGAAACAAAGCCTCGAACTGCAAATCCCGAGGCAACCCCGTAGCCAACATCCGAACCCCGCCCTCCACCCCAGGCATCTCCATCCAGAGCGAGGCCCCCGCCAATGGCAACTCAAGCGACCGGTCCTCAGCGGAAGGCTCACCAGCAGCACCAACAAACAACCGACTCAGCACCGCATCAAACCGCAGCGCATCCAAATCACCCTCAAGCCCTTCCAACACAGCCTGCGTCCCCAACGCCCACCACCTCAGCGCAGCAGCCAACGCCTCTCCACTCAGAGCATCAGAGGCAACACCTTCATCCAACTCAACAGCCAGAGTGAACGGAAAGTACCGCCCCACCCCATCCACTGAAGGCATCAACACCCCCATCCACCCCCGCTCCCCCACCACCTGCGCCCCCAGCGCAAAGCACCAAACAGGCGCCTCCAGGTAGTGAGCAGTCCAATCCGCATGCCGATCCCGCAACCGAGCCAACCCGCGTTGCAACCACGGGTCCCAGACAGAGCGAAACGCCTCCGGCAACCGCCGATGCGCAAAGTCCCCCATCCCCGGCAACTTCCCGAACCAGCCAGGAAGTTCACCGGAAACGAAGAGAGAAGAAGAAGAGGCCAGACTCACAACCCCTCCGGACAAGAAAACTCCCGCAATTCCTTCAACCGGATCGGATGCTGCACGCTGTTCGTCGTCACCTCGAACCGCGTCTTCCGCGCCCCCACCTGGAAGGTAATGAAGAACTTCTCCGGCGCATCCCCCGCTTCCAGCTGCCCATCGTCCAAGGTACGGAACAAAGCCCAAGGCCCATCCATCGCCGACCCCGAACTCCCCGTCGTCGACGGCGGACTCACCTGAACGCGCACCTGGTTGCTCCCCTTCGGCCCCGGCCACTGCACCGCCATCGGCACCACCGGCCCGTGCGCGTACTTCACCAGCTGCCCGTCCACGTCCAGGATGAACTGCGTGATGCCCGCGTCCATCTCCACCGGCTTGAAGTCCAGCCGCATCGACGGCCCGCGACCGCCGCCGCGGAAGAAGATGTCCTTGATGCGCGCCGCGCGCTCGAACTGCGCCAGCGCCTGCGTGGTGATCGCGCCGCGCTCGGCCACGGGCTTGTAGCGCCACGGTCGGGTGCTGGTGTCGACCAGCGCGGCCAGGCGCTTCTGGAAGAAGTCGTCCATCAGACCGCCGGCGCCGAACATCTGGCCGAAGTCCTCGGGCAGCACGTCGCGCTTGCTGCTTTGCACGAACGGGTAGCGACCCGCGATGGCGCGGTTGCAGAACTCGGTCACGGGGCGCAGGTCCTGGCTCAGGTTGCCGCGCTCGGCCACCTGCGCCTGCGCGGCACCGGTCTGACTCAGGTTCTCGATCATGCTGCGCACCGGCTCGGGCAGGCGGCCCGCGTCCGACTTGAGCTTGCCGGCCACGTCGCCCGGCGGCGGCGAGGTGCGGCCCTTCACGGCCGTGTCGACGGCGTTGAGGTACACGTACACCTCGTTGAAGAGCTTGAGCGCATCGTCGATCGGCGCGGGCTGGTTCGGGCCACCCGCGGTGACGAGGCGGCGCAGCGATTCGAAGCGATCGTCCACGATGCTCTCGATGCGCTTGCCCGGCGCCACCTGCTTGCCGGGGTCGCTGCCGAACAGGTCCTCCAGGCCCTTGCGCGTGTTGCGCACGGTCTCGGTGGCCTTGCTGACGACGTCCTTGTTGGCATCGGCCGCGGGGATCAGCGTGGTCTGCTTGACCACTGCGCGCAGGAAATTCGCGAGCGGCGAATCGACGCCCGACAGGATGCGCGCGGTCTCTATGTTCTTCTCCAGGCCGCTGACGCGGATCAGCCGCACATCGGCCAGCAGCGCCTCCCACTGCTTGACGTACTCCTCGAGGTACAGGCGCCGCACGCGGTCGGTGAGCGCACCCAGCGCCGCGGCATCGCGCAGGCGCTCGCTGGCGTTGCGGTCCTGGCCGAGCACCCACGGGTCTTCGGCGGCCAGCAGGCCGGTGAGCACCACGACCTCGTTCTGGAAGCGCTTGTGGTACCCGTCGTAGGTGAACATGCCCGGCACGCCCTCGCTCAGCGGCTTGCCGCTGATGCGCTCGAACACGAGCGGGCCCGACGGGCCCGTGGCCTGCGCCACGCTGAAGCCCGGGATGTCCTTGGTGGCGCGCTGGCGCTTCAGGCGGCTGAACACGCGCTGCTCCAGCGGGTAGCTCGCGAGCACGGCGCGCACGCTGCGCACCAGGTTCTCGTCCATCTTCAGCGGCGAGCGCGGCGGGCCCTGGGCGATGAGCACGTCGAGCTGGTCTTCGAGCGCCTTGCGCTGGTCCTCGGGAATGCCGCGGTCGAGGTTGCGCGCCCAGTCGAGCGTGATCCAGGCCTTCAGCGCCTCGGGGTCGAAGCGCTCGGGCTGGTAGAGCATCAAGTAACTCTTGAGGGCTTCATAAGTGAACTCGAGGTTGTCCTTCTGCGCGGTGCGCAGCTGGTCCTCGATGCGCTTGGCGATCTGCGGCAGGAAAGCGTCGTTGAGCGCGCGCTGGTGCGTGAGCATGGCGGCGGCATCGAGCTTGTCGCCCTGGTACAGGCCCAGCGTCATCGACAGCGGCTCGTCGCCCTGGCGGTTGTCGGGCGTCTTCCAGATGTCGCGCAGGCCCTGCAGCACGGGCGCGACCTCGACCAGGTTCTGAACGCGCGTCGGCAGCGCGGCCAGGGTCTTCTGCGCGGGCTCGACGCGCGCCTCGACCGACTTCAGGTAGTTGTGGTTCTGCCAGGTGCTGTAGCCCCAGGCCGCGAGCAGGCCGACGGTGAGCAGCGTCATCGCGGCCACGCCCGCCAGGCGCAGCGTGTTGCGGCGGCGCTCCAGCTTCACGTCGGCGCCCGCGAGGCGCTGCTCGGGGAACACCACCTCGCGCAGCAGCGCGGTGAGGAAGTAGCTGCGCCCGCTCGATTTCTGCGGCGCGAGCATGGCGCGCTCGATGCCGAAGCTGCGCGCCAGGCTGCCCATCACGCGGTCGATCGGGCTGCCCTCCTGCGTGCCGCTGGTGAAGTACACGCCGCGCACCCACGGCGGCTGCGCAAAGCGCGAGCCGGTGAACACCTGCTCGAGCAGGTCGGAGAGCAGCGGTCCGACCGAGCCGAACTGCGCCGGAAAACCGAAGATCGCCGCGCGGCGCGTGCCGTCGGTCTCGCGCTGCATGCGCGCGATGAGGCCGTCGTTGACGCGGTTGTGCAGCAGGGCGAACTCGCGCTGGAAGGCGGCCGACAGGCCCTTCTCTTCAAGCTGCACGTTCTCGTCCGCCGGCAGCGTGAAGCCGAAGACCTGCGCGCGCTGCTCCTTGCCGAGGTCGTCGAAGTAGTCGGTGAAGCCGTAGAGCAGGTCGCTCTTGGTGACGAGCACGTACACCGGCAGGCGCGTGGTGAGCTTGCTGTCGAGCTCAAGCAGCCGCGCACGGATCGAGGCCGCGAGCTGCGTGCGCGCCTCGGGGCCCTGGCTCAGCAGGTCGCCCACGCTCACGGTGAGGAACACGCCGTTGAGCGGGCGGCGCGGGCGCGCCTTCTTCAGCAGGCCCAGGAAGCCTTCCCATGCGCTCTTGTCTTCCGACTGGTGGCTGTCCTGCGTGGTGTAGCGCCCGGCCGTGTCGATGAGCACGGCCTCGTCGGTGAACCACCAGTCGCAGTTGCGCGTGCCGCCCACGCCGCGGATCGCGCCGGGTCCGAACTTCTCGGCGAGCGGGAACGAGAGGCCCGAGTTGACGAGCGCCGTGGTCTTGCCCGCGCCCGGTGCGCCGATGAAGACGTACCACGGCAGGTCGTACAGGTAGCTGCCGCCCGAGATCGACAGCCAGTCGCGCCAGCCCGGCTTCTTGCCGGCGGCATGCAGGCGCATCTGCTTGAGCGTGGCGACGGCTTCGCTGAAGCGCGTGTCGAGGATCTTCTGTTCGCCGTCGACCAGCGCGCCGGCCTTGGCGGCGGCTGGCGCTTTCATCAAACCATCAGTCAGGTGCTGGCTTGCGCGGCGCGCGCGCCAGCGGCGGTACAGCGCGCGCAGCACCACGATGAGCACGATCACGCCGATGACGATGGCGCGCGTCATCTCGCCTTCGAGCGGCGCGAGCGAACCGATCTTCACCAGCGGACCGATCCACCAGATCAGCAGCGCGACGACGATCAGCGCGAGCAGCGTCAGCAGCAGCGGGCTGAACAGGAAGCCGAAGATTTTCTTGATCATTTCGTCGCTCCTGGAACGGGAGCAGCCGGTGCGGCAGCGAGGCGCTCGGGTTCGGTCAGCAGCACGATGTCGACGCGGCGGTTGCGCGCGCGGTTGGCCGGCGTGTCGTTCGCCACCACGGGCTCGGCGTCGGCCTTGCCGTCGGAGCGCATGCGCGCGGGCTCGACCAACGTGGAGAGCGCACCCTTCACCG
The DNA here is from genome assembly GCF_059423965.1 of Variovorax sp. GW458-11-26-14-LB1. NCBI lineage: Bacteria > Pseudomonadati > Pseudomonadota > Betaproteobacteria > Burkholderiales > Comamonadaceae > Variovorax > Variovorax sp. GW458-11-26-14-LB1. The sequence goes on from NZ_JBWKYW010000086.1 coordinate 4,531, forward strand.
CATCGGCGCGCGCGGCCGACAGGTGCCAGTTCGACGGATAGCGCAGCGAGCGGATCGGCTGGTTGTCGGAGTGACCGGTGATGAGCACCTCGCCCTTCACCTCGGCCAGCGCCTGGCCGATGCGGCGCAGCACCGGCAGCGAGGCCGCCATCGGCTCGGCGCTGCCCGAGCCGAAGAACGAATCGCCGCGCAGCCGCACCACGCTGCGGTCGGCCTCGTCGGTCACGGTGACCAGGCCCTGCTTGATCTCGGGCTCGAGAAAACGCGCGAGCCGCGGCGACTTGGCCGGCGCGGCGGGCGGTGCGATCTGGATGTTGGGTACGCGCAGGCTCGACACGGCCGCGTAGGTGGTGTCCGAGCGGTGGTTGAGCGTGAGCCGCAGGCCGAACCACGCCAGCGCCAGCAGCAGCGCGAAGCCGGCCGCGAACACCCACAACGGCAGCGACTCGCGCAGCCGCACCGTGCCCGCGCCCTGCCCGCGCCAGTGCGGCGACAGCTCGGACTCGACCGGCGGGCGGTCTTTCGCGATCAGGTCGGCCAGGCGCTGGCGCACCGAGTCGAGCTGTGCGCGGCCGTTGTCGACCACGCGGTAGCGGCCCTCGAAGCCGAGCGCGAGCACGCTGTAGATCAGCTCGAGCAGCTGGCGGTGCGTGGGCACGTCCTGCGCGAGCTTGGCCAGCAGCTGGAACACCTTTTCGCCGCCCCAGGTCTCGTTGTGGAACTGCACCAGCAGGCTCTGCTTGTTCCAGCCGGCCTGCACGCCCCAGGGCGTGTTGGCCACCGCCTCGTCGAGCGCGGTGCACAGCACATAGCGCGCGGCCAGCACCGACTCGTTGCCCACGCCCGCGCGCCGCGCCGCGGCATCGAACTGGTTCACCGCATCGGCGGTGGACGCGCGCAGCGCCGGCACGTTGGGCGGCTGCGCGAGGTTGCGCAGCTTGCCGATCAGCACCAGCAGCTTGCCCGCGGCCGACACCAGCGGATTGAGCAGGCCGATCTCGCCCACCTCGGCCACGGGCGTCGGATCGGCGCCACCGAAGAACGGCGCGGGCGCAGCAGCCGGCGGCGTGCCGCCCGGCGTGCGCGGCTTGGGCTTGATGACCGTACGCTCGGACTCGAAGGCGGCAAAGGGGTCGGGAGGGGTGCTCATGAGAACTCCACGCGGGTGACGTCCCTTCGGGAGACACCGCGGAACCGGCTTTGCCGGGCCGCAGGTGTCGCCCCCGGTGAGGGGGTTGGCGAAGCGACACGAAGTGCGCGAAGCCTGGGGGTGGTCATGATCTGATGGCCCAGAACGCGAGGTCCAAGCCGGGGAAATCGCCCGCGATGTGCATCGCGATGCCGCCCGATTGCTCGAGCTGGCGCCACAGGTCGCTGTTGCGCGTTTCGAGTTCGAAGTAGTTGGCGCCCGTGTGGAAAGGAATCTGGCGCGGCGCCACCGGCATCGGCGTGAGCGTGACGCCCGGCAGCGCGAGGTTCACGAGATCGCGGATGCGCTCGACCGGGCCGATCTTCACCTGCGTGGGGAAGCGCGCGCGCAATGCCTCGCTCGGCATGTTCGCGTTCACCGCCAGCACGAAGGTCGCCTTGCGCTGCAGCTCCACGTCGGTCACCACCGCCACGCGCACGCCGTGCTTGCGGTCGTGCAGGTCGATGCGGATCGCCGACTGCTCGAACACCATCGACAGGCTGCGGCGCAGGTCGTCCATCACCGGGCGGAAGCTCAGCGCCAGGTCGTCATGGATGTAGGGCCCGAAGCGCGTCACGCGGCGCGTGTCGCGGAAGCTCGCGAGATCGCCAGCCAGCCCGAGCGCATGCTCGAAGAAATGCTGCGGGTGCAGCATCGCGCTCTTGGCCAGGTGCGCAAAGATGGCTTCGTTGCGGTTCACCGCCTGCAGCAACATGAAGTCGGCGATCTCGGCCACGCCGCCGGTGCCACCTTGCGTCATGCGCCCGGCCAGCGCCTCGCCGCGCTGGCGCAGCAGACCCAGCAGCTCGTCGAGCCAGGCGCGGATCACGGCATGGCCGGCCACGTCGAGCAGCGGCGGCAGCATGCCGCGGTCGAGCTGCACCTGGTTGTCGACCCGGCGCTCGACCACGCGGGCCACGCCCAGCGTCGCCCAGGCATCGGTCGCTTCGCTGGCACGCATCAGGCGCGTGTGGAGCTGGCCCAGTTGCAGCATCGCGGTGCGCTCGCCGGCCGTGTTGGAGTCGGGCACATCCGACTCCAGCACGCGGTGGCGCACCAGCTCTTCGTACTCTTCAGCGTCGGCCTCGCGCGCTCCGGCACGGCGCAGCGGCAGCGCCAGCACCACGGCCTCGTCGCGCATGGACGCCGGAATGTCGATGGGCTCGGGCAGCGGATCGACCGCCGGCATGTCGAACACCGTGCCGTCGCCGAAGATGCCCACCGCCCGCACCAGCGCCAGCTTGCCCAGCGTGAGCGCCGCCGCGTCGATCTCGACCTCGGCGAATCCCCAGGCGTAGGGCGTGGTGGTGCGCAACAGCACATGCCGCGCATGATCGGCATGGCGCTCGCTCTGCTGCAGGTGCTGAGGCTGCAACAGCATCCCCTCGCTCCAGACCACTTTGGTTCGCCAACTCATCCGCACTCCGTCTACGGCAAGGGTGCCGGGAAGTAAGAAGAAACACGAAGTTTCCGGCGCGGGGGGCGGGAGGCAAATCCGCCTTAAGGCCTAGCTAATGGCCTAGGTGGGGCGGGAGGGGGTACGGCGAAGGGAGTAGATGCGAGGCCGGCCATGGGCTGGGCGCACTGGTGGGATGCGGCCGGAAAGCACCGTCGACGCCCAGGGGCGATCAGAACTGGGGCGGTGGGCCCGGTCGCAAGTTCCGGCAGGTATGGAGCGAAGGTCGAGCTCGTTGATCAGCTGTTCGATGGCGCCTTCGATCTCTTTCGGCCACTCGACTTTCTACGCTGTCCACACCGTCAGGCGGTTGAAGAGCTGCCACACCAGATACATCAAACTTCCGGTGGTGGGCCGGGGCGCAGCCTGCGGTAGGTGTCGGTGCGAAGGTCAAGCTCGTTGATCAGTCGACCGATGGCTTGCTTGATCTCTTGGGGCCACTCGACCTTCTGTGCGGTCCAGACAGTCAGGCGATTGAAGAACAACCACAGCACGTACAGCGGCACCGTGACAGGCATGCTGATGTACTTGAGCAAGGTCTTCCAAGGCTGCTCCTTCCAACGGCGCCCCGGCTGGTCAAGAAAGGGGACGACCGCACCGAAGTCGCTCCAGGGCACATACGCGCCGGTGTTCGACACCGGAGGAAACTCGCCTTGCACAAGCGGTGCAGCGCCTTGCTCCATGTAGCGGCGAATGTACTCCCACAGGGTCGGCACGAAGTCGACGCTGGCGAAGGTGAAGCTGTCGACGATGGTTGAATCGTCCGCACTCTTGCGCACCAGAAAGACAAGGTGGTGCACGCGGCTGGCCGTGGCTGTGCTGGCTTGTAGCGTGGTGTGGTGCTCGGCGTCGATCAGATCCCAGTCGTAGGCAACAAGGCTGGAGTTGCGAGGGCCGAAGAAGCGCCAGCGGCGGGCACCGGACTGAGTGACCTTGTAGACCTTGCGATGCTTGCGGTCGAAGTAGAGAGGGCTGTCGGCGGGGGCAAAGAGTTCGAGGTAGGCGAAGAACGCGAATAGGGACCAAGAGCCGATGAAGCCGAAGGCGAGAACTCCGTATCCCCGATATTTCAACAGTCCTTCAAGCGTGAATTTCAGAATCAGATACGTGCCAAGCACTCCAGACACGAAACCGTACGTCGTATGAAAACCACCTCCACCTGTCAGATAGACCCTCTGAAACTCGATGGCATCTGGGTAGACGCCTGTGAGGTGTCCCCCGTGCCCGGCTACTCCGGTGGCTCTTTGTCCTTTGGCAAAGCGCTCCACAAGCCCGATGACCTTGCCATCGATGCGGTCCTCATCGGAGCTGCGCCCGCTAGTGTTGATGCCGCCGATCATCGGAAGCCTCCCACGCCATCGCCTCCAAACGGCGATCGTTGAGGTGCTAGCGCAGCAGGTGGCGCCGGATACTTCTTGAGAAGGCGTTGGTCCTCCTCGTCGGCCATGGGCTTGTGGACCATCTCCACCAGCAGTTGGTACTCCAGAAGCTCCCTGTCCTTGTCCCCGTAACGCCTCTCAGTGTCACGGCCGAAGTAACCCCGTGCGATCCAACGTTGCAGGCCGGAGCGTTCGGAGAACACGGCCCACATTGTGGAGGCCACACCGGCGATCAACAACACCCAGCCAGCACCGCTGATGACGACCGCCACGCCTGCCACCAGCGCTTCTGCACTCGCATTGACGATGACGGTGAGGATGACGCGTTGCAGCCCCTTTTCTATCAGCTTCTTCGCTGCTACTTGTGCGGCCGCGCCGATAGCCCGGTTGGTTGCGCCACGAGTCAGGAAGTCTGCAGTGATTGCTCCCATAAATGCGCCATTCAATCCGAATGCAAAGGCGGCGCCCAAGTGGGCCACATATGCAACGCCGTCTCCCTCCTTATCCGCCTCCTGCGCCTTGCGAAACGACATCACCATGTTCAGCACACCACCCGCCACACCCGTCATCGCCGCCCCCGCCTTCAGGTTGCTCAGCGAACGGCTGACCTGACTCATTGCGGTACCTCGAGCCGCCCCTTGCGCCTCCACCATCTGTATCTGAAGGCTCGCAGCCCTGATGTCCAACAGCCCACCCGTCAGACCCGCCACGCCATCCGCCACGCCGAGCAGTTTGTCGAACAACTTGCCGTTGTCCCCCTTGCCCAGCTCCTGAAAAAAATCATGCACCGACCAGATAAGGCCCAAACCCTGCACGACCATCACGGCGCCACCAAAAAATTGATCGGTCCGGAGAGACTTCACATTGGCGCTGATGGCTTCTTTCGCGACGTGCGCCTTGACGTTCTTGACCGTTGCGCTGTCGAAGGACTGCAAGTTGGCAGCTTTCACATCCTCCGTAAACCTTGCCATCGACAGCCCGCGCCGGCTGCGCGGCGATGCCCCCGGCAATTGCGCCGTCTCGTTCGGCATCACGTGGAAGTTGGCGGATTCCGCGTCCAGCATGACAACCCGTTGGACGGCGATCCTGCTGCCTGCGGGCTTGTTGCGTATGGCTCGGCGGTCGGCTTCGGAATAGTCGAACGGATTCCTCTCCATGGTCGCCAGGACCGTTTCCCTTCGCCAGTTGGAGCGAATGACCACATGAAGGCTGGACGCGCCACCTTCAGCGGCGGCGCGCATGGCGTCCAGCAATGCCAACTCGGCCGCAGCCAATGCAGGCAGCCGTTGCAAGTACCTCTGCGCCTTCTGCGGAATCGTCAAACCGTCCGACCATTTGAGGCTCAGTCCGAACTGCAAGGCGCCTGCAGCAATGGCGGCCAGGTGCCCGCCGCTCAGGCCCATGACAGCTGCCTTCATCCAGCTGTACTTCGGGCCCCATTCGGCGGTCACCAGCCCCTTGAAGATGTCCAGCGTCTTGTCGCGCATGTTGTCTTCGTTGCCTTCGCTGTCGCGGTCGGCATTGCCGATCAGCATGGCGTGCACCCTGGAGATCACCTCCTTCTGGTTGCCGAACATCGCACGCAAGGGCACCGCGTGCGGGTCGGTGATCGGCTTTTCCAACATCCGCTCGAGGTACTGCGCATGGCATTCAGCCGTGCTCAAGGGCTGCGGGTAGTGAATCAGGTGGCTTTCACCCGCATAGATCGCTCCGGGGCTGGTAGGCGCGGTGTGCTTGTTTGGATCACCCTCGTCGAAATGCGTCGCGAAGTACGCGATTGTTGCGGGGCTGCTTACCGCAGCGAGCCAATTCTGTTCGTGCAGAGCCAGGCGATCCGCTTCGATGCAGCGCCGGGTTTTGAAGTCCTGCATCCATCTCTCGTGTTTGCCGGCATCGATCTGGCTGGCGAAAGGCTTCCATTGCGCTGACCCATAAGCGTTCCCCCGTTCGTCGATACGCCGCTCGTGCACGGGGGTGCGGGGCCTGATCGCTTTGCCATTGGGGCTGCCGTCTGCGGCTGTGCCTTGGGTGGGAAACCATTCATAGCCACCCTCACGGTAGAACGAGGTGCCCTTCAGTTCGTTCCAGCGTTTCTGCGATACGTGGCCGTCCGGCGTGGAGTGCGCCTCATCCATTGCCGCGCTCTCAATGGACGCCTTGAGGCCGGAGAGCAACTGGTTGGTCATCAGTGGCCACGCGACCTCGGGCAGAAGAAGAGCCTCCTTGTCTCGCCTGTCGCGCGCCATACGAATGCCGTTGAGGTCCGCCGCCAACCCCACCGGGTCTGGAATGGCAACCACCATCGGCTTGCCTGCGTGGCCTACGTTCTGCCGTTGCATGACAGCCACCAAGGCGCGGGCAGCTTGTGCGGCGGCAATGTCGCCGGGCGGGTAGAAGGGCGTGGCGTCTTCTTCCAGTCCACCGTGTTTCAGGCTCTGCACCGCGTAGTCGGCCACGTGCTGTTTGAGCAATGTGGCATCAGCGGCAAAGCCGTGTGTCGGTGGGTCGCCTGCGAGGTTCACTTCGACCATCCCGGCGGCTTTGGGGTCTTTCGCTGCGTTGCTTTTGACCGTGTCACTCCACCAGTTCATGCTGAAGCCGACCCACACCTTGGCGATGCGCTTGGGTTCGGCAATGCAGAGGGTGCGCACGTCGTGTGGATGGGTGCTCTTCGTGCTGCAGGCGAATTCGCTGCGATCGAAGACGAACGAGCTCTCGGGCATCAGGGCGCCCTGGTCGTAAACACGGTACGCCAGCCATGGCTTGATCTGGCCTAGTGGCTTCTCGCCGGGGAAGAACACGTAGACGTACCCCTCGCGGCGCAGCAAGCGCAGGGCATATTTCGACTCCGCCTTCAGGGGCGGAAGGCCGAACGCCTTGACGGTGCCCTCGTGCGCGTCGAGTGCGGCAATGCCCTGGGGTGCGATTGCCGGGTCCGTCGCCACGGCGGTGGGCCGCACCAGCAAGATCGACTGGCCGCTCTTGTTGTCACATATCTTGCAAGTCATGAGGTTCGGCGAGTGTTGGGGAGGGGTGGATGCGGCGCGGTCAGGGTTGGCGATCCGGCCGTGGCGATGGCCGCGATGCGATTTCGCCATCGGCCCAATGCCCACGCAGGGCCTGCAGCCTGTCGGCCAGAGGCTGTTGCGTGTGCAGACTGCGCGCGATGCGCCCCGGCAGATCGGGGTATTGCTCGAAGGCGGGAAACCGCAAGGCTTCAGCCGCATAGGCGGCCAGATCCTGGGGCTCGTGCAGGCCATGCCGGCGTGCGCGCGCAAGCGGCGCCATCACTTGCGCCACGGAGTCGTCCGGCAGAGGGTGACGAATGCCCTGCCACGCCATCAGGCTGCGATTGATGGCTTCAGCCTCGATCACGCATTGCCAGTGCGCGGCATTCAATTGCAGCGGTTGATTCGCAGCCGGGCCGGACTGGCCTTGCAACATCTGGAGCGCGAAGTTGGCATCGAGATAGATCCAGTGCGTCATGCCTTTCAACTGCCGCGGCCAATCGATCGCAGGCGATTCAAAACCGTGCAGCAGTGCCAGCACGCGGCGATCGGCCAAGCGCAGATAACGGCCGCCGCCGGGCGCATTGCACGCCTGAAGTAGTGCGCCGATCTGCCGAGCCAGCGTGGCACCGCCATTCGACACGTGCGGCTGCAGCCACCCGGCGATACGGCAGGGGCCGCTTCCGTTCGCGCAGGCGCGCAAGTGCTCTTCGGCGGCCCAGGCGATGCTCTGCGCGAGCAAGGGGTCGTTCGCATCCCGGAGTTCGACTAGGTAAGGCAACTGCTCCGCAGGCGATTGCAAAGTGTCACCGGTCACGGGATGGCGTGGATGGGTATCGATTGGCTGCGAAACGTCGCTGGACATCGGATCGATCAGCAAGTACACGGGGCCAGGGGCCAACTGCCGTACGAGCGACGACGTCAGCGCATCGAGCACATCGGCAGGCATGGCGTCCCAGGGCCAATCGGCGGGAGTGTCACAAGCGGGAGTTCCCATGGCCGTCATGTCAGATGACTCCAGCGCCTCCGTTTGCCGGACCGCCGTTCGCAGAGCCACAGCCCTTGAACGTTTGTGGACTCAGCGGCAACTTCGCCGGCCCCACCTTGACATGACTCGCCGCATGCTCGATCCACCCACCCGGTGTTCCGTGCAAGATGCTTGCGCTGCTCCACTCCGTGAAACTTCCACCGCCGTTGACCACCACCTTGATCGGCGCGGTGATGCGGATCTCGCTGGTGGTGCTTGTGATGCGGACGGCCTTCTTGGCGGTCAGATTCATCGCGTCCTTGTGCGCTTCGATCTGGAACTTGCCGTTGCCAGCGATCCACTTCATGCCGCCTCGGAGCGCAAACAGGCGGATGCCGTTCTTGGCGCTGACGAGCAGCCGCCTAGCAGCGCTGATGCTGGTGTGGCCCTGGCTGCTGATCGCGATGTGTTCGCCGGCTTGCAAATGAAAGCTGCCGGGCGTGGTGGCGGCGAGGCCTGCGGCACTGGCGAGTACCAATTGGGCTTCTGTGAGTTCGGGGAATTGGCCTTGGGCCTTGTCACCACCGCTGCCCTTGATGACGTCGTTCTGCGCTTTGAGCGCCTGGACCACCAGAGCTTGGTCTTCACCGCCGCTTTGAGCTTTGGCTGTCGCCGCAGCTTCCGCAAGACCTTCGTGCTGGTCTTGCGCTGCTCTTAGTCGCTGAACCGTCTCTCCCATGTCCTTGGCATGGTTCGCAGCATTGCCCCTTGCTTCGGTGGTGATGAGCATGCCGTCCTGGGCTCTCAATACACCATGGGCATCAGTGCGCAGCTCGAAGCCCTCGCCCCTGGGGTCCTTTCTGCCCGCGTTGTCCTCGATGCGCGTGATCGCCCCCAGGCTCAGGCTGCTGGATTGGTG
>NZ_JBWKYW010000087.1:0-13002 GCF_059423965.1 Variovorax sp. GW458-11-26-14-LB1
TTCCCTCCGCGAATGTCCCCCGGCCTGCGGCCTCCTCCTTGATTTCGCTGCGGGAAGCACCCAGTGTCCTGGGCACATGGACGCGCTGCTGGTGTGCGGCCGGCCGATCAGGAGAATGCCTTGATCACCGCCGGCACCGTCAACACCGCCGTGTAGTAGCCCATGAACTGCACGCCCGTGTTGAAGCCGATGGCGCGCGACAGCAGCCCGCCCAGCAGGCCCATCGTGAGGATCACCAGCAGCCCGAGCAGTTGGCCTTCCCACACGCTGATCACCACGATCAAGCCGACGAAGGTCGCGATGATCGCCTCGTGGCTCACCTTGCGCGAGACAAACAGCGCCGCGCGGCGCGCGAAGTTCATCGTGAACGGATAGGCCACCAGCGCGGCGAGCACCACGGCCAGCATGCCGTAGCCCAGGAACTCCCAGTGGTTCAGCAGGTTGTGCAGGTTGTGGGTCTGGCCCGTGGCCGAGTCGATGGTGAACACCGGCGGTGCGTTGAACAGCGGCGCCGCAGGGCCGGCCGCCACGGGGCTCAGCGGCAGGCCGATGGCGATCAGCGGGATCAGCGCTTCGGCGATGTAGGTGGCCTCGGTCACGCCGTTGCGCGCGGCCAGCGTGGTGGTGAGGCGGTGGTACGCATGCTTGATGCGCGAGCCGACCAGCTCGCCCAGCACCACCGTCATCGCGACCGGGCTGAACACGAAGGTGGCGCTGGAGATCGCGGCGGTCGCGAAGGTCCACTTCACCTGGCCGCGGTCGAGCACCTTGAACGGGTTCGGGAAGTAGCCCGACCAGCCCTTCACGTCCGGCGCGAGCGAGAAGGTGCGGACCTTGTCGCGCTTCATGCGCGCACGCGCCGCTGGCGAGATCACCGAGAACAAATCGGCCACCAGCGGCCCGATGGCGATGCCCAGGAAGTAGCTGATGCTGAGCTTCACGCCGTACTTGCCCGTGAGCGCCTGCAGCGCCACGATCACCATCACGAACGGCACCAGCGTGGCCACCGAGGCCCAGCGTCCGCTCGAAAAATAGGCAATGGCCACGGCCGCCACCACGAAGATCCATGGTGCCGCCTTGGTGATGGCCGCGCCGTACGGTGCCAGCAGCACCGCGAACAGCACGGCCAGCGGCACCGCCAGAAAGGCCGCGATGATCGCGCCCGACACCATCTTGCGCAGCGCGATGTGCGGCACGCCCAGGTTGCGCAGCACGTTCGCGTCCTGCAGCAGCGGCGTGGCCATGGTGTCGCCCGGAATGCCCAGCAGTGCGGTGGGCACCGCGTGCGTCATGTGCTTGGCCACGGCGGCGGCCAGGAAGAAGGTGAACACGCCTTCGGGCGGCACGCCCAGCAGCACCACCAGCAGGGTGAGCGGTGCGAGCGTGGTGGTTTCGTCGGTGCCCGAGACGAGGCCGATGGCCGCGAACACGATGGCGCCCACGAGGCCCATGCCGGTGGCGACGAGGATCTGGTTGAACAGGGCAGCGTCGATCACGAGGCGGCTCCTTCGGCGGCCTTGGCGGCCTGGGGCTTGTACGACGCGAACAGCTCGTAGATCTCGAGCTCCTTCATCTCGCGCACCACCACCGGCGGCAGGTCGTCCACCGAGCCCAGGTCGCCGTGCTCGGCGGCCAGCTCGGCCAGCACCTCCTCGCGCCAGCGCGGATCGGCGGCGGTGCCTTCGACCACTTCGCGCTTGGGCGTGAAGAGCTTCGCGCAGATCACGCCCGAGACCACGCAGCCGCCCAGGCCCGCGAGCATCGCGTAGGCGCGCGCCAGCTCAGGCGTGCTCACCACGCTCGCGAGCACGCGGCTCGCCACGAGATAGCCCGTGAGGCTCACCGCGACGCCGATCGCGATCGACCACGCGAGGTGGCCCAGGTCGGCCGTGTCGCCCCATATCTCCACCAGCCGCCAGCGGGCGGGCGTTGCACTGTCTGCGTTCATTCGAGTTGTCTCCGTCTGTGGTTGTGTGACGGCCGCGTGCGCGACCGCCGCGGTGTCGGCCGCGGACCGTGGTGCGGGAGGCTCCCGCGTTGCTTACTTCTTGCGCAGCGCGTCGAGCAGCGCCACGGCGCGGTCGGTGCGCACGTCGTGCTCGGCCGCCATCTGCTTGGCGATGGCGTCGATCTCGTCGCCGGTGGCGCCCGCGACCAGCGCGATGTTGCGGGCGTGCAGTGCCATGTGGCCGCGCTGGATGCCTTCGGTGGCGAGCGCACGCAACGCGCCGAGGTTCTGCGCGAGGCCGACGGCCACGGCGACTTCGCCGAGCTCCTGCGCCGACTTCACATCGAGGATCTTCAATGCGAGCCGTGCGAGCGGGTGCGTCTTCGTCGCGCCGCCGACCAGACCCACCGGCATCGGCATCTCGATGGTGCCGACCAGCGCGCCGCCCGCGTCCTTCTCCCACGTGGTGAGCGAGGTGTAGCGCCCGCTGCGGCAGGCATACGCGTGCGCGCCGGCTTCCACCGCGCGCCAGTCGTTGCCGGTCGCGACGATCACCGGGTCGATGCCGTTCATGATCCCCTTGTTGTGCGTCGCCGCGCGGTAGGGGTCGATGGCCGCGAAGGTGTAGGCATCGATCACGCCCTCGACCACCTCTTCGCCGCTGCGCTCGCGCGTGGCCAGCACGGAAGGCGCGAGCCGCACGCGCGCACGCGACAGCCGCAGGTCCGCCAGGTTCGACAGGATGCGCAGGCGCACCGTGCCGCCGGTGAGCTTCTCGACCAGCGGCGACACCGCCTCGGCCATCGTGTTGACGGTGTTGGCGCCCATCGCGTCGCGCACGTCGACGATCAGGTGCATCACCACCATCGCGCCGCGCGGCGTGTCGCCGAACACATGCACCTCGATGTCGCGGCAGCCGCCGCCCAGGCCGATCAGCACCTTGTCGCGGCTGTTCGCCACGGCCAGGATTTCTTCGCGCGCACGCAGCAGCGCGAGCCGCGCACCGTACGGGTCGGTGATGCCGATCACCTGCACCTGCGCGCGCATCAGCGGCCCGGTGCTCGAGGCCTCGAAGCCGCCGCCTTCGCGCGCCAGCTTGGCCATGAACGACGCGGCGGCCACCACCGAGGGTTCTTCCACCGCCATCGGCACGAGGTAGTCGCGGCCGTTCACCGTGAAGTTGCCGGCCACGCCCAGCGGCAACTCGAAGGTGCCGATCACGTTCTCGACCATGCCGTTGGCGCGGTCCACGCTCAAGGCGCCGGGCTGGGCGAGCAGCGCCACCTCGTCGTCGGTGAGCGATGCGGCCTGTGCGATGTGGGCGAAGCGCTGCGCGGGCGTGAGGGCCCGGAAATTGGGAATGCGGGAGTCGGCGACCATCGTTGCTTGTCTCTTCGGAAGATGAATTCGGGAGCAGGCAATTTAGGTCGGCTGTACCGCCGGCGGAAGGCACAGTTTGGCGGGACAGTGCGGACAGTGGTGCGCCGAAGTGGCCCGCTGTGTCACAGTCTCGGCCCATGACCACCATCGCCGATTCGCTCGCCGACACCCTCGCGCGCCAGATCGCGAGCGGCGCCTACAAGGCCGGCGACAAGCTGCCGTCGCTGCGCGAACTGGCGCAACTGCATGGCTACGCCAAGAACACCGTGGTGGCCGCGTTCGAGCTGCTGGTGTCGCGCGGGCTTGTCAAGCCGCGGCGCGGCTCGGGTTACTTCGTGCTCGCGCAATCCAGCCCCAAGCCGCCCGAGGAAGACGCGGGCAGTCTCGGCCGCGCGATGGACATCGTGTGGCTCATGCGCGAGCAGCTCAAGACGCAGCCCGATGCGGTCGCGGTGGGCGATGGCTTTCCGCCCGTCGAATGGCTGGCCGATGTGCGCCTGGACAAATACCATCCCAAGGTCGTGCGCACGGGGCTCGGCGCGCTGTTCCGCTACGGCAGCCGCTTCGGCTATGCGCCGCTGCGCGACCACCTCGTGCGCAAGCTCGCGGACTTCGGCATCGGCGCCGAGCCGCGGCAGATCGTGCTCACGCACGGCGCCAACGAGGCGATGGACATCGTCATCCGCTACTTCGTGCCGCCCGGCGGCAAGGTGCTGGTCGACGATCCGGGCTACTACCCGCTGTTCGGCAAGCTCAAGCTCGCGGGCACGCAGATGCTGGCGGTGCCGCGCCTGGCGGACGGGCCCGACCTCGACGTGCTGGAGCAGTTGCTCATCACCGAGCGGCCGCGCCTCTTCTTCACGCAGTCGCTCGCGCACAACCCCACGGGCTCCGACATCTCGCCGGCCAAGGCCTTCCGTGTGCTGCAGCTCGCGCAGAAGTACGACCTGCTGATCGTGGAGAACGACCCGCTGGCCGACTTCAAGCCGACCGCGTTGCCGCGTCTCGCGGCACTCGACCAGCTGGAGCGCACCATCTACATCGGCAGCTTCTCGAAGTCGTTCTCCGCGGCGCTGCGCGTGGGCTTCATCGCCTGTGGGGCGGATCTCGCGAGCGACCTTGCCGACCTGAAGGCGCTGATCCACGTGAGCAGCTCGGAATACAGCGAGCGCACGGTCGACGTGATCCTGAGCGAGGGCCACTACCAGCGGCACCTGAACCGCCTGCAGACCCGGCTCGGCGAAGCCACGCGCAAGGCGCTGCAACTGTTCGACTCGGTCGATGCGGAGGTCTTCGCGCGCACCCCGCAGTCGCTCTACATCTGGGCCGCGCTGCCCGGCGTGGCCGACTCGCTGGCGTTCGCGAAGGAGCTGCTGCCGCGCAAGATCGTGATGGCGCCGGGCCGCATCTTCAGCGTCGACTCGACACAGGTCTCGCGCTGGTCGCGCTTCAATGTCGGCGCCATGGCTGATCCGCGCTTCGCGAAGGCGCTGCGCACCGCGTTGCGGCGGCGCGCAGGCTGACCGGCTGGCAGTGCGTCAGCCGCGGTGCAGCTCGCGCAGCTGCCGGCGGTTGAGCTTGCCCACCGCCGTCTTCGGGATCTCGCGGGCGAACAGCACGCGCTGCGGCTTCTTGTACGAGGCGAGCTGGTCCGCCACATGCGCGATGAGCGCGGCTTCATCGGCCTGCTGGCCTTCGCGCAGTACCACCACCGCGGTGACGATCTCCACCCACTTCTCGTGCGGCAGGCCGATGACCGCGCACTCGCGCACGGCGGGGTGCGTCATGAGCGCGTTCTCGACCTCGCGCGGGTAGACGTTGTAGCCGCCGCTGATGATCATGTCGGAGGTGCGGTCCTTCAGGTGCAGGAAGCCGCGTGCGTCGAACTGGCCCACGTCGCGCGTGCGCACCCAGCCGCCGTCGACGAAGGTCTCGGCATTGAGCCCGGCCGCGTTGTGGTACCCCGACACCGCCGAGGGCGCGCGCACCGCGATCTCGCCGGGCGTGCCGGGCGGCACGTCGTTGCCGGCTTCGTCGACCAGCCGCAGCTCGACGTCGATCGCCGGCTGGCCGCAGGCGTCGAGCAGCTCCTCGGTGTGGTCTTCGGGGCGCAGCACCGCCAGGCACAGCGGCACCTCGGTCTGGCCGTAGTACTGCCAGAAGCGGTGCTGGCCCCACGCCGCCATGGCGCGCCGGATCACCGCGCGCGGCATCGGCGAGGCGCCGTAGATCACGTAGCGCAGCGCGGCCACGTCGGTGTGCGCGATGTCGGGGTGCTCGAACAGCATCTGCAGCATCGTCGGCACCAGGTTGATCGCGGTGATGCGCTCGGCCTGCAGCGTGCGCAGGAAGGCGCCCGGCTCGAAGCCCGGCAGGATCACCGTGCGGCCGCCGCGCAGCCAGAAGGGCAGCACGAACACGCCGCTCGCGTGGATCAGCGAGGCCGCGTGCAGCATGGCGTCGTCGGGCGTGGCGGGCAACAGGTTGAGCAGCACGTTGCGGCAGATCGCCGCGTACGAGGCCTGCGTGTGCTGCGCGGCCTTCAGCGTGCCGGTGGTGCCCGAGGTGAAGAGCGTGAGCACCACGTCGTCGGGCGCGGGCTCGAACGCCGGCGCCTGCGTGGCGCACGACAAGGCCTGCGCGAACAGGTCGGCGGCGCCGTCGAGCGACGCGCCCAGGCCCATGCAGACCAGGCCTGGCACCGAGTCGCGCAGGGCCGCCGCGCGCTCGGCGAGGTCGGGGCCGAACACGAGGTGCGTGCAGCCGGTGTCGGCCACCATGCGCGCGTGCTCGGCCAGCGAGAGCCGCGCGTTCAGCGGCACGCGGTTGATGCCGGCCTTCACGCAGGCGAAGTCCAGCGGCACGCTGTGCAGGCCGTTGTTCAGCAGCAGCGCCACGCGCGTGCGCGGCGCGGCGCCGGCGGCATGCAGCGCATGGGCGAGCCGGCTGCTGAGCTGGTCGACCTCGGTGAAGGTCATCGACTGGTCGCCGTAGACGATGGCGGTGCGCGGGCCGTGCTGCAGGGCGCCGCGGCGGATCAGTTCGAGATAGGTCGGGCCACGGGCGGGCGAGGGGGAAGGCAAGGCGTGTCTCCAGGAGGTTCTAGGTGAAATCGAAAGAGCAGGGGCGTTCAGCGTTTGAACTCGCCGTGGCGCCCGGCACCGCCAGCAAAGCGCGCGGCGCCGGCTTCGCCCTCGGCCGCGACGATCGGCACGCCCTGCGCGCCTTCGCGGCGCAGCGCCTCGGCCAGCGGCAGGTCCCACTGCTCGAAGGCGGAGCGGCGGTCGGCCAGCATGCATTGCTGCGGGAAGGCGGCGATCTGCCGCGCCAGTTCCTGCGCGGCGGCGAGCGCGCCGCCCGGCGGCGTGGTGCGGTTCACCAGGCCCATCGCCAGCGCCTCGGCGGCGGACACCGGCCGGCCCGTGAGGATCAGGTCGAGCGCGCGCCCCATGCCCACGAGGCGCGGCAGCCGCACGGTGCCGCCGTCGATCAGCGGCACGCCCCAGCGGCGGCAGAACACGCCGAACACCGCGTCGTCGTCGGCCACGCGCAGGTCGGCCAGCAGCGCCAGCTCGAGCCCGCCCGCCACCGTGTAGCCGTTCACCGCCGCGATCAGCGGCTTGGACAGCGCCATGCGCGTCGGGCCCATCGGGCCGGCGCCGCCGCCGTCGGGGTCGAGCTCGTTGCGGCGCGCCGGGTCGCCCACGGCGCCCAGGTCGGCCCCGGCGCAGAAGTGGCCGCCGGCGCCCGTCAGCACGGCCACGCGCAGCGCGTCGTCGGCCTCGAAGCGCTCGAAGGCCGCGCGCAGCTGGGCGGCCACGGCGCCGTCCACCGCGTTGCGTTTGTCGGGGCGGTTCAGCGTGAGCGTGCAGACGGGGCCGTCCACCTCCCAGGTCACGAAGGGCGTGGTCATGTGCGGGGTCCTTCCGGAGAAAAATGGCGGGAATCAGTCGGTCTCTGGCATCCTAGGAAACATTTCTTTATTTCGCAAACATGGACAAGGTATGTAATGTTCCCGTGGCGATGCCGAGCGCGCCGGAGCTGATCCTCGACCTGCTGGTGGCCGACGGCGGCACGCTGAGTTCGCAGGCGCTGTGCCGCGCCGGCGCGCTCATGGGCATCGGCGAAACCACCTTGCGCGTGGGGCTCACGCGGCTGGCGGCCGAAGGCAAGATCGCCCGCGGCGAGCGCGGCAGCTACAGCCTGAACCGCGCGGGGCCGGCGCTGTCGCGCGCGGTGGGCGACTGGCGGCACACGCGCGCGCAGGTGGTGGCGTGGCAGGGCGGCTGGCTCGCGGTGCACGACGCGGGCGTGGCGCGCGCCGACAAGACCGCGTGGCGCCGCCACAGCCTGGCGCTGTCGCTGCGCGGCTTCGCGGCGCTGCGCCCGGGCCTGCAGATCCGGCCCGACAACCTGGCGGGCGGTCTCGAGGCCGAGCGCGCACAGCTCGAGGCGCTGGGCCTGTCGCCGCATGCGCTGGTGTTCCGCCTCGCCGACCTCGACCCCGCCGCGCAGGCCGCCGCGCGCGGGCTGTGGAACGTGCGCGCGCTCGCCGACGACTGCCGCCGCCTGCAGGCCGGGCTGGAGCGCGGCGAACAGCGGCTGCGCACCGTGCCGCTGGAGGTGGCGGTGCGCGAGTCGCTGCTGCTGGGGCGCGCCGTGATCGCGCACCTGGTGCGCGACCCGCTGCTGCCCGACGAACTGATGTTGCCTGCGCCGCGCACCGCGCTGCGGGCCGTCGCGCGGCGCTACCAGGACCGGGCGCGCAAGCTGTGGCGCCAGTGGCTGGCGCTGCCGGCCGCCTGACGTAGCTGTTGCGGTTGCTTCAGAGCGGGCGGATCACGTCCGCATCGCCCGGCGCCGGCGCATGCAACCGCGCCACCTCGGCCGCGCGCCGCGTGAGCACGGCGCGCTGGTTGATGTAGCCCTTGTCGGTGATCTCGCCCGCATCGAGGCTGGGCGGTTCGGCCAGCACCAGCGCGCAGGCCGGGCACTGCGACGAGCCCGCGCCTTCGTCGCGCAGGGCGCGCAGCACCCCGGCGATGCGCGCGGCCAGTGCGTCGGGCGCGAGGGCGGCGCCTTGCGGGCTGGCGAACACCAGCATGCCGATCGCGTCGCGGTCGTGGCCCGTGAGCACGATGTCCTGCACATGCGGCGCCAGCAGCGACACCAGCTTCACGCGCGGCGTGCCCACCGACACCCAGGTGCCGGTCGAGAGCTTGAAGTCTTCCGCCACGCGGCCGTTGAAGATCACGCCCTGCGCCGGGTCGCCGGGGTTCGCCAGAAAGCCCGCGTCGCCGATGCGGTAGTAGCCCTCGGCGTCGAAGGCGCTGGCGGTCTCGCGCGGCGCGTCGCGGTAGCCGGGGAACACCGAGACGCCCTTGACGCGCATCTCCAGCTTCTCGCCGTTGGGCACGAACTTCAGTTCCAGCCCCGGCAGCGGTGCGCCGATGCAGCCGGCGCCGTCGAGTTGCCAGTGCGCCGAGGTGATGGCGGGCGAGGTCTCGGTCGCGCCCCACGAGGTCGTGAGCCACAGCGGGCGCGCAGGCCGCACGCGCCGCGCCACGGCTTCGAGCCGCTGCCAGGTCGAAGGCGCGAGCGCCGCCGCCGCGTAGAAGGCCAGGCGCAGCCGCGAGAACACCTCGGCGGCGAGTGCGTCGTCGGCTTCGAGAAAGGGCAGCAGCATGTCGAAGCCGCGCGGCACGTTGAACAGCAGCGTGGGTTTCACTTCGCGCAGGTTGCGCACGGTCTTCTCGATGAGCCCGGGCGCGGGCCGACCCTCGTCGATGTAGAGCGCGCCGCCATGACACAGCACCATGTGCAGGTTGTGGTTCGCGCCGAAGGTATGGCTCCACGGCAGCCAGTCGACCAGCACGGGCTTCTCTTGCGATAGGAAGCGCCAGGTCTGCGCCATCATCTGCTGGTTGGCGCACAGCATGCGGTGCGTGTTGATCACCACCTTGGGCTGGCCGGTGGAACCGGAGGTCAGCAGGTACTTGGCGTGCGTGTCGGGGCCCACGGCGGCGAAGGCCTGCATGACGGCGGGCGTTTCCTTCGCGTCGAGCAACTGGCCGAAAGCCAGCGCGCCCGGATGCGTGTCGGCGTGGCGGCTGAACACCGTCACGGCCTCGAGGCCGCTGCCTGCGAGCGATGCGCCGTACACCGTCGCGTCGGAGGCGTAGATCAGCCCGGGCTGCAGCGCCTTCAACATGCCGTGCAGCCGCGACGGGTCTTTCGCCATGCGCGAGTAGGCGCTCGACAGCGAGCAGGCCGTGCGGCCGATGTGCATCGTCGCGAGCATCAGCACGGCATGGTCGATGGCGTTGTCCGAGAGGATCACGACCGGGCGGCCCGGCGGCAGGTCCAGGTCGAGCAGGCCCTGCGCCACCGCACCGACGGCCGCGCGCAGCGCGCGGTAGTCGAGCGTGCGCCAGCCTTCGCCGCTTTCATCGCGCTCGGCAAAGGCCAACGCATCGGGCGTCTCGCGCGCCCAGCGCTCGATCCATTCGCCGATGCAGCGCGCATACGGCTGCAGCGCCGTCGGCGAGCGCAGCACGAACGAGCCGTCGTCGAAGTCGATGCGCACCGTGCGGGGCGGCGCGACCAGGGTGTCGTCGAGAAGGAAGTCGGTCATGTCAGTCCAGCGTACCCGTCTCGGCCTTGGCGCGAATCAGGTTCAACAGCAGGGTGTCGCGCGCGGCTTCGAGGTCGGCCGTGTGGCGCGTGCCCAGGGCTTCGTCCACGCCTTGCACCACCTGCTGCTTCAACGCGTCCGTCATCGACGGCGCGCCCAGGTCCTTCCACCAGTCTTCGATGGGCCCGCCCAGGTGCGCGAGCAGGTGCTCGATGCCGCCCGCGCCGCCCGAGAGGTGCAGGTTCATGAACGGCCCCATCACGGCCCAGCGCAGGCCGGGGCCGTGCGCGATGGCGGTGTCGATGTCGGCCACGCTCGCCACGCCTTCGTTGACAAGGTGGAAGGCTTCGCGCCACAACGCGGCCTGCAGGCGGTTCGCGATGTGGCCTTTGACCTCGCGCTTCACGTGGATCGGCCGCTTGCCGATGGCGGCATAGAACGCCATCGTGCGGGTGATGACCTCGGCCGAGGTCTGCTCGCCGCCGATCACCTCGACCAGCGGGATCAGGTGCGGCGGGTTGAACGGATGCCCCAGCACCACGCGCTGCGGGTGCGCGCAGCCCGACTGCACACCGCTGATCGCCAGGCCCGACGAGCTCGACGCGAGGACCGTCTCCGGCGGCGCGGCGGCGTCCATGCGGCGGAACAGGTCGATCTTGAAGTCCATGCGCTCGGGGCCGTTCTCCTGCACGAAGTCGGCCACGGCCACCGCGTCTTCCAGGCTGTCGTGAAAGCGCAGGCGATCGACCGAGGCGCCCTCGGCGAGGCCGAAGCGTTCCAGCGTCGGCCAGTGCTGCGCCACGGCGGCGCGCAGCCGGTCTTCGGCGCCGGGCGAGGGGTCGGTCGCGTTCACGTCGAGCCCGTGCGCGAGGAAGTGCGCGGCCCAGCTCGCGCCGATCACGCCGGTGCCGACGACGGCGACGCGCTTCACATCATTGATAGGGGTCATGCCGATTTCCACCGCGCGCAGCGGCTCTCCGTCTTGGTGGTCCACGCGGCTTCGCCGGGGATGTTCTCGATCACCTTGTAGTAGTCCCACGGCTCCTTCGACTCGGCCGGCGCCTTCACCTGCATGAGGTGCATGTCGTGCACCATGAGGCCGTCGTCGCGCAGCCAGCCGCCCTTGACGAACATGTCGTTGAACTTCGTCTTGCGCAGCTGCGCCATCACCTTGTCGGCATCATCGCTGCCCGCGGCCTTCACGGCCTGCAGGTACTGCAGCGCGGCCGAGTAGTCGCCGGCATGGAAGGAGGAGGGCATGCGCTTGTGCTTGTCGAAGAAGCGCCGCGCCCAGGCGCGCGACTCGGGGCTCTGGTTCCAGTACCAGCTGTCGGTGAGGTACATGCCCTGCGAGGCCTTCAGGCCCAGCGCATGCACGTCGTTGATGGTGATGATCATGCCGGCGAGTTTCATGTTCTTGCTGATGCCGAACTCCGCCGCCGACTTGATGGCGTTCACCGTGTCGCCGCCCGCATTCGCGAGCGCCAGCACCTGCGCCTTCGAGCTTTGCGCCTGCAGCATGAACGACGAGAAGTCGCTCGCGCCCAGCGGGTGCTTCACCGAACCCGCCACCGTGCCGCCGCTGGCCTGCACGGTCTTGGTAGCGTCGCCTTGCAGCGCGGCGCCGAAGGCGTAGTCGGCCGCCACGAAGTACCAGCTCTTGCCGCCGGCCTTGACCACCGCGCTCGCGGTGCCGCGCGCCATGGCCACGGTGTCGTAGGCGTAGTGCACGGTGTAGGGCGAGCAGTACTCGTTGGTGAGGCTCGACGCGCCCGAGCCCACCACGAAGTACGGCTTCTTCTTGTCGGCCGCCACGCCGGCCATGGCAATGGCCGCGCCCGAGTTCACGCCGCCGATCAGCATGTCGACCTTGTTCACGTCGAACCATTCGCGCGCCTTGGCGGCGGCGATGTCGGGCTTGTTCTGGTGGTCGGCCGTGACCAGCTCGATCTTCTTGCCGTCGATGGCGCCGCCCATGTCGGCGATGGCCATGCGGATCGCCTCGGCGCCGGCCGGGCCGTCGTAGTCGCGGTACAGGCCCGACATGTCGCTGATGAAGCCGATGCGGATGGTGTCGTCGGACACCTGGGCCGATGCGCCCGATGCGAATGCGGCGGCGAGTGCGAGAGCCAGGGCGGTGCGGGGAATGTTCATGTGCGTGTCTCCGTTCGTTGTTCTCGTGCGTCTTCAGCCCAGCGCGAACTCGGGCCGCGGACCGCCCACGCGCGGCAGGCCCATGATCTGGCGCGCCTCGGCCGGCGTCGCCACTTCCATGTCGAGCTCGCGGATCACGCGCACGATGCGCTCGGTGAGCTGCACGTTGGTGGCCAGCTCGCCGTGACGGAAGTAGAGGTTGTCTTCCAGCCCCACGCGCGCATGCCCGCCCAGCAGCAGCGCCGCCACGTTGGCTTCGAGCTGCGACATGCCGATGCCGCTCACGCCGAAGATGGCGCCCTTGGGCAGCGTGTCGACCATCATCTGCAGGTTGCGCGGCGAGTACGGCATCGCGTTCTGGAAGTTGCGGTGCACGTTCATCACCAGGTTGATGAAGTAGGGCTCGTCGTCATGGCCTTCCTCGATCAGCGTGGTCGTGTCCTGCAGGATGTGCGTGGGGCTGAACACCTCCCACTCGGGCTTGATGCCGCGCGCCTTCATGCCGGCCGCCAGCTCGCGCCCGCGCGTGATCGGCGTGTCCATCAGGATCTGCTTGCCCTCGAAGCTCAGGTTGAGCGTGGTGGCGTCCAGCGTGCACATCTCGGCGCCGGCGTCCATGCCCTTGATGCGCTCTTCCCACGCGATCTCCCAGCGATCGCCCGCCAGCGGCTTCACCATGTCGCCGTGCACGCCGCCGCCGGTGGAGTTGTTCAGCACGATGTCGCAGCCGGCCGCGCGGATGCGGCTGTTGATGTCGCGGTACACCTCGGCGTTGCAGGTGGCGCCGTCGTCGGGGCGGCGCGCGTGGATGGCCACCACGCTGGCGCCGGCGTTCCAGCAGCGCAGCACGTCGGCGGCGATCTCGGCGGGCTGGGTGGGGAGGTGG
>NZ_JBWKYW010000088.1:0-12836 GCF_059423965.1 Variovorax sp. GW458-11-26-14-LB1
CCGCCCGACGATGCCGCCCCGCCCTTCGCCGACACGCCCGCCGCGCTGCGCGCGCAGGGGCTGCGTTTTCCCGAGCGGGTGCAGGTGTCCTCGCCGGTCTGCTACGCCGACGCGCTGGACGCGGCCTATCGCGAAGCCGGCGACCGCGACGCACTGCTGGCCGCGCTGAACGAACTGCTCGAAGCCGAGCGCGCCGGCGCGCGCATCACGCTGCGCAGCGCCGCCGAGACCGACGACCCCTCGCTGCAGCGCCTGGTGACCGACATCCACCGCGACGAGGTGCGCTGGTGCGGCGTGCTGATCGACGCGATCCAGTCACTGGCCGCCACGCCCAGCACGCGCACCGGCGCTTTCTACGAACGCGCGATGGCCGTGCCGGAACTGGGCGCGCGCCTGGCGCTGCTCAACCGCGGCCAGGGCTGGGTGGTGCGCAAGCTGCAGGCGCTGCTGCCGCACGTCGGCGACGCGCACATCCACGGCGAGTTGACGGCCATGCTGGTGTCGCACCAGCAGAACATCGCGCGCGTCGATGCGCAGCAGGCCCCCCAGGCATCACAGGCCCCGCGCGGGCCGCAGGAAGGAGCTTCATCATGAATGCACAGGACGTCATGACCTCGCCGGTCTTCACCGTCGCGCCGGACACGCCGGTGCGCGACATCAGCGCGCTGCTGCTGGCGCGCCACATCAGCGGCGTGCCGGTGCTCGACCAGGGCGAGGTGGTCGGCATCGTGAGCAAATCCGACCTGCTGCACCGCTACGAAGCCGAGCCCGGCGGCGCGCCGCCGCACCCGTGGTGGCAACGCTGGGTGCAGCGCACCGCACCGCCGCGCGACTACGTGCGCGCGCACGCCCTGCGCGCGGCCGACCTCATGACGCGCGAGCCGGTGTCGATCGCCGAAGACCTCTCGCTGGCCCGCGTCGCGCAGCTGCTGACCGCCTACCGCATCCAGCGCCTGCCGGTGGTGCGCGGGCGCCGGCTGGTGGGCATCGTGACGAGCGGCGACCTGGTCAAGGCGCTGCTGCGGCAGGCCGAGGCCGACACCTCGAGCGCCGATGCGTGCGACGACGCGCAGATCCTGGCGCGTCTCGTGGCCGAACTGGAGCGGCAGACCTGGTGGAGCCGCGCGTGGTCGCATGTGTCGGTGGACAACGGCATCGTGATGTACCACGGCATGGTCGGCAACGAGGCCGAACGCGACGCGGCGCGCGTGGCGGCCGAGGGCATCGCGGGCGTGCGCGGCGTGGTCGACGAGCGGCTGTGCACGATCGAATGGCAGACGATGGTCTGAAAGGCAAAAAAGAAAGTTGCAACACGGCGCGGGGGGGCGCCATCCAATGGGCAGAAGGAACTCACCGCATGCCGCCCACCGCCTTGCCACTGACTGCCGATGCCGACGCGAACGCGTCCGACGCCGACCTGGCCGCACGCGCCGCGCAGGGCGACACGCAGGCCTTTGCGCGCATCATGCGGCGCCACAACCAGCTGCTGTTTCGCACCGCGCGCAGCATCCTGCACAGCGACGCCGACACCGAAGACGCGCTGCAGGACGCCTACCTGCGCGCCTGGCGCGCCATCGGCGGCTTCCGCGACGAAGCGAAGCTCTCGACCTGGCTGGTGCGCATCGTCATCAACGAGGCACTGGGGCGCCTGCGCCGTCGTGGCGCGCAGGTGATTCCGCTCGACGGCGGCATGGCTGCGGGGGACGACGACGACGCCCCCGACACGCAGCTCGCCGACGACCCCGACCGCCAACCGGAGCGCCTCGCCATGCGGGAAGACCTTCGCCGACTCATGGAGCGCCACATCGACCGGCTGCCCGACGCCTACCGCACCGTGTTCGTGCTGCGCGCGGTGCAGGAACTGAGCGTCGGCGAAACCGCCGAGGCGCTGCAGCTGCCCGAGGCCACGGTGCGGCTGCGCTTCTTCCGCGCCCGCAGCCTGCTGCGCGAAAGCCTGTCGCGCGACATCGACCTGGCGACGGGCGACGCCTTCGCGTTCGACGGCGCGCGCTGCGACCGCATCGTGGCGCGCGTGCTGGCGGCGCTGCCTTGATGATTCTTCCCACAACCACCACCCCCGAGGAGACCCCACCATGTCCTTTTTCCTGATGCCCACCCCGGCCGCCGCGCGGCGCGCCTTTCTCGGCCGCTCCGGCCTGATGCTGTCGGGCGCCGCCGTGGCGCTGCTGGCGGGGCGCGACGCGCTCGCCGCGAAGAGCGGCGGTGCCACCGGCAACGACGTGCAGATCCTCAACACCGCGCTCGGCGCCGAGCTCGAGGCCATCGCGGCCTACCAGCTCGGCGCGGAAAGCAAGCTGCTCGAGAAGCCCGTGCTCGACCTCGCCGTGACCTTCCAGGGCCACCACAAGGAGCATGCGGACCTGCTGGCCAAGACCATCGCGAAGCTCGGCGGCAAGGCCGTCGCGGCCAAGGCGCGCTACGACTTCCCCGTGGAACAGCTCAAGTCGCAGGCCGATGTGCTGCGCTTCGCGGCGAAGCTTGAACAGGGCGCCGTGAGCGCCTACCTGGGCGCGGTGCCGCTGTTCGGCAACCGCGAGCTGTCGAAGGCCGCGGCCAGCATCCTCGGCGACGAGGCGATGCACTGGGCCGTGCTGCGCCAGGCGCTTGGCGAGGCGCCGGTGCCTTCGGCGTTCGTGTCGTGAGCCGTGCGGCGCGCGGGCTCGCAGCGGGCCTGCTGGCCGCATGGGCCTGTGCGGGTGCCGCAACGCCCGATGCGGTGCGCGGCGAACAGGTCTACGCACGCTGCCAGGCCTGCCACGCGCTGGCCGCCGACCGGGTCGGGCCGCGCCACTGCGGCCTGTTCGGCCGGCTCGCCGGCAGCGTGCCGGGCTTCGCGTACTCGGAGGCAATGAAGAAGTCGCGCATCGTGTGGAACGACAAGACGCTCGACCGCTTCCTCAGCGCCCCGCTCGCAATGGTGCCGGGCAGCAGCATGACCTACGACGGCGTGCCCGACCCGCGGGAGCGCGCCGACCTGCTCGCCTACCTGCGGCAGGCGAACGACACGCCGGCCTGCGCGGCGCTGGCGCGCCCTACGCCGCGCTGACTGCAGGCGTGAAAGCGTCGGCGATCTCGCGCGTCACGCGCAGGAAGGCCTCCATCTCGCCCACCGTGTGGCAGTGCAGCGGCGACACGCGCACGGTGCCCTCGAGCCCGAAGGATTCGAGCATCCGCTTCGAGTAGATGCTGCTGGCCACGCGCTCGTACACGGTGACGCCACGCTGGCCGTACTCCACCACGGCCTGCGTGCAGTCAAGGCCGTCGAAGCCGATGCCCAGGATCAGGTCGCGCTGCGTCAAGTCTTCGTGGTCGAGAAAAACCTGCACGCCGTCGAGCGCGCGCAGGCCCGGCGTCTGCGCGGTGCCGTCGAGCAGCGTCGCCAGCAGCGCGCGCTCGTGCAGCTCGATGCGCTCGATGCCCGCCACGAAGCGGGCGCGGCGGTCGGTCGCATCGGTGAAGTGGCCGCCGAGCCAGCCCACGTAGTCGACGATCTCGGTGAGCACCGCGAACTGCCACGGCGCCGAGCTGCCCAGCTCCCAATGTCCGGGCTTCTTGCCGGCCAGCTTGTGGTGCGGCAATGCAGCCGCGCGCTCCGACATCCACGAGAAGCCCGAGCCGCGGCAGCCGAAGAACTTGTAGGGCGCGAGGTTGATGCCGTCCACCGGCGTCTGCTGCAGGTCGATGACGCCGTGCGGCGCGTGCTGCACGGCATCGACGAGGATGTACAGGTCGGGCTTGATCTCTCGCGCGCGCCGCACGATGGCCGCCATGTCGAGCTTGGCGCCCGAGATGTTCGACGCGTGGATCACGTTGAGCACACAGGTGTTTTCGTCGACCAGCCCCACGATGGCGTCCACGTCGACGCCGCCGGTGACGGGGTTGCTCTTTGCCACGCGCAGCTCGCGCCCGAGGCGCTCCGCATACAGGCGCATGGCGTCGAAGGCCGACGGGTGCTCGAGCGCGGTCGTGACCATGTTCGTGCCCGGCACGTTCTCGGCCACCGCGCGCACCATGTCGAACATCGCGCCCGAGGCGGTGAGCGAGGGGTACACGCTGCCGCCGGTGGCGTTGAGGATGGTGCGCAGATCGTCGGCGCCGCGCGCCTGCATCGCCTGCAGCTCGACGGCAGTGGCGTGGATGCGCTCGGCGTTGTCGGGAATGGCGTCGACCAGCGCGAAGCGCTCGACCGCGGCCTTGAGCCGGAACGAGCCGCCGGCGTTGTCGAAGTACAGGCGCTCGCGGCCGTGGTGGTCGCGTTCGATGCCCAGGAAGCGCTCGCGCACCTGGCGCATCAGCGCATCGGAAAGGAGCTCGCCTCGGGGCAGGTCCGCACGTGTGGCTGCCATGGTGTCAGACGCCCTTGTTGTTGGGGTTCTTGTAGATCTCGCGCACCGCATCCGTCATCGGGAAGTTGAGGTTCGCGTTGCGCGGCGGGATCGGCGAGAGGAACCACTTGGTGTACAGCTGCTCGATGGCGCCCGACTTCATGAGGCCGTTGACCGTCTCGTCGACCAGCGCCTTGAACTCGGGGTCGTCCTTGCGCAGCATGATGCCGTAGGGCTCCTGGCGCAGCGACTCCTTGAGGATCTTGTAGTCGCCCGGGTTGGTGGCGCTGGCGATCATGCCGGCCAGCTGCACGTCGTCGAGCACGTAGGCATCGGCGCGGCCCGTGGACAACAGCAGGAAGCCGTCGGAGGTGTCCTTGCCCGC
This sequence comes from Variovorax sp. GW458-11-26-14-LB1, assembly GCF_059423965.1. Classification (NCBI taxonomy): domain Bacteria; kingdom Pseudomonadati; phylum Pseudomonadota; class Betaproteobacteria; order Burkholderiales; family Comamonadaceae; genus Variovorax; species Variovorax sp. GW458-11-26-14-LB1. Next base: position 4,732 of record NZ_JBWKYW010000088.1, read on the forward strand.
GATCTCGTTCACCTCGATGGCGCCGCTCTTGCGCGCACCGCGCAGCAGCTGGATCGAGGTGCTGCCCGAGACGGTGGCCACGTTCTTGCCGTTGAGGTCGGGCAGCGCGTTGATGCCCGAGTTCTTCTTCACGGCGGCCGTGATGTTGGTGACGAAGTGGCTGGGTGCGAAGTCGACCTGCGCCTGGCGCTGGGTGGTGTTGGTGGTGGTCGCGCAGTCCAGGTCCACGGTGCCGTTCTGCAGCAGCGGGATGCGGTTGGTCGAGTTGAGCATGGTGTAGCGCACCTCGATCTTCGGCAGGCCCAGCTTGGCCTTCACGGCATCGACGATCTTCAGGCAGATGTCGTTGGTGAAGCCGATGGGCGCGCTGTCGGCGCTGAGCTTGTACGAGAACGGGATCTGGCTGTCGCGCGCGCCGATCTGGATCGTGCCGCTGTCCTTGATCTTGCGCAGCGTGCCGGCGTCCTGCGCGCTGGCGGCGCCGCAGACGAAGACGAGGGCGAGTGCCAATGCGAAAGGTGCGAGAGGCAGTTTGAAGTCCATGGTGTGTTCCTTGGGTTGCAATGACGGTGGCCTGGCGCGCATCTTCTGCGTCCCGATGAATTTCTAAAAGCGATTTTTTGTGATCGAATCGCATGAAGAAAAGCGTTCTTTCTTTCAGGAGCCGCCCGCCGTGATGACCTTCAAGCAACTCGAAGCCCTCTACTGGATCGCCCGGCTGGGCGGCTTCGCGCAGGCGGCCAACCAGCTGCACACCTCGCAGTCGGCCATCTCCAAGCGCGTGCACGAGCTGGAGCAGCTGTTCGACACCGAGCTGTTCGACCGCAGCCAGCGCACGGCGCGCCTCACCGAAAAAGGCGAGGAGATGTTCGTGCTCGCCAGGAAGCTGCTCGACCAGCGCGACGCCGCCGTCGAGCAGTTCGGCAAGCCCGGCGTGGTGGAGCGGCGCATCCGCCTGGGCGTGACCGAGCTCACCGCCATGACGTGGCTGCCGCGCCTGGTCGGCCTGATCCAGCAGCACTACCCCAAGGTGATCCTCGAGCCCGACGTGGACGACAGCCTGCAGCTGCGCGACAAGCTCCTGGCCGACGAGCTCGACGTGGTCATCGTGCCCCACACCTTCGCCGACTCGCGCATGCAGAGCAAGGTCATCGGCCGCGTGAAGAGCGCGTGGATGTGCAAGCCCGGCGTGATTCCCTCGGCCGCAGCCACCGGCACCGTGCGCCTGCACGACCTGGCGCGCCACCGCATGCTGGTGCAGGGCAACAACTCGGGCACCGGCCGCGCCTACGACGCATGGATGAAGGACCAGGGCGTGCAGCCCGCCAACGCGATCGTGGTGAGCAACCTCGTGGCGCTCACGGGCCTCACCGTGTCGGGCCTGGGCGTGAGCTACCTGCCGCGCGAATGCCTCGCGCCGCTGGTCGACGCCGGCATGCTCGAGGTGCTCGACGTGACGCCCGCGCTGCCCGTCGTGCGCTACGTGGCCATGCACAAGGGCGAGCACCGCAGCGCGCTCACCTCGTCGATCGTGATGCTGGCGCAGGCGTGCTGCGACTTCACGCGCATGTTCCAGGCGCAGCCGGAAGACGAAGCCGCGGCCGGCGCACGCTGAGATCGCAGGCGCCTTCCGCGCGTCCTTGTTGCGCGCCGAATGCGGTGTCCGTGACGCGAAACCCACATGCTTTCGAGGGGGTGCGACGCGCTCGAAATTGACGGCAAGATGAGCGCCATCGCGCGGCATTCCGCACGGCCTGCTGGAGATAAGACATAACGCTTCCATTTCCGGCCGGCCTTGCAAATGAATACCCGCGCGTAAGACACGCCCCAGGTTTCGCGTCCTTCTTTCGTCTTACCGCCGTCGCTCGACGTCCTTCAGAAAGTGCCCATGACCATCACCGTGACACGCCAGGATCCGCGCTACAACACCCTGAAGAAAGGCTTCAACCTGCGATGGCCTTCCGTTGAGTCGGACGCGGCGTCGCGCATCGAGCTGGTGGAGAACGCGGACGATGCCGCCGCCGCGCTGCAGCGCATCGTCGATGCGGGCCGGCGGCCCACGGTGCGCAGCGGCGGGCATTGCTATGAAGACTTCGTCTCCAACAACCCCGGCGGTGCGATCCTCGACCTGAGCCTGCTCACGCAGGCCAGTGCCGAGCGCAAGGGCGACGGCCGCTACCGCGTCGCACCCGGCACGCAGAACTGGAACGGCTACCTCGATCTGTACAAGCAGAGCAACGTCACGCTGCCCGGCGGCTCCTGCTATTCGGTGGGTGCGGGCGGGCACATCTGCGGCGGCGGCTACGGCCTGCTCTCGCGCCTGCAGGGCCTCACGGTCGACTGGCTCTCGGCGGTGGACATCCTCACGGTCGATGCGCGCGGCAAGGTCGTGCCGCGCACCGTGGACGCGACGCGCGACCCGGATCTGTTCCGTGCCTGCCGCGGCGCGGGCGGCGGCAACTTCGGCGCGATCACCAGCTATGTGTTCGACACCCTGCCGACCGCGCCGCGCGAGGTGGCGCTCGCGGTGGTCGCGTTCGACTGGGCCAGCATGACGCCCGCACGCTTCGCCCAGCTGCTCGCCATCTACGGCGACTACTGGGCCACGCGCGGCACCTCGCCCGACACCTGGGGCATGTTCTCGCTGCTCAAGCTCACGCACCGCTCGTCGGGCCAGATCGTGATGCTCACGCAGTTCTGCAACCCCGACGGCACCTGCAACGACCTCACGGTGCTGCACGACTTTCTCGAGCGCTTTCGCGCCTGCACGCCCGTGCCGCTGAAGGGCCGCGTGCCCGGCGTGGGCCCGGCGCCGCAGCGGGACACGGGCCAGCTGCTGTGCTCCAAGCCGCACACCGTGACGCGCTACGACTGGCTCACGGCCACGCAGTACCTCAACGGCTCGGGCGAGAACCAGCGCGGCAAGTACAAGTCGGCCTACATGAAGCGCAGCTTCACGGCCCGCGAGGCGCAGCGCATCTACACGCACCTCACGCGCACGATGCCCGGCATCGACCTGAGCCAGTCGCTGGTGCAGGTCGACTCCTATGGCGGCGCGATCAACAAGCCCGAGCGCATCGACGACACCGCCGTGCCGCAGCGCGCATCGATCATGAAGCTGCAGTACCAGACCTACTGGCGCAGCGCGGCGGACGATGCGGGCCACCTGCGCTGGATCGGCGATTTCTACCGCGACGTGTACGGCACGCCCGACGTGCCCGAGCGCTTTGCCGGCACGCCTTACCCCGGCGAGCGCTACGAGGGCTGCTACATCAACTACCCGGACAACGACATGCTGGCGCACCCGTTCTGGCCGCAGCTGTACTACGGGGACCAGGGGCTCTACGCCTTCCTTCGGAAAGTGAAGCGGCGCTACGACCCGAACAACATCTTTCACCACGCCATGTCGGTGCGGCCCTGAACGAGAGGAAGAATTTCCATGCCACACAGCCCCAACCGCTTCGGTCAGGACCGCCGCGCCGTCATGCAGTGGATCGGCGGCGCCTCCGCGCTCGGCGCGCTGACGCCGATGGTCCCCGCCGGCGCGCAGACGCCCGACACCGGCGCGGCCGCTACCACCGCCAGCACCGCGCCCGCGCCCCGCTTCGCCTACGTCGGCACCTACACCAGCGACGCGCCGGGCGGCACCGCCGGCGGCCCGGCATCGAAGGGCATCTACGTGCTCGCGATCCGGGACGGCAGCTGGACGCCGGTGCAGACCGTCGCGAGCGCGAACCCCTCGTTCCTCGCGGTGCACCCGAGCCGGCGTTTCCTCTACGCGATCAACGAGATCGACACCTACCAGGGCCTGCCCACCGGCACGGCCGAGGCCTATGCGATCGATGCGAACGACGGGCGCCTGACGCTGCTCAACCGCCAGCCGCTCTCGCTCTCGGGCGTGGTCCCCGCGCACCTGGCCGTGTCGCCCGACGGCCGCGCGCTGGCCGTGGCGCTGTACGGCGGCGGTGCTTACAACGTGCTGCCCATCGAGGCGGACGGCAGGCTGGGCAAGGTCTCGGGCATCGAGAAGGAAACCGGCACCGGCACCGACGCGCAGCGGCAGGAATCGCCACATCCGCACATGGTGCTGTTCGACGGCACGGGCCAGCGCCTGCTCGCCACCGACCTGGGCACCGACCGCATCAACGCGTTCACGCTCGCCGACGGCCAGCTGGCCCTGCTCGGCCGCACGGCCGTCGCGCCCGGCAGCGGCCCGCGCCACCTGGCACTGCATCCGTCGCAGCGCTTCCTGTACGTGGTGAACGAACTCGACGCCACGGTCGCGGGCTTCGGCTACGACGCGGCGAGCGGCAAGGTCGGGGAACAGCGCCAGCGCGTCTCGACCGTGCCCGAGGGCTACACCGGCCAGAAGAACGCGGCGGCGCTGGTGATGCATCCGTCGGGGCAGTTTCTCTACGCGAGCAACCGCCGCTTGAAGTCGGACCACCCGATGGCCGACAGCATCGCCGCGTTCCGCATCGACCCGAGCAACGGCGCACTGACACCGCTGCAGCACTGGGGCGAAGGCCTGCGCTTTCCGCGTGCGCTGGCGATGGCGCCGGGCGGCAGCCACCTCTACGCGCTCAGCCAGAAGGGCGACACCCTCTTGCGTCTGCGCATCGATCCGGCCAGCGGCAGGCTGGACCAGCCGGTGCAGGTGGCGCAGGTGCCCGTGCCCGTCTGCCTGGTGTTTGCTTGATCCCTAGCGTCCGCGCGTGAGCATCCGCCCCGCGCGCGCCAGCACCTTCGCTTCGCCCTCGCCACCACGGTAGGCCAGCACCCCGTTCACGAACACGCGCTCGACGCCGAGGCTCACACCATGCGGCTTGTCGTAGGTCGCGGTGTCGGTGATGGTCTCGGGGTCGAACACCACCACGTCGGCCATGGTGCCGACGCGCAGCAGGCCGCGATCGGCGATGCGCAGGTTGCGCGCCGTCATGCCCGTCATCTTGTGCACCGCCTGCTCCAGCGTGAAGAGCTTGCGCTGGCGCCAGTAGCGCGCGAACACGCGCGGGAACGCGCCCCACAGGCGCGGATGCGGATGGCGGTCGTGCGGCAGGCCGTCGCTGCCGATCATGGTGAGCGGGTGCGCGATGACGCGCTCCACGTCTTCTTCCTGCATCTGGAAATAGCAGGCGCCGCCAGGCTTCAGCCCCAGGCAGGCCTCCTGCTCGGTGGTGCCCCACTCGCGCGCGATGTCGGAGATCAGGCGGCCGGTCATCTCGGGGTGCGGGTCGGACCAGGTCAGCAGCACGTCGATCACGCCGTCGACCAGGTCTTCGCGCAGCACGGTGGAGCCGGCCACATAGGGGTAGACGTCCATCGCGATCTCCTGGCGCTGCGACAGCGCCTCGATCAGCGGCAGCGTCTCCTTCGTGCGGCCCCAGTTCGCGGGACCGGCGCACTTGTGGTGCGAGATGACCAGCGGCACGCCCGCGCTGAAGGCCGTGTCGCCGGCCTCGTGCAGCGCCTCGATGATCTGCTGCATCTCGCTGCGCAGGTGCGTGGCGTACACGCCGCCATGGCGTGCCACGACGCGCGCGAGCGCGGTGACTTCTTCGGCCGGTGCGGCAAAGGCCTCTTCGTAGAACAGGCCCGACGACATGCCGTGCGCGCCCGAGGCCATGCAGTCGTCGAGCAGCGTTTCCATGCGCGCCAGCTCGTCGCCATCGGCGGGCCGGTCGAGCGCCTGCATGGCAGCGAAGCGCAGCGTGGTGTGGCCGACCAGCGCGGCCACGTTGAGTGCCGGCTGCACCGCATCGACCGCCGCGCGGTACTCGGCCATGGTCGCGTGCTTGAACGAGTCCGCACCCAGCAGCGTGAGCGGCGGCTTCGACTGCGGCGTGCGGTACGGCGCCAGCGAAATGCCGCAGTTGCCCGTGACCACGGTGGTGATGCCCTGCGACACCTTGGGCAGGCACAGCGGGTCGCGCAGCACGATGGCGTCGTCGTGCGTGTGGGCGTCGATGAAGCCGGGCGCGATCACCTTGCCGCGGCAGTCGACCACGTCGACGTCGGCGATGTTCAACCCTGCAGGCAGGCGCGTGCGAAGGCCTTCGCCCAGCGCCAGGATGCGGTCGCCCTGCAGCAGCACGTCGCCGGGCCACGAAGGGCCGCCCGAGCCGTCGACCACGAGGCCGGCTTCGAGCAGCACGGCTGGGGTGTCGCTCATGGTTCGCCGTCTCCCTTTTTTGTGTTGATGCCGCCACCGTCCCAGCTTTGCAGCGGGTGCGTGGTGGCGTCGATGCCGTGGCGCTGGAAGGCCTCGCGCGCGCGCTGCAGGCGCTGCACGGCGGGCTCGCCGCGGCGCTGCGCCACCAGCACGGTAAGGATCTCGATGACCGTGAGGTGCGTGAGGTAGGCGTCGATGCCCACGTGCATAACGGCGTCGTCGGGCACCGACAGGCCGATCAGGAAGTCGGCCTTGGCCGCGAGCGCCGTGCCCGGCCGCGTGATCGCGACCACCTGGGCGCCCTGCCCGCGTGCGATGTCGACCGCGTCGAGCAGCGAGGGCATGCCGCCCACGTGCGAGATGGCGATGACCACGCCGCCCGGGCGCTGCGCCGCGCCGGCCACCTGCTGCAAGTGGTAGTCGGCCCAGGCGTTGGCCGAGAGGCCGAGGCGGAACAGGCGCGCCTGCAGGTCGTTCGCCATGAACCACGAGGTGGCGCCCGCACCGTACAGGTCGACGTGCGGCGCGGCCGCGATGGCGCGCACCGCGCCGTCGAGCACCTGCATGTCGAGCTGGCCGCGCACGCCCGAGACCGAGGCCGCGGCGCTGCGTGCGATCTTGCCGACCACTTCGTCGGCGGCGTCTTCGATGTTGACGCGGCGGTGCAGCGGCGAGCCGCCGAGCGCCAGCTCCTGCGCGAGCGCGAGCTTGAACTCGCGCAGCCCGGCAAAGCCGAGGTCGCGGCAGGTGCGCATGATGGTGGGCACCGAGCTGCGCGAGCGCTCGGCGAGCTGCTCGAAGCTCTCTTCGAGCGCGCGGTCGGGGTCTTCGAGGATCAGGTCGAGGATCGCGCGCCGCGTGGCCGGCGCGTCGCTGCGCGCCTCGGCGATCCTCTGGAGCAATGAGGGCGTCATCGGTGCGTTGTTCAGAAGTGCATGGCGACGGCGTCGCTCACGCGGTAGTCGTTCTCGACCACGGGCATCCAGTGCCACTTGTCGAAGGTGGTGCAGGGGTGCGAAATGCCCAGGCCCACGCGGTCGCCGACCTTGGGTGCATCGGCCTCTTCGCTCTCATCCCAGCGCAGATAGGCGTGCTGGTCGTTCAGCGCGGTGATCTTCCATCCCGCGGGCACGCCCTGCGGCTGCAACGCGCCGCGCGCCGCGCGCGCGATCGGCACGGGCATCGACAGGTCGAAGGAGATGTCGCGCTTGCCGACCGAGAGGATCGCCAGCCCCGGCTCGGGCCGCGACTGCACGTTGGCCCAGACCTCCATCGCCGGCGTCAGGCCTTCGCCGCATTCGCAACCCAGGCGTTCGTCGACCACGCTCACCATGCGCTTGTAGAAGCCGTGGTCGTGCGTGACATAGCAGCCCGAACGCAGCAGGCCGCGCACGGGCGCACCCAGCGCGGGCTTCAGGCGCCCGGCCACGAGGTCGAAGATGGCCGAGCCGCCGGCCGAGACCAGCACCTCGTCGGTCTCGAAGAGCTGGTGCGTGTCGCAATGGCGGGCCACTGCTTCGACGCGGTCCATCAGCGTGGTGGCGTAGGCCGTGTCGGGCCCGCTTTCGCCGGTGGCGCCCTGCCCCTCATAGGTCTCGATGCCCACGAGCTTGGCCGCGTCGCTGGCGCGCACCCGCGTGGCGAGCGCAATGGCTTCGTCGTGCGTGCGGCAACCGGTGCGCGCACCCTGCACGCCGATCTCGAGCATGACTTCGAAAGGCACGCTCGCGGGGTTGCGTTTCGACCAGTCTTCGATGAGCGCCAACTGCGCGATCGAGTCGACCAGGAACACCACACGCAGGTCCGCATGGTCGGCCAGCAGCAGCTGGATGCCTGCGAGGTCTTCGTCGCTCACCACCTGGTTGGCGATCAGCGTGCGGCGCGCGCCGGCGGCCACGCCCACGGCCAGCTGCGTGACGGTGGCAAAGGTCAG
>NZ_JBWKYW010000089.1:0-12814 GCF_059423965.1 Variovorax sp. GW458-11-26-14-LB1
CGCCGTCACCACCGAGGACGCCACCCAGCAGGCCGTCGTCGCCCAGCAATCCACCGAGCAGACCACCGTCGCCGCCGAGGACACCGCCCAGCAAGCCGTCATCACCCAGCACGCCGCCAAGCAATCCGCCGTCGCCGCCGCCGAGCAGGCTGCCCAGAAGGCCTTCGTCACCCAGCAAGCCGCCGAGCAGGCCACCGTCGCCACCGAGGACGCCGCCCAAGATGCCGTCGTCGCCGAGCAAGCCACCCAGCAGGCCGCCGTCACCGCCGAGCAGTCCGCCCAGCAAACCATCGTCACCCAGCACACCGCCGAGCAAGCCGCCGCCGTCGCCGCCAAGGACGCCATTCAACAGGCCGCCGACCGGGCCTTCGGCACCGAGGATGCCGTCGTCGCCCAGCACACCGCCCAGCAGGCCGTCGTCACCGAGGACGCCACCCAGGAGCCCGTCATCGCCCACCAGGCCGCCGAGCAAGCCGTCTTCGCCGCCGAGCAGGCCGGCCAGCGGGGTCGCGTTCAGCAGGGAGCCGACCGCGCCATCGGGGCCGAGCAGGCTGTCCACGAGCCCGTCGCCACCGAGCAGTCCGCCGGTGAGGCCCTCGCTGCCGAGCAGGCCGGACAGCGCGCCGTCGCCGCCGAGCACGCCGCCCAGGATGCCTTCGTCACCGAGGAGGCCGTTGACCAGGCCGTCGTCGCCCAGCACGCCGCCAAGCAGGCCGCCCTCGCCGCCGAGGACGCCACCCAGCAGGCCGTCGTCGCCCAGCACGCCCCCGAGCAAGCCACCTTCGCCACCGAGGACGCCGCCCAGCAATCCGTCGTCGCCGAGCACACCGCCGAGCAGACCGCCATCGCCACCGAGCAAGCCGCCCAACAGGCCGTCGTCACCCAGCACACCGCCAAGCAAGCCGCCTTCACCGCCGAGGACGCCACCCAGCAGGCCGTCATCGCCCAGCACACCACCGAGCAGGCCCCCGTCGCCACCGAGCAGACCGCCCAACAGGCCGTCGTCACCCAGCACACCGCCCAACAAGCCGCCTTCGCCGCCGAGGACGCCACCCAGCAAACCGCCATCGCCCAGCACGCCACCGAGCAGCCCGTCATCGCCCAGCAACTGCCCGATCAATCCGTCTTCGCCGAGCACGCTGCCCAGCAGGCTGCCGTCACCCAGCAGCCCCTCGAGCACCTGGCCGACAACACCGTCCGTGCCGAGCAGGTCGTCCACGAGGCCGTCCAGGCCCAGCGGGGTGGTGATGCCGCCGAGCAGGCCTTCGCTGCCCAGGACGTTCTCCAGCGCATTGCCCAGCGCGTCGGTCAGGTAGTCGACCTGGCCGATCAGCGAGCCGACGAGGGCGTCGGACAGGCCATCGCCGAGCAGGCCGTCGACCACGGGGGTCAGCACGCCGCCCACGTGAACGGCAATGTTCTCGACCGCGTTGTCCACCGGTTCGAACTCATTGGGATCGTTGGGCTTGAACTCCTCGCCGGTGACTGGCGAGAGCAGGTCGTCGACCAGATCGGTGAGGCCGTCGGCCACGGGCATCAGCGAGGCCAGCGTGCCCGACGAGCCGGAGGCGCTGCGCACGTTGGTCGCGCCGCCGCCCAGGCCGAGCGCGTTGTCGAGGGCGCCCAGCAGGTGCCCGGCGAGGCCGTCGCCCGGATCGAGCAGGTGGTCTGCGTCGGCGTCGGCATCCGCGTCCGAATCGGCGTCCGCATCAGCGTCGGCGTCTGCATCCGAATCCGCGTCGGCGTCCGAATCGGCATCGGCATCGGCGTCTGCATCCGAGTCGGAGTCGGCGTCAGCATCGGCATCCGAATCGGCATCCGCGTCGCTGTCACCGATGCCCGAGACGAACAGCGGGAACCCGCCGCCGTCGCCGCCACCACCGCCGCTCAGCGCGGCGCCCAGGCCGATGGCGCCCAGCGCGCCGAGTGCGAATTCGCCCAGGCCGATGCCGCTGCCGGCCGCGGTCTTCTTGCTCACGGCGAGCGCCGCGGCTTCCGCGTCGCTGTCGGGCGAGGTGACATCGAGGTTGCCGGCGGCCACGTCGACGTTCACCTGTTCGAGGCCACTGGACAGCTTGGTCGAGGTGATGGTGGCGTCGGTGCCGCCCGCAAACACGCCGGCCAGCGGCGCCTTGTTGGTGGCCGAGCCGGGGAAGAGCACGTTGGCCTGGCCGCCGTCGGGCACGATCACGCGGTCGCCGGCGATGAGGGTCTGGTTGCCGTCCACCGGCATGCGAAATCCGTCGCGCATGACGACCGTGCCGGGCGTGGCGTTGGACAGGGTGCCCAGGCTGGTCGGCCCGGCGGGCGCGGCCATGGGGGCGCCCGATCCGACGGGGCCCAGGGGGGTGACGCTGGCCTGTGCAAGCACCACGGGGGCGCCGCTTTCGGCGGCGGCGGGGATCGAAGCGATCGGCGATACGGTGGTGGTCATGCGGCCTCCTCGTCAAATAAATGACTACAGAGGGCAACATGCGTGCCGCCTTCGACTTCGGCCGTCAACGACGGACCGAAAACACAGTATCCCGTTGATTCAAAACGATTTTTTTGCGAATGGCCCTGTCAGGCCCGTGGTGCAAAACGGGCAGCTGTCGCCACTCGTTACGTAACACGGCGCACGCTTTGGCCGGAACGCCGGGCGCGTTCAGCGCGGGTCAGCTGCGCAGCCGGACCTGCAGGCTCTTCAGGTTGGCGAGCCACGCAAGGTAGTCCTCGTCGTCCTCGCCCAGCTCGGCCCAGGTGTCGTGGCCGTCCGCGTCGGGGTCGTCGAGGATGGCCTGCAGCGCGTCGGCGGCGGCATGGCGCAGGTCGGCGGGCGGCGCGGCCTTGCCGGCGCACCAGTCGACGGCGTCCGGGTGCACGTCGGCGCTGCCCTGGCCGGCGAGCAGCGCCAGCACTTCGGCCGCGGCGACAGTGCCTTCGGTCGAACCTGAATCCAGCGTCTCGCGGATGAAGGCGAGCGCGTCATCGGCTTCCTGCAGTTCCGCCAGCCAATCGAGTGCCTCGTCGTTGCCGAAGCCTGCTGTCGACCATGTACCCATTCGTTTGACTCCCGTGTGTGGCGTGGCCACGGTTTGCAGATCCAGTGATGCTAGCGACCCGATGGAGTGATCGCGCGCGCTCTCAGAATTCGTCAGAATGCCAGGCGACGCTTCCCAGTAGCATGGCCGCGCTCCTGACATGGGGGCGCGTGATCATCCAGTCCGTGAGCCGCCGGGGAACACTTCCCTTGGGCCGGCGTTGCGGCGGTGTCCTTCCAGGACACGCCGCGGTCACGGCCGATCTGCCGTGCATGGCCCACGGAAGCAGATGCCGGGCCGCTTACCCATTCACAACCACGGTTTCAGGGAGAGATTCAGCATGTCATTCGTTTTTTCGTCGTTCACCGATCACCTGGGCGCATTGCCGCCCGAACGCGCGCGCCACGGCGATGCCTTGCGTGCGCGCGTGCAGCAACAGGTGCAGGCACCGTTGCATGCCGACCTGTCGGCCTTTGCCTTCCTGCCCGACCAGGCAGACCACCCCGACCACGAAGATGCGCCGCAGGTGTTCGCGCAGGCGGTCGAGCAGATGTACCTGCCCAAGCCGTGGCTGGGCGACGAGATTCCGCTGTTCTTCCTCGGCTACCACGCGATGAACCGGCTCAGCGGCAAGCGCACCTCGCAAGGGCTGCTGCTGACCGACCAGGCGGTGTACGTGCAGGACGACTTCACCGTGCTGTCAGCCGCGCCGCCGCCGGCGCAGGGCCATGCCTTGCCGGCGCGCGCGGACGACGCACCTTCGTTCGTCTCGACGCTGCTCGCGCGCTTCAAGGCGTGGAAAGACTGGTCCGGCGTGGCCGACGCGCCCGAGCCGGTGCTGCTCAAACGCTGCGGCGAGTTGCTGGCGCCGACGGTCGCGGCGGTGCTCGCGTACCACGCGGAAAACGGCAGCCAGCGGCAGGCGCAGCAGCGCGTCTGGACGCTGGCCGAGCTGGTGGCCGACCACGGCGCAGTCGACACCTTGCTCGACCCCGCCAACCTGAAGCTCGCCAAGAAGCTGGGCAAGGTGACGGACAAGTTCCAGATTCCCGCGGGCGAGACGCTGCAGTTCGCGCTGGCCGACTTTCCGTTGTTCGGCGGCCCCTACGGCGTGGCGCTCACCGCGCAGGCGCTGTACGGCAAGGACCTGATGGAGTCGCCGCTGCGCATCGCGCTGGAGCGGGTGGAGGTGCGTGCGCTGCAGATCGGAGAGAAGGGGGACCAGCTGCTGACGGGCTCGACCCCACCGATGGCGCTGCCCGCGCACATGAAGGAATCGCTGCGCGCACCTTTCCTTGCGTTTCTGCAGCAGGAGGTTGTGCGCCTGCAATCGAAGGCCTGATCCGCCCGCGCGGCATTCAACAAATTTCGGGGGAGTTTTCATGGGGTTCAAGGACACGCTCGCGCACGCGATGCTCGACAACGACAAGCTCAAGTTCGACGCCGCTGCGCCCGCGCTTCCCGCGCAGGAGCAATGGCTGGTCACGTTGAGCACGCCGCTGTCGGCCTTCAACGGCGACTGCGTGAACGCGGTGCTCACCGGCAAGGACAACGACACCCTGCGCGAAGGTATCGCGCAGGTGTGGAACGTGAGCGACCGCGCGAGCTTCGAGCAGACCGCGCGCTGGCTGACCGAGGAAGGGCAGCGCGCGAAGTACCTGCCGGCCTGGAAGGGCATCGGCGCGATCGATGCGGCGGTGCAGTCCACGCCCGGCGTGCTGCGCCTGGTCATGGACGCGTGGTTTCCCGCGTTCTTCCAGATCAAGGCGCGCGAGCACCTGGACATGCGGGCGCTGTCCGCGCAGACCGGGCACTCGAGCGCCGAGCTGAGCCGGCTGATGACCGGCAGCCAGAGCTGGGTCCAGGCCCTGCGCAAGCACTTCGGCGTGGCGCCGGATCAGCTGACGAACCTGGTGGCCTGGGACGCGGTGCGCCTGGCTAGCCTGTCGCGCTGGGCCGTGCAACTGGGCTTCATCGACCGCGCGGAGTTCGCGGACTTTGCGGGCGGCCTGGCATCGCAGGTGCGTGCGGCCTATGCCAGCTGGTCGCAGGTGAGCGCCGCCTACATCGCGGCGGGCCTGATCTGGCAGTACTCCGACGCGCGCGAAGAGCACCTGCTGCGCACCAACCGCCTGCTGCTGAGCGACACGCGCAGCCCGTGGCGCAGCGTGCCGTTCGCCTGAAGAGGTCCTAGTCCTTCGCCCTCAGCGCATACACCGCATAGATCGGCACGCCGAGAAAGAACAGCACCATCGGCGCGAACAGCGTGTAGGGCCAGCCGATGCCTTCCATCACGCGGTAGGTGCCGTCCAGGTGCAGGCGCGGATGGGGCTGCGTGAGGTCTTCGTAGCGGCGCAGGCCCCACTGGAACTCCGCGCCGGTCGCGCGCACCGAAGGATGCTGGCGCGCGCGGCCCACGGCCAGCCAGCACATCGCATCGAAGGCCAGCACCGAGCCCGCAGGCGCGCGTTCGCCGAAGGTAGCGAACACCGCGTTCACCTGCTCGGGCGTGAGGTACATCAGCACGCCCTCGGTGAACAGAAAGACCGGCTGCGCCTGGCGCTTGCGCGGCAGGCCGAGCTGCTCCCACCAGCCGGGCGCCGTGAGGTCGAGTTCGCGCAGGTCGTGGCGCGGATGCGTTTCGGGCAGCAGCTCGCGGCGCAGGGCCAGCACCTCGGGCAGGTCGGCATCGGTCATGCGCGACTTGCCGTCGTCCAGCCATTGGAAGTAGTGGCTCAGGCCGCAGCCCATGTTCACGACGCGCGCGCCCGGGTGCAGCTTGAGGAAGTCCTGCGCCAGGCTGCGAAAGCGCCGCGTGCGCGCGAGGATGCCGTAGATGGTCGTGCGGTCGTCGGGCAGGGCGTGGTCGTCGTCGCGGATCTGCTCGAGGATGCCGGCGGCGTAGGCGTCGCGCACGGCCATCTGCGGAAAGAGCGCATCGCCCGAAGCCCGCGCGGCCAGCGGAATCCGCAAGGTGGACGGCACGGCCGAGAGCTTGCGCGCGGATTTGCCGGTGGTCATGAATGCGGGGGCAGGGCCATGCGCAAAGTCTGGCCGGTCCCGCGCGTGCGGGCAAGTCAGTCTTTGGTGTTGCCCGCGGGCGGGCGCTGGCGCGCGAGGTGGCGGTACACGGTGCTGCGGTGAACGCCGAGCCGGCGGGCCGCGCGCGCCACGTCGTGGTCGCAGGCGCGCAGGGCTTCGTCGATGGCGTGGCGCGTGATGGTCTGCAGCGGCGCGTTGGGTTGCGACAGTGTGGCTTCGTTGAAGTCGGCAACGGGGGCGGCGTCGTGCAGGTGCGCGGGCAGCGCATCGGCCGTCACCGCATCGCCCGGGTCGGCCAGCGCCACGAGCGCGCGCAGCACGCTGCGCAGCTCGCGCACGTTGCCGGGCCAGCGGTAGGCGGCCAGCCGTTCGAGCGCGTCGTTCTCCAGGCACAGGTGCTTGGCGGCGCCACCCGATTCGAGGAACAGCCGCGCGATCAGCGCGCGCCGGTCGGCACGCTCGTGCAGCGCGGGCAGGGCGACGGTGAAGCCGGCCACGCGGTACATCAGGTCGGCGCGAAAGCGCCCGGCCTCGACCAGCGCGGGCAGGCCGGCGTGCGTGGCACACACCAGGTCGAAATCGACCGCCACGCCCTGGCCACCGCCCAGCGGCGTGACCACGCGGCCTTCGAGCACGCGCAGCAGGCGCGTCTGCAGCGCGAGCGGGATCTCGGCGATCTCGTCGAGAAAGAGCACGCCGCCGTGCGCTTCGCGGATGCGCCCCGGCATGCCCTTGCGGCGCGCGCCGGTGAAGGCGCCTTCTTCGTAGCCGAACAGCTCGGCCTCGATCAGCGTCTCGGGCAGCGAGGCGCAATCGACTGCCACGAACGGGCCTGCGCTGCGGCGGCTGGCGGCGTGCAGGCGGCGCGAGAACACCTCCTTGCCGCTGCCGGTCTCGCCGTTCACCAGCACCGGCACGCCTTCGTTGAGCACGCGCACGGCGCGCGCCAGCAATGGGCGCACCACGTCGTCGTTGTCGACGGGCGCTGTGTTCGCGGCCATCACCTGCCGCGCGCCGGAGCGGCCCGTGCCGCTGTTCGCCGTGCCCGTGCGCTCCATGACGGTCGCGATCTGCCGTCCGCCCGGCAGCGTGAGCAGGCTGCGCCGGTGCTCCATGCGCGGCCACTGCGCGCCCAGGAATTCTTCGGCGTCGAGGTCGAGCAGGCCCTCCCACGAGCGCCCGAACAGGTCGAGCGCCACGCGGTTGGCCGCCACGATGCGCCCGCCCTCGATCACCATCAGGCCTTCGCGCGCGGTGCCGATCAGCGCCGGCCGCGCATGGAAGCGCAGCACATGGCCCGAGGCCTCGGCCAGCAGCATGCGGTGCTCGACCTGCTGCGCCGCCATGCGCACCAGGCCCAGGGCGTGGTGGTTCACGCGCGCGGTCTCGCCCGAGATGTCGAGCGCGCCGGCCAGTTCGCCGCGTCCGCTGAAGATGGGCGCCGCCGCGCAGCCCAGCCGGCCGTTCTGTGCCAAGTAATGCTCGCCGCCCAGCACCATCAGCGCCACGCGCTCGGCCAGCGCGGTGCCGATGGCGTTGGTGCCGCGATGGTTCTCCGACCATTCCACGCCGGGCTGCAGCGCCACGCGCTGGGCCTTGGGCAGAAAGTCGGGGCTGCCGATTTCTTCGAGGATGAGGCCGCTGGCGTCCGACAGCGCGACGATGCAGCCGTTGCCCACCGCGTGCTCGGCAAGCCCGTCGAGTTCGGGCTGCGCGCAGCTGAGCAGGCGCATCGCCTGCTCGCGCCGCTCGTTGAGCAGCGAAGGCGCCATGGGCGTCGGGTCGATGCAGTGCGGGTCGACCGGTCGGCTGCGCTGCCACGAGCGCGAGATGTGCGGCGCGATCCACGGCGCCGGGTCACGGCCCTGCGCGAAGAACAGCTCACGGGCCTGCGCGACGCTGACCGAGGGGGCGGAAGCTTCACTCATCTTGCGGAACTCCGTGGGCGGGATTGCCGGCGATTCGCCTTGTGCGACATCGTAGTCGCCGCCGTCGCGCCCATCTGTCGCAGATTGCGAATGGAAACCCTCTGCGCGGGCCGCGCCCCTGTGGCGCGGGGCTTGGGGATTGTCCCGATCCGCGCGGGTATGCCGCTTGCGGTGCCTGTGCGGGCCGCCGCATGTCGTGGCGCCGCCTGTTCACACCTTACCCAACGGAGACAACCCATGGACATGCTCGAACCGGGCAAATTCGGTACCGCGGTGCCTTTCAAGAAGCGCTACGGCAACTACATCGGCGGCGAATGGGTCGCGCCGGTGGAGAACCAGTATTTCGGGAACATCACCCCCGTCACCGGCAAGGTCTTCTGCGAAGTGCCGCGCTCCAGCGCCGCCGACATCGAGCGCGCGCTCGACGCCGCCCACAAGGCCAAGGGCGCCTGGGGCCGCACCTCGACCACCGAGCGCGCCAACATCCTGAACCGCATCGCCGACCGCATGCAGGAAAACCTGGCCATGCTGGCCGCCGCCGAGACCTGGGACAACGGCAAGCCGATCCGAGAGACCATGGCCGCCGACCTGCCGCTGGCCATCGACCACTTCCGCTACTTCGCCTCGTGCGTGCGCTCGCAGGAGGGCGGCATCAGCGAGATCGACCACGAGACCTTCGCGTACCACTTTCACGAGCCCATCGGCGTGGTCGGCCAGATCATTCCGTGGAACTTCCCGATCCTCATGGCCGTGTGGAAGCTCGCGCCCGCGCTGGCGGCCGGCAACTGCGTGGTGCTCAAGCCCGCCGAGCAGACGCCGGTGTCGATCCTGGTGCTGCTGGAGGTCATCGGCGACCTGCTGCCGCCGGGCGTGCTCAACGTGGTCAACGGCTTCGGCGTGGAGGCGGGCAAGCCGCTGGCGTCGAGCAACCGCATCGGCAAGATCGCCTTCACCGGCGAGACCACCACGGGCCGGCTGATCTCGCAGTACGCGAGCCAGAACCTCATTCCGGTCACGCTGGAGCTGGGCGGCAAGTCGCCCAACATCTTCTTTGCCGATGTGATGGAGCGCGACGATGCCTTCTTCGACAAGGCGCTCGAAGGCTTCACGATGTTCGCGCTGAACCAGGGCGAGGTCTGCACCTGCCCGAGCCGCGCGCTGATCCAGGAGTCGATCTACGACCGCTTCATGGAGCGTGCACTGAAGCGCGTGGCCGCCATCAAGCAGGGCAGCCCGCTCGACGCGGCCACCATGATCGGCGCGCAGGCCTCGAGCGAGCAGCTCGAAAAGATCCTGTCATACCTCGACATCGGCCGGCAGGAGGGCGCGCAGGTGCTCATCGGCGGCGAGCGCCAGCAGCTCGACGGCGACCTGGCCGACGGCTACTACGTGAAGCCGACCGTGTTCCGCGGCCACAACAAGATGCGCATCTTCCAGGAGGAAATCTTCGGACCGGTCGTGTCGGTCACCACCTTCAAGGACGAGGAAGAGGCGCTGTCGATCGCCAACGACACGCTCTACGGTCTGGGCGCCGGCGTGTGGAGCCGCGACATGAACCGTGCCTTCCGCATGGGCCGCGGCATCCAGGCCGGCCGCGTGTGGACCAACTGCTATCACCAGTACCCGGCGCATGCGGCCTTCGGCGGCTACAAGCAATCGGGCATCGGACGCGAGAACCACAAGATGATGCTCGACCACTACCAGCAGACCAAGAACCTGCTCGTGAGCTACAGCGAGAACAAGCTGGGCTTCTTCTGATGACCGGCGAGGTCCTGCGCGTCACCGCGACCGACGCGGCGCTCGCGCTCATCGACGACCTCGCCGCCAGGCACGGCCCGCTGATGTTCCATCAGTCGGGCGGCTGCTGCGACGGCAGCGCGCCCATGTGCTACGCCCAGGGCGAGTTCATCGTGGGCGACTACGACCGGCTGCTGGGCCGCATCGGCGGCATGCCGTTCTACATCAGCGGGCCGCAGTTCGAGTACTGGCAGCACACGCAGCTGATCATCGACGTGGTGCCGGGGCGCGGCGGCATGTTCTCGCTGGAAGGGCCGCTGGGCGTGCGCTTTTTGACGCGCTCGCGGCTGTTCACGGAGGCGGAGTGGGCGGTGCTCGAGGCCGAGGGGGCGGAGTAGGGCCCGGGCCGGTCGTCAGTTCGACGAAGCGAGCAGCTGCCGCACCAGCAACTGCGTCGCCGGCGTCAGCGCCGCGCCCGTCTTCGTCGCCATCAGCAGGCGCCGCGTGGCCCACGTGTCCTTCAGGTGCACCACCTTCAGGTCGAGCGCGGCCACCTGCGCCTTGCAGGCGGCCAGCGGCACCACGCCGATGCCGAGGTTGGCCGCGATCATGTGGCACATCGCATCGAAGCTGCGCACCTGCACGCGCAGCCGCATTGGAATGCCGGCCTGTTCGGCGGCACGCGAGGTCAGTTCGAGCAGCGAGCTGCTGCGGTTCAGCCCCACGAATTCGTGTGCCAGGCAGGTCTTGAAATCGACCTGCTTCGCGCGCAGTCGCGCCAGCGGATGCGGCCTGGCGCACAGCACCACGAGCTCGTCGGTCTGGAAGGGCGCGACGTCGAGGCCGTAGGCGGGTGTGTTCTCGGCGAACACGCCCACGTCGGCGAGGCCGTCGACCAGGGCGCGCACGATGTCGCCGCTCAGCTGTTCCTCGACCTCGACGCGGATATCGGGATGCTGCCCGAGGAAGGCCGCCAGCGTGGTCGGCAGGAACTCCGTCAGCGCCGACATGTTGGCCCACAGCCGCACATGGCCGCGCACGCCGCTGGCGTAGTCGCCCAGCTCGTTGCTGAACTGCTCGAAGCCCTGGAAGAGGCGCATCGCATGCTGCATCGCCACATGCCCGGCGGGCGTGAGCGCGATGCCCTGGGCGCTGCGTTCGAGCAGCTTCGAACCCGTGGCGGCTTCGAAGTCGGACAGGCGCCGGCTCGCCGCCGAGAGCGCGAGGTGACACGCTTCCGCACCCTTGGTGATGCTGCCCGACTGCGCCACGGCGCAGAACAGGCGCAGCGTCACGAAATCGACACGCGCGGGGTTGATGGTGCTGGCCATCGGCGGATTCTAGAGAGCGCGCCAGTGCCGAAAGTCATGCGCACGGGTTAAAAGAATTTTGACATGTTATGTCGCTGCACCTATAGTGAATCCATCGAAGCATCGCGCGCTTCCCACGGTAGACAACCCAAAGGAGAGGTATGCAATCACTGCTGGATCAACTCGAAGGCCTCGACGTGCTGGCCGGTGCCGCGATGGGCGGGCTGTCTGTTCAGCTGCAGCCGATTCCGGGCAGCACGCCGGTGGTGCAGGTGAGCATCGAGGGGCGTGACGAGCTGCCGATCTTCGTCACCAGCTCCGACATGCAGATCATCTGCATCTGCTACCTCTGGACCGAGGAAGACGTGAAGCCCGCGCGGCGCACCGAGCTGCTTGAATCGCTGCTCGACCTCAATCCGTCGGTGCCGCTGTCGTCCTTCGGACGCGTCGGTGGCCGCTACGTGCTCACCGGAGCGCTCGGGCGCAACGCGAGCGTGGAAGACATCGCACGCGAAGTGGCCGTGCTCAGCGACAACGCGCTCGATGCGCTCGACGCCTTGTCCGAATTCCTGAATTAAGCGGAGATCATCATGACAGTCATCAAGAAGCTGGTCACCTTGCTGCGCGGCAGCGCCCGCGAAATCGGCGAGAGCGTGATCGACAGCAATGCCACGCGCATCTACGAACAGGAAATCATCGACGCCAAGCACAGCATCGAAAAGGCCAAGGGCGACCTCACGGGCGTCATGGCCAAGGAGATGCAGTCGGCCCGCGAAATCGAACGCCTGAAGGGCGAGGTCGCGCGTTACGAAGGCCTGGCGCTCGAAGCCCTCAACAAGACCCAGGAAGGCTTGGCGCTCGACGTGGCGGCCAAGGTCGGCACGCTCGAGCAGGAGCTCGAGGAGCAGGCCAAGGCCCACGCCTCGTATGCGCTGCAGGTGTCGCGGCTCAAGGACCTGATCAAGTCGGCCGAGGCGCGCATCCGCGAGCACGAGCGCGAGATCGGCATTGCCAAGACCACCGAGAGCGTCTACCGCGCCACGCAGTCGATCTCCGAGAACATCGGCAGCGGCGGCTCGCGCCTGGCCAGCGCGCGCGAGTCGCTGGAGCGCATCCGCTCGCGCCACGAAGACCTGTCTGATCGCATGGCGGCGGGCCAGCAGCTCGAAGATGAGTTCGGCCATAGCGCGCTCGAGAAGAAGCTGGCCGCGGCGGGCATCGGCAACGACGCCGACCGCACCGGCAAGGTGATGGAGCGCATCCGCGCCCGGCAGGCCAAGCCGTCCGAACCGTCCAAGCCGGTTCAGGAGTGACGATGGTGCGGGTCAAGCCGGTACGCTGGCAGGGCTCGGACGAGGCGATCCGCGCGGTCCAGGTGGCCTTCGACGTGGAAGAGGCCGTGCTCGAGGCCGTGCGCACCGCGGCGTTCGAGCAGCATGTGTCCACGCCCGACCAGATCCGGCAGGTGCTGGGCCTGGCGACCACCTCGAAGCCGAAGCGGCCGCGCCTCACGGTGTCGTTGAACACGGCCGACTACGAGTTTCTGGCGGCGCGTTATGGTCTGTCACCTGACGACCGCCTGGCCATCAAGGAGAGGGCCACGCGCGAACTGATTGCCTTTGCAGGCAAGGCGAACAAGAAGAACACCGGCACGAAGAAGCCGGGCGGCAAGTAAGAAGAAAAGAGAACAACAACCAACCCGCACGCGGGAGGATCAATGGGCGATTTCATGGGAGCGGTGACGGGGTACCCCACCGCGATCTACACGGTGCTGCTG
>NZ_JBWKYW010000090.1:0-12207 GCF_059423965.1 Variovorax sp. GW458-11-26-14-LB1
GGGGTGTCGTAGTCGAGCGACTTCGCGGGGGAAAGCAGGAACAGCATCAGCTGATTATGTGGGGCTGGGGTTTCCCCGGGCCGCCCCGGTAAAATCCCGGGCAATCCCACCCTGTCACCAACGGCACCCGAGGGTGCCGTTTTGCATTCCCCATGAGCGAACCTACCTCCCAGCCCGGCCTCGAGAGCCTGTCCAAATCGTTCGAATCCGCCGCCATCGAGGCGCACTGGGGCCCGGAATGGGAGCAGCGCGGCTACGCCAAGGCGGGCTTCCGCGGCACGCAGCAGCCCAAGGAAGGCGCCGAGTCGTTCGCGATCCAGCTGCCGCCGCCCAACGTGACGGGCACGCTGCACATGGGCCATGCGTTCAACCAGACGATCATGGACAGCCTCACGCGCTACCACCGCATGAAGGGCGCCAACACGCTGTGGGTGCCGGGCACCGACCACGCGGGCATCGCCACCCAGATCGTGGTGGAGCGCCAGCTGCAGGAGCAAAAAGTCAGCCGCCACGACCTGGGCCGCAAGAACTTCGTGGCGCGCGTGTGGGAATGGAAGGAAAAGTCGGGCAGCACCATCACCGAGCAGATGCGCCGCATGGGCGACACGGTCGACTGGAGCCGCGAGTACTTCACGATGGACGACGACCTCTCGAAGGTGGTCACGCACACCTTCGTGAAGCTGTACGAAGAAGGCCTGATCTACCGCGGCAAGCGCCTGGGCAACTGGGACCCGGTGCTCAAGACCTCGGTGAGCGACCTGGAAGTCGAGAGCGAGGAAGAAGACGGCTCGCTCTGGCACATCGCCTACCCGCTGGAAGACGGCAGCGGCACGCTCACGGTGGCCACCACGCGCCCCGAAACCATGCTCGGCGACACGGCCGTGATGGTCCACCCCGAAGACGAACGCTACAAGCACCTGATCGGCCAGCGCGTGAAGCTGCCGCTGGTGGACCGGCTGATCCCGATCATTGCCGACGACTACGTCGACAAGGAATTCGGCACCGGCGTGGTCAAGGTCACGCCCGCGCACGACTACAACGACTATGCCGTGGGCCAGCGCCACAAGCTCGAGGTGATCGGCATCCTGACGCTGGACGCGACCATCAACGACAACGCGCCTGAAAAATACCGCGGCATGGACCGCTTCGTGGCGCGCAAGGCCATCGTGGCCGACCTGGAGGCGCTGGGCCTGCTGGTCGAGGTGAAGAAGCACCGCCTCATGGTGCCGCGCTGCGCGCGCTCGGGCGCCGTGGTCGAGCCCATGCTCACCGACCAGTGGTACGTGGCCATGACGCGCCCCGGCGCCGACGGCCAGTCGATCGCGCAGAAGGCCATCGACGTCGTGAAGTCGGGCGAGGTGCGCTTCGTGCCCGAGAACTGGGTCAACACCTACAACCACTGGATGGAGAACATCCAGGACTGGACCATTTCGCGCCAGCTCTGGTGGGGCCACCAGATTCCCGCCTGGTACGACGAAGACGGCAAGGTGTACGTGGCCGAGACCGAAGCCGAGGCGCAGGCCAAGGCGCCGGGCAAGACGCTCACGCGCGACGAAGACGTGCTCGACACCTGGTACTCGTCGGCGCTGGTGCCCTTCTCGTCGCTGGGCTGGCCCGAGAAGACGCAGGACCTGGCGCTGTACCTGCCCTCGACCGTGCTCGTGACGGGCTACGACATCATCTTCTTCTGGGTCGCCCGGATGATCATGATGACCAAGCACTTCATGGGCACTGTGCCGTTCAAGGACGTGTACATCCACGGCCTGGTGCGCGACGCCCAGGGCAAGAAGATGAGCAAGTCGGAAGGCAACGTGCTCGACCCGGTCGACCTGATCGACGGCATCGAGTTGCCCGCGCTGCTCGACAAGCGCACCCAAGGCCTGCGCAAGCCCGAGACCGCACCGGCGGTACGCAAGAACACGCAGAAGGAATTCCCCGAGGGCATTCCGGCCTTCGGCGCCGATGCGCTGCGCTTCACCTTCGCTTCGCTGGCCTCGCTGGGCCGCAGCATCAACTTCGATTCGAAGCGCTGCGAGGGTTATCGCAACTTCTGCAACAAGCTGTGGAACGCCACGCGTTTCGTGCTGATGAACTGCGAAGGCCAGGACTGCGGCCTGCTGGAGCACAGCAAGGAAGACTGCCAGGTCGGCGGCAAGGCGCACGGTTACCTGAAGTTCAGCCGCGCCGATTTCTGGATCGTCTCGCAGCTGCAGCGCGTCGAGGCCGAAGTGGCCAAGGGCTTCGAGGAATACCGCCTGGACAACGTGGCCAACGCGATCTACCAGTTCGCCTGGGACGAGTTCTGCGACTGGTACCTCGAGATTGCCAAGGTGCAGATCCAGACCGGCGACGACGCGCAAAAGCGCGCCACGCGCCGCACGCTGATCCGCGTGCTCGAAGCGCTGCTGCGCCTGGCGCACCCGATCATTCCGTTCATCACCGAAGAGCTGTGGCAGAAGGTCTCGAAGGTCGCGGGCCGTGAAGGCGCATCGATCATGATCGCGGCCTACCCGCAGAGCCAGCCGGAGAAGATCGACGAAGCCGCAGAAGCACACGTGGCCCGCCTGAAGGCGCTGGTCGATGCCTGCCGCACGCTGCGCGGCGAGATGAACGTGTCGCCCGCCACGCGCCTGCCGCTGTACGCGGTAGCCGACGACGCCGAGGGCGCGGCCTTCCTGCGCGACGCGGCCCCGGTGCTGCAGGCGCTGGCCAAGCTCAAGGAAGTGAAGGTGTTCGACGACGAGGCCTCGTGGCAGGCTGCCGCCGAAGCGGCGCCCGTGGCGGTGGTGGGCGCGGCGCGCCTGTGCCTGCACATGGAGATCGACAAGGCGGCCGAGAAGCTGCGCATCGGCAAGGAAATTGCACGCATCGAGGGTGAGATCGCCAAGGTGCACGGCAAGCTCGGCAACGAGGCCTTCGTGGCCAAGGCGCCGCCCGCCGTGATCGAACAGGAGCGCACGCGCCTGGCCGATTTCACCGCCACGCTGGAGCGCCTGCGCGGCCAGCTTGTGCGCCTCGGCTGACAGACGAGGCCAGGGTGGGGGCTTAGGATGCGGATGCAGGCTTTGCGCTGCATCCTCTCCCAACCCTCTTCTTTCCTCTTTCAAACGACACTGAACCGCCCATGTCCACTTCTTCCCCGACGCGCATCCGCAAGGCCGTATTCCCTGTTGCAGGCTTCGGCACCCGCTTTCTGCCGGCCACCAAGGCGCAGCCCAAAGAGATGCTGCCCGTGGTCGACAAGCCGCTGATCCAGTACGCCGTCGAAGAAGCCTATGCCGCGGGCATCCGCGACATGATTTTTGTGACCGGGCGCAACAAGCGCGCGATCGAAGACCACTACGACACCGCCTACGAGCTCGAAAGCCAGCTCGAAGCCAGCGGCAAGGACGCGCTGCTCGAAATCGCCCGTTCGGTGTCGCCCGACGACATGACCTGCTCGTACGTGCGCCAGCCGCGCATGCTGGGCCTGGGCCACGCCGTGCTGTGCGCCGAGCACCTGGTGGGCAACGAGCCCTTCGCCGTGCTGCTGGCCGACGACCTGATGGTCGGCCCTGTCGGTGGCCAGCCGGTGCTGGCGCAGATGACCGAAGTCTTCGCGCGCCTGGGCGCCTCGGTGCTGGCCGTGCAAGAGGTGCCGCTGGAGCACGTCAAGCGCTACGGCATCGTGGCCGGCGAGAACGTGGAAGACGGCCTCGTGAAGGTCAACCGCATGGTCGAGAAGCCCAAGCCCGAAGACGCGCCCTCGCGCCTGGGTGTGGCCGGCCGCTACATCCTCACGCCCGGCGTGTTCGACGAGATCCGCAACCAGCCCAAGGGCGCGGGCGGCGAGATCCAGCTGACCGACGGCATCGCGGCGCTGATGAAGAAGGAATCGGTCTACGCCTATTCGTACAAGGGCATCCGCTACGACTGTGGCAGCAAGGAAGGCTTCCTGCAGGCGTCGGTGGAGCTGGCGCTGGCGCACCCTGAAGTGGGCGCGCAGTTCCGCGAATACCTCAAGAGCCTGAAGCTCTGAGGGCGCTGCAAAGCAATGAAAACAAAAGGGGCCGCGAGGCCCCTTTTTCTTTTGCCGGTTGCCGACGCTAGCGCCGCTTCAGCACATGGATGAAGTCGCTGCCCACGGTCTCCTGCGCCACCAGTTCGTTGCCGGTCTGGCGCGCAAAGGCCTGGAAGTCGCGCACCGAACCCGGGTCGGTCGACACCACCTTCAGCAGCTGGCCGCTCGCCATGTCGTTGAGCGATTTCTTCGCCTTCAGGATCGGCAGCGGACAGTTGAGGCCGCGCGTGTCGATTTCGCGGTCAACTTGCATTGCCAGGCTCCGGCGGCAGGTTCAGGCCGCGACGACGCTCTTCGTTTTCCGCGGCAGTGAAGAACACCGGCTCTTGGCCGCGCGTGCGCAGCCAGTCGGCCAGCGCATAGCCGGTGCCGGCGGGCCAGCACCGCAGGTCGGGCAGGTCGTAGAGGCGGTAGTCCACCAGCTCGGGCGAGAGCTTCACCTCGCCGTCGGCCACCACGTGGTACGCGATGATGATCTGGTTCATGCGCTGGAAGTCGTAGGCCCCGACGAGCTTGGCGGCGCTCACGTCCAGGTTGGTCTCTTCCTTGACCTCGCGCGCGATGCCCTCCTCGGGCGTCTCGCCGGCCTCCATGAAGCCGGTGATGAGCGCGAACATCTTGCCCGGCCAGGCCGCATTGCGCGCCAGCAGCACCTGGCCGCGGTACTCGACGATGGCCGCCAGCACGGGCGTGGGGTTGTTCCAGTGCGTGTGGCCGCAGTTGGGGCAGCGCAGGCGTTCCTTGGGACCGCCGTCTTCCATCAACGCGATCCATTCGAGCGGGGTGGCGCAGGCCTGGCAGAACTTGGGGTGGGGCATGGAAAGTCTCTGTTCTTTTTCGCGGGCGTGGGGGGGGGGGGGGGGGGGGGGGGGGGGGGGGGGCGCCCGGGGGGCGCCGCCGCAGTGTGAAGGGAATCAGGCGGGGAAAACGCCCGTCGACAGGTAGCGGTCGCCGCGGTCGCAGACCACGAAGACGATGGTGGCGTTCTCGACC
This sequence comes from Variovorax sp. GW458-11-26-14-LB1, assembly GCF_059423965.1. Taxonomy (NCBI): domain Bacteria; kingdom Pseudomonadati; phylum Pseudomonadota; class Betaproteobacteria; order Burkholderiales; family Comamonadaceae; genus Variovorax; species Variovorax sp. GW458-11-26-14-LB1. The sequence goes on from NZ_JBWKYW010000090.1 coordinate 5,054, forward strand.
TTCTTCGACACCTCGATGGCCGCCCACAGCGCGCCGGCCGCCGAGATGCCGCCGAAGATGCCCTCTTCGCGCGCCAGGCGTCGGCACATCTCCTCGGCGTCGTCCTGGCTCACGCTGATTTCCTCGTCGACGCGGCTCGGGTCGTAGATCTTCGGCAGGTACTCGACCGGCCACTTGCGGATGCCGGGAATGCGCGAGCCTTCGGCCGGCTGCGCACCGACGATGCGCACCGCCGGGTTCTTTTCCTTCAGGTAGCGCGAGACGCCGGTGATGGTGCCCGTGGTGCCCATGGCGCTCACGAAGTGCGTGATCTTGCCGTGCGTGTCGGTCCAGATCTCGGGGCCGGTGGTCTCGTAGTGGATGCGCGGGTTGTCGGGGTTGGCGAACTGGTCGAGCACGCGGCCCTTGCCCTGGGCGACCATCTGCTCGGCCAGGTCGCGCGCGTATTCCATGCCGCCGCTCTTGGGCGTGAGCACCAGCTCGGCGCCGAAGGCCTTCATGGTCTGGGCGCGTTCCACCGAGAGGTCCTCCGGCATGATCAGCACCATGCGGTAGCCCTTGATGGCCGCGGCCATCGCCAGCGCGATGCCGGTGTTGCCCGAAGTGGCCTCGATCAGCGTGTCGCCGGGCTTGATTTCACCGCGCTCCTCGGCCCGTTTGATCATCGACAGCGCCGGCCGGTCCTTGACCGAGCCCGCCGGATTGTTGCCTTCGAGCTTGCCCAGGATCACGTTGCCGCGCTTGGCGTTTTCCGCAGCGTGGATGCGTTGCAGGGCAACCAGGGGGGTCTTGCCGATGGCGTCTTCGATCGTCGGATAATTCATGCCAGCCACTGTGCCATAATTTTGGGCTTCCTTCCGGATGTGCCCGGGTGGTGAAATTGGTAGACGCAGGGGACTCAAAATCCCCCACCGAAAGGTGTGCCGGTTCGATTCCGGCCCCGGGCACCATGAGACAACATCACATCGTCTCACCCAACATCAAAACCCGCTCGCTTCATAGGCGCAGCGGGTTTTTCTTTGCCTCAAGCCGTCTCAGCCCATAGCATCCCATGTCGGCACTTTGTAGGTACTTCTGTAGGTACTGACAAAAGTGGCGAGAATGAAGTACCGACAAATCGAAGGGGCTGGAATGGCGCTCACAGACACGTTCGTGAAGCAGGCGAAACACAAGGGTTCGGCGGCCGGCGAGCGCTATGCCGACGGCGGCGGGATGTATCTCCGAGTGAAAGCGTCGGGCAAGTACTGGCGCATGGATTTCCGGATCGACGGCAAGCCTCAAACCCTGGCGCTCGGCGTCTACCCTGAGGTCTCCCTGGCCAAAGCCCGTCAGCGGCGTGAAAAGGCACGCGAACAACTCGCCGACGGCATCAACCCGAACGTGGCCAAGCGCGAAGAGAAAGCGGCCAAGATTGCCGCCGCCGGGAACACCTTCGAAGTGGTCGCCCGGGACTGGCTGGCAAAAACCGCGAGCAAGCGCGGCCTCAGCACCCACGAGAAGATCGAAACTTGGCTCACCAAGGACGTTTTCCCCTTCATCGGCCGAGACCCCGTGGCAGACCTCAAGGCGAAGGATGTGCTGGACAAGGTGGCCCGGCGCATGGAGGCTCGCGGCATCCACGAGAGCGCCCACCGTGTCGTCCAGGTCTGCTCTCAGGTGCTGCGCTTCGCCGTGGCGACGGGACTTGCTGAACGCGATGTGACGGCCGATCTGCGAGGTGCGCTGGCTTCGGTTGAGAAGGCCCACTATGCGGCGATCACCGAACCCAAGGAAGCTGGCCAGCTCATGCGGGCAATCCGAGGCTACACCGGCCATCCGGCGACCTCTGCCGCGCTACAGCTCTCGCCCCTGGTGTTTCTGCGCCCTGGCGAGCTGCGCGCGGCTGAATGGGCGGAGATCGACCTGGAAGCTGCGGAATGGCGCATCCCGGGCTCCAAGATGAAGATGAAGGTGGAGCATCTGGTGCCGCTGTCGCGCCAGGCGATCGATGTCTTCAAGGCCATCCAGCCGCTCACCGGGCATGGCCGCTACGTGTTCCCCAGCATCCGCACAGGCGAGCGCTGCATGAGCGAGAACACCATCAACGCTGCGTTGCGCGGCATGGGGTACGGGTCTGACGTGATGACTGCCCACGGCTTCCGGGCGATGGCGCGCACGATCATGGATGAGGTGCTGGGCGAGCGACCCGACCTGATCGAGCACCAACTGGCGCATACCGTGAAAGACCCGAATGGCCGGGCCTACAACCGCACCGCCCACCTGCCCGCGCGCCGGGAAATGATGCAACGCTGGGCCGACTACCTAGAAAAGCTCGCCGCAGGCGCTGAGATCATCCAGTTCAAAGCGGCCTGACAACCCAGCCGGCCTGATCCACGACTGTCGTGAGCGTCCAGTCATCCCATCTTGACCTGCCGCACGCGGGTCACCTGGACTGCAGCTGTGCTCCGACGTAGGCAACGCACTCCACGAGGTTGAGGACGGCTCAGGCGGCGGGCAGCTGGCTGATTCAATTGTTTGATTTAGTCGTTGATGCCGAAATGCAGAAGCCAATGTCCCCGCGCTGACGACAACGCGATGTCTTGCCACGTGCATTCGTAGAAGAGCGGCGGACTGGTACGCACCTCGTCAAGAGTCGGCTCACCAACGACATCCAGAATTTCGTCTACAACGAATGTGACGACGTTCTTGCGCACCCATTCCCGGCGGTCGCCCAAGCTAGGCGAACAGTGGGTCTTGAAGAACCACTCGTCGATAACTGCGTGGAGCGCGTCTTTCGTCGCTCCCGGCATTGGACTTAGCGAGATATGCCAGTCGCGAGCGGGATGCGGCTTCTTCGTTTTCCAGTTGATGATGGACTCGAAATACAAGGCCAGCGCAGGCCCCAACGTTTCGGCTTTAGGTAGCTCGATCAGCTCGTACTCGCAGTTGTGGTCGGAGCCCTGATTAAGCAAAGCGACCAGTTTGAGCAATTTGTTTGCACCGCCAATTGTCATGTCTTAAGTCTGAGTTGGGCGTGGGTGATCGGTAGCTTTCCAGCGGTGCTGGTTTTCGGCTACCCGGGTAACGAATGAACCCCGATGGGGCCTAGTCTGCTGGTGGCTGAGAGACCGACGTACCGCCTTGATGGGGAAACGGTACGTAGCCAGGCGTCGGGGCAGGAAGTCGATCTATGCATTCAGCGGAACACGCATTGACCAGCAGCGGAAGAACGTCAGTGGCGACGTTGAACGACAACCATCGCTGATGAACAGCGCATCGACTCTCAAGAAGGCCGTTGCAAACGCTGCATCGCGCCGGAATCAGAGCAGCAACCACTGGGTCTAGTTTGGGAAATGTTGCCCGGTGCTTGTAGTTCCCATAGAGCGCTCGCGTACTGACAGTGCTTGATTTCAAGCGAAGGCATCGCGTTATTTCGTATGGAAACCAGTGCAGCCCGTACGAGGTATAGGGGATGAACTGCTCCAGGCTCTCCATCTCCCCGATTTCAGGCGGAATGCGAAGCAGGCTGCTGCGATACAGATTGAGCTTCCTGACGTGCTTCAGCTTGGCGATCGATGGGGGCAATGTGACGACCTGCGCCCACAGCTCAGCACCGAGAGTCTCCTTGGGGGAAAACGTTTCTCTGCGATCGCGAGCCGCTTCCTCGACCAGCTCCAACAGCGCGAGCCATCCTGGCAAGGTAGTGTCTTGGGGTTCAAGATGAAGATGCGTTTCCGGCCAAGGCAGCGGATGCCCCTCCTCGATTGCGTCGTAGATCGCGTCCCATTCCTCATCGGAGGGATACATCTCGCATGAATGACTGGTCAACAGGTTCTCCCGCAGTTCCTCTATGCGCTGCCATCGTATCCTCGTCTATTCGCCGCCGAGGAAGACTCGCTGCAGCACCCGATGATCACGGCTCCGCCCCCCCAGAGGCCAGTCAATATGGCTCCGATCATCCAGCTCGCTGACTGCCTCCCCCGCGATGCGGGAGTTGCTTGTAGGAGCCGCCCGCCCCCCCACATCCGCTCGACGGGTTACCGCTCTGCGGCGCGCAGCTGAATCTTGGATCGGCAACGCAGCTTCGCGAAGTTGGTACAGCCCCAAAACAAGGATCCCCCCTCCTTGGGCTCACGCACAACCATTTTTATGCCGCAACTCGCGCAGGTTGGGCGCCAATACTCGCCCTGATACGCCGTCTCCAGCAACAGGGCTTGCTGCGCTGGCGTTCTAGATGCGATCAGCTTCAACAACCCTTCACGATTTTGAGCGCTGATCCCGTGCGCACTGGCGAAAGAGGATGCCTCGGAAGTAAACGTTGCACTGGTGGCAAAGATGCCGCGGTCAAGGTCGTGAGACTTGAGTACGCCGAAGAAAGCGCGCACATCGTCCACCGCGACCTTTCGAGACCAGTGCTTGCATTGCACGATCATTGGCTTGCTCGCATTCTGCAGGTACAGCCAGATATCCACTCCACCGTCTGCGCCATGCGACTGGGATTCAGTGCGCACGCCGGCTTGCCCATACAACGCCTCGCACAGGGCTTCGAAGCGACGCCATTCAATGTGATCAAAGACTTCCGGCGTCCACGCCCGCGCCTGCGGCGCAAAAGACTCGGCCTCGATTTGGCGAGCAGAACGTCCGATGGAAGTGCCAGCAACCGCTGCGGCGGCTGGATTGCGTCTTGGCCAGGGCATGCAGATTCTTCTCCTACAGCAAATGTAGCTGCTGCACGCGAAGATCGGTAAGCCGCCCCAGGTAGTCGCTCAAGTAGAGCGTCGAACGAGCGCGGACGTGACCCTTATCAATCGCGCCACGTAACCACAACCGCGTCCTGGTCACTGCTGTAAGCGCTACTCCAGTTCTTCCGGCGGCGATGTGCTGAAAGAGACTGAGGAGATCAAAGAGCTGCCGTAGCGTGGTGCCAGGAAGCTAAAGCGGCAAGACTTCAGACGCCCTGCGCGAGCGATTGACAGCAAGGCATCGAACTGCCTCAACGACAACTCCATCCCTGCCTGTAGCTTTGGTTTCGTGCCAGTAATCGAGCCAACGCTTGGGATCTCAGCTCTGCCTGCGGTCGGAGAGGTTGAGCCCATGATCTGAAAGTCAAACGCAAGAACGCCATTGACAGCCTCCGTGAGCGTGCCATAGACCTTCATGTAAGTTTGTTCCTCGCGCCTGCGCTCCTCAATCGCTTTGCCACCTTGGGCCATCGCATAGAGGTCTAGACCCCAGTCTTCGATCACCCCCTGTCGCCTGAGGATTTCGCGTTGGGGACTGTGCTTTTTCTTCACGGTGATCATAGGCAGGGAACGTTGTTGCGACTCGGCTCGGCACTGTAGACCGAGGGCTGGTCGATGTGAGTTTGCACATGAGCAAGCAAGCAAGAAGTAGCATCCCCCCATGTGGAAGCCCGCCAGCCCTATCGTGATCGCCGGCCGCACCCTGACCGATCAGGAGGCATGGTGGCACGAATTTCGAGAAGAGCTTCGCGATCAGTGCAGCGGCAAGCTCGACGGCGACTGGCTCACCATGGTCTGCCGCGTCGTCTACCCAATCGCCTTCAATGATGACCCTCGACATATCGCCAGGCTGGCGCATGCTGTCTTTAGGCTCCAGAGGCCAAAACTCGGCGGTGCAGCGCACAGAACAGATATGCCCAGGCCACGGTCAAATCAACGTACCTGTTGGCGACGGGTGCGGCGGTAGGCCTAGCCCGCCTGTCATCTACCGCCTAAGCAGTACCGAAAACGGGACCGTTACTGAAACAGTACCGGAAACGGGACCGGTCCCAAAAACGGACACGAACAGTACCGTTCCCCCCCAAGCGCTCCCTACAAGGATGGACCAATCGTCCTCCGTGAGGTGATCAGCTGCCAGCGACATCCATGCAGCGAGGTTGGCAATAGAGCCACATAGGACTTTAGTCCAATGCGCTCGATGGAACGCCCTCCTAGGATCGCGCGTCCTTGGAGGGGTCTTCTCATGTCATCTGCTTCCCGCGCCGCAGGCCTCAGCCTTCGGGTACAGCTCAAGCTCAACCCAATATCGCGCCTCATGCTGACCGCAACGCTGCCCGCAATCCTTTTCGCCTGCGGGGGCGGTAGTGGCGGGGGCGCGCCATTTGCCCCCATCGCCGTGGCGCCAACACCAGATGTCCCACCACCGCCACCGCCACCGACTCCACCGGCGCCGCCTCCGCCCGTTGCTCCACCGCCAGCAGCGCAGACAACGACACTCGTGCACAGCGTCGCCACGCTCGCGCTGTCAGTGAGCGACCCAGGACTGAATCCAGCGCTCACGGGCGCGTCGAGAAAAATCATCATCACGAATACAGGGCTCTATGATGCCAAGGGGCTCACGGCGACTGTTTCCCCAGCGTTGCCGCCCGGTTCCTCGTTTGCCACGAACTGCGGTGGCGTGCTGCCGGCAGGCAGCAGTTGCCAGGTCACTGTTGCGCCCGGTGCCACACCCACATCGGCCCCGCTAGTCACGGCGCAGCCGTCCACGCTGCACGTCGTGGGCGACAACACCAATTCTTCGAGCACTGACATCCGCATCCTGAGCTATGGGAGCGTTTATCAAGCGGGCTATGTGTTCAGCCTGGACGACACTACGGCTCCGACGGCCAGCGTGGGCGGCAAGGTGCTGGCCCTGTTGTCCGAATCGAACGGGGAAAAATGGGGTCCCGATGGGCCGACCGACAGCGTGCCCTACGGCGATAGCCGGGCGACGACACAGGCCGTTGCCGGCCTGTTCCAAGGCCAACCTTCGGCTGCGCAGACATGCGTCAGCAGTTCCACCGGCGGCTATTCGGATTGGTATCTGCCAGGAGTGTGCGAAATGGCGACCTGCGCCAGCAACACCCAGCAGATGATGTACACGTTACTTCTGCCGCATTCCGGAAGCTTCGATCCGACGCGCCGCTACTGGCTGGCGGACCCGAGAGTCCCGATCAATCCGCCCTCAAGCACGACCGCCAGTTCGTACGATCGTGTTTCTATCCTCTTTATGGATTCACGCAGCAATCTTCACCTGGTGCGCTGCATGCGCGATCTTGCGAACTGATCAGGCACACGGGCGCATCTATCGAAGTGGCCGAGAACACGCCAAGCGTGATGGTGGCCGCTGATAGCACCGAGGTCACGCAGCAGTCGCCCAGAACAACAAAATCC
>NZ_JBWKYW010000091.1:0-11619 GCF_059423965.1 Variovorax sp. GW458-11-26-14-LB1
CCCGATCCCCGTCCGAATGTCCGTCCCGCATCCCCTTTCCCCCGTCTCCCTTCACCGTCCCGCAAGCTTCGGCGCGCGCTGACGAAACCCCCGGTGCAAGCGATTCTTTCCGGGGCCGTCCCGGTCCTGATCTTCATGGCCTGCGTGGGCCTGGCCACCTACGCGCAGAACCTCACGGGCTTTGCGTTCAGCCTCATCCTGCTGGGCCTCGTGTCGGTGTTCGACATCGCCAGCGTGAACGACGCGGCCAATGCCGCGACCGTGCTGAGCCTCATCAACGCCTGGACCTACTTCCGCGCGCGCCCCGGCCCCGTGCCCTGGCAGCTCATGAAGCCCGCGCTCAACGGCAGCACTGTCGGCGTCATCGTCGGGCTCATGCTGCTCGTGTGGCTCAGCGGCAGCGCCGTGTCGTGGCTGCGGGGCCTGCTGGGCGTGTCGATCCTGATCTGCGCCGTGCTGCTGTTGCTGCAGGGCAAGCCGCTGCCGGCCGTGTCGGGCCGCACCAGCTTCGCCCTCATCGGCGGGCTCTCGGGCGTGCTGGGCGGGCTGTTCTCGGCCTCGGGCCCGCCCATCGTCTTTCACATGTACCGCCAGCCGCTGGACCGCGAACTCGTGCGCCGCGCGCTGCTGCTGATGTTCGCCTTCAACTCGCTCGTGCGGCTCGTCATCGTGGTGCCCACGGGCCACTTCTCGTGGCACTCGGCGCTGCTGGCCGGCTGCGCCATGCCCGTCGTCTACGCCGCGACGCGGCTGCACCACCGCCTGCCCAACAAGCTGCAACCGCGCACCTTGCAATGGCTGGTCGCCGGGCTGCTTTTCGTGGCCGGCGTGACGCTGCTGGCCACCGCCTGGACCGCCATCGCACACGGCTGAAAAACGGCTGAAAACCCTCGGTTTCCGGCGTGGCCCGGGAATTGCAACGTCAATCCAAGGGTTTCCCCGGACGTGGCATACCGACCCTCACATACGCGTTATGGGCGTGCCCGTATGCAAGACCCCACGCAAGCCGCTAACGTCCATGACTGGCCCATGACGGGCCGCCCACGAGCCTGAAAAAGCATGAGCACCGAGAGCAGCAGTACACCGATTCAACCGATCCGCTTCTTCCATCGCGGAAAGATCGTCGACGTCAGCGGGGTCCATCCGACCCGCTCGGTGCTCGATTGGCTGCGCGAGGACGCGCGCTGCACCGGCACCAAGGAAGGCTGCAACGAAGGCGACTGCGGCGCCTGCACCGTCGTCATCGGCGAGCTGGCCACCGACGCCCACGCGCCCGGCGCGGTCGACGGCCTGCAGCTGCAGACCGTCAACGCCTGCATCCAGTTCCTGCCCACGCTGCACGGCAAGGCGCTGTTCACGGTCGAAGACCTCAAGGGGCAGTGCGCGTCGCAATGCAAGCCCAAGGCCGACGCCCCGGCCAAGCACGCTGTCCACCCGCTGCACCCCGTGCAGCAGGCCATGGTCGACTGCCACGGCTCGCAGTGCGGCTTCTGCACGCCGGGCTTCGTGATGTCGCTGTGGGCCACCTACGAACACCACCAGGCCGAGGGCACGCAGCCCACGCGCCAGCAGCTGGCCGACGACCTGTCGGGCAACCTGTGCCGCTGCACCGGCTACCGCCCCATCCTCGACGCCGGCCAGCGCATGTTCGACCTGCCGGCCGTGCGCCTGGACACCGCGCCCGTGGTGGCCGCGCTCACCGCGCTGAAGAACGACGGCCTGGACTACGCGGCCCCGCTGGGCGCCCGCGTCGACCACTTCCACGCCCCCAAGACCCTGGCCCAGCTCGCCGCGCTGCGCGTGCAGAAGCCGCGCGCCCAACTGCTGGCCGGCTCGACCGACGTCGGCCTGTGGGTCAACAAGCAGTTCCGCGACCTCGGCGACATCATCTATGTCGGCGACGTGGCCGAGATGAAGACCGTGGAAGAGCGCGCCGACGAGCTGTACATCGGCGCCGGCGCCTCGCTCGAAGCCGCCTTCGGCGCGCTGGTCGAGCGCGTGCCCAGCCTCGCCGACGTGTGGCTGCGCTTTGCCTCGCCGCCGATCCGCCACGCCGGCACCATGGGCGGCAATGTCGCCAACGGCTCGCCCATCGGCGACTCGCCGCCGGTGCTGATGTCGCTGGACGCCGAGATCGAACTGCGCCGCGGCGACGTCGTGCGCCGCATGCCGCTGCCCGCGTTCTACCTCGACTACATGAAGAACGAGCTGCAGCCCGGCGAGTTCGTGCAGGGCCTGGCCGTGCCGCTGGCCGCCATGCGCCGCCAGGTGCGCGCCTACAAGATCAGCAAGCGCTTCGACTGCGACATCTCCGCGCTGTGCGCGGGTTTCGCCATCGAACTGGAAGCCGGCAGCGACACGGTGAAGGCCGTGCGCCTGGCCTTCGGCGGCATGGCCGCCACCGTCAAGCGCGCCGCCAACGCCGAAGCCGCGCTCGTGGGCAAGCCCTGGACGCAGGCCAGCGTGGCCACCGCCAAGCTGGCGCTGGCACAGGACTTCAAGCCGCTCTCGGACATGCGGGCCTCGGCCGACTACCGCCTGCAGGTGGCGCAGAACCTGATCCAGCGCCTGTGGCTCGAAACCCGCACGCAGGACGCGCTGTCCATCGAAGAAACCAGCGTCTGGAGCGTGATGCCCCATGTCGTTGCCAAGGTTGCGGCGGAAGGACTCTGACCATGAACAAACCCATCGACGCCCGCCTGCTGCAGCCCGCCGAGGCCTTTGCCGACTACCTGAAGAACACCGCCGCCCGCATCGACGTGGGCGCCGAAGCGCTGGCCCACGGCCGCGGCATGCGCGTGGGCATCAGCCGCCCGCACGAGTCGGCGCACCTGCACGTGGCCGGCGAGGCCACCTACATCGACGACATTCCCGAACTCGCCGGCACGCTGCACTGCGCGCTGGGCCTGTCGCCGGCCGCCAACGGCCGCGTGACGGCGCTGTCGCTCGACGCCATCCGCGCCATGCCCGGCGTGGTCACGGTGCTCACCGCCGACGACATTCCCGGCACCAACGACTGCGGCTCGATCATTCACGACGACCCGATCCTGCTGCCCGTGAACGACGGCGGCCAGATCCGCTACCTCGGCCAGCCGGTGTTCGCCGTGATCGCCGAAACCCGCGATGTCGCGCGCCGCGCCGCCGCCAAGGCCAAGGACGCGATCACCCTCGAGGCGCAGCCGCCCGTCATCACGCCGCAGGACGCGCATGCGCGCGGCCAGTACGTGGTGCCGCCGATGCACATCGTGCGCAGCGGCGGGGCCGCCAACGGCGGCGACGAGGCCGCCGTGCGCGCCGCCATCGCGAAGGCACCGCACCGCCACAGCGCCACGCTCGACGTGGGCGGGCAGGAACAGTTCTACCTCGAAGGCCAGATCAGCTACGCCATCCCGAAGGAGGGCGGCACGCTGCACATCCACTGCTCGACGCAGCACCCCAGCGAGATGCAGCACCTGGTGGCGCATGCGCTGCACCTGTCCTCGAACGAGGTGCATGTGGAATGCCGGCGCATGGGCGGCGGCTTCGGCGGCAAGGAATCGCAGTCGGCGCTGTTCGCCTGCGTGGCGGCCATTGCGGCGCGCCAGCTGCAGCGCCCCGTGAAGCTGCGGCTGGACCGCGACGACGACTTCATGATCACCGGCCGTCGCCACTGCTTCTGGTACGAGTACGAGGTGGGCTACGACGACGAGGGCCGCATCCTCGGCGCCGAGATCACGATGGTGTCGCGCGCCGGCCATTCGGCCGACCTGTCGGGCCCGGTGATGACGCGCGCGCTGTGCCACTTCGACAACGCCTACTGGCTGCCCAACGTGAGCATGCACGGCTTCTCGGGCAAGACCAACACGCAGAGCAACACCGCGTTCCGCGGCTTCGGCGGCCCGCAGGGCGCCATCGCCATCGAGAACATCATGGACTCGGTGGCGCGCGAACTGAAGCGCGACCCGCTCGACGTGCGGCGCGTCAACTTCTACGGCAAGGGCGAGAACAACGTCACGCCGTACCGCCAGACCGTGACCGACAACATCGTCCACGAACTCGTGGCCGAGCTGGAGGAAACCAGCGACTACCGCCTGCGCCGTGAAGAGATCGCCGCCTTCAACGCCAAGAGCCCGGTGCTCAAGCGCGGCCTGGCGCTGGCGCCGCTGAAGTTCGGCATCTCGTTCAACGTGAAGCACTTCAACCAGGCCGGCGCGCTGGTGCACGTGTACACCGACGGCTCGATCCTCGTGAACCACGGCGGCACCGAGATGGGCCAGGGCCTGAACACCAAGGTGGCGCAGGTGGTGGCGCACGAGCTGGGCGTGAGCTTCGAGCGCGTGCGCGTCACCGCGACCGACACGACCAAGGTGGCCAACACCTCGGCCACGGCCGCCTCGACCGGTGCCGACCTGAACGGCAAGGCCGCGCAGGACGCCGCCCGCCAGATCCGCGAACGCCTGGCCGCCTGCGCCGCCGAACGCCATGGCGGCAACGCCGCCGACGTGCGCTTTGCCAACGACCAGGTCGAAGTGAACGGCCGCACGCTGGCCTTCAGCACCGTGGTGGGCGAGGCCTACCTCGACCGCAAGCAGCTGTGGTCCGACGGCTTCTACGCCACGCCCGGCCTGAGCTGGGACAAGGACAAGATGCAGGGCCGCCCGTTCTACTACTACGCCTACGGCGCGGCGGTGAGCGAGGTGGTGGTGGACACCCTCACCGGCGAATGGAAGCTCTTGCGCGCCGACATCCTGCACGACGCGGGCAAGTCGCTGAACCCGGCCGTGGACATCGGCCAGGTCGAGGGCGCCTTCATCCAGGGCATGGGCTGGCTCACCACCGAGGAGCTGGTGTGGCATCCGCAAAGCGGCAAGCTCACCACGCACGCGCCCAGCACCTACAAGATCCCGACGGCCAACGACTGCCCGCCGGTGTTCAACGTGCGCCTGTTCGAGGGCCAGAACTTCGAAGACTCGATTCACCGCAGCAAGGCCGTGGGCGAACCGCCGCTGTTGCTGCCGTTCTCGGTGTTCTTCGCGATCCGCGATGCCGTGTCGGCCGCGGGCGGGCACCGGGTCGATCCGCCGCTGAAGGCGCCGGCCACGAGCGAATCCATCCTCCGCGCCCTGACCGCGGTGCAGGCAGCCTCTGGCGAATGAGCACCGGCCGTGCTCGCACGGTCCGAGCGTCCTTCCGTTCTCCAAATGTTGCGCTGTATAACTGTTCGCACAGACAAGAAAGGTGTGAACAGCCATGAGAGACCAGGCGCTTTTCGACAAGATCGACCTTCATCTGATTCGGGTGCTTCATACCGTGCTGACCGACCGCAGCGTCTCGCGCGCCGCCATCCGCCTGGGCATGTACCAGCCGGCCGTCTCGGCCGCGCTGAAGCGCCTGCGCGAGCTGTCGGGCGACCCGCTGCTGGTGCGCTCGGGCTCGGGCATGGTGCCCACCGACGCGGGGCTGCGGATGATCGAGCCCGCGGCCAGCATTCTTCGGGCGGCCGAGATGCTGTTCTCGGATGCGCGCGGTTTCGAGCCGCAGTCGGCGGCCACCACCTTCCGCATCGCGGCCAGCGACTACATGGACCCGCTGTTCTTGCCGATGCTGGTGGCGCAGGTCAAGCGCGAGGCGCCGCTGTGCCAGATCGAGATCCATGCGCTCTCGCCCGATTCGGACTACCACGGGCACCTCGCGCTCGGGCAGGTCGACCTGGTGATCGGCAACTGGCTCAAGCCGCCGGAAGACCTGCACATGGCGCGCCTCTTCGGCGACGAGGTGGTGTCGCTGGTCAACCAGGACCATCCGGCCGTGCGCCGCGGGTGGGACCTGGAAACCTGGCTGGCGGCCGAGCACATCGCGCCCACGCCCATGCACCCGGGCGGGCGCGGCATCATCGACCAGATGCTCGACGAGCTGGGCCGGCAGCGCAACATCACGGCGCGCTGCGCGCACTTCAGCCTCATCCCGGACATGGTGGCCTCGAGCCTGCTGGTGCTGACCACCGGGCGCCAGTACTGCGAGCGCTTTGCCGCGCGGCTGCCCGTGAAGATCCTCGAGTGCCCGGCCGCCTTGCCGCGCCTCATGTACTACCAGCTCTGGCACGAACGCACCCATTCGTCGAGTTCCGCGCGCTGGCTGCGCGAATGCATCAAGGGCGTGGCGGCGTCGCTGCGGCCCGGCTTCGATGCCGCGCCCGCCGCCACTGCCCGAGCCCTGCCGGCTGAGCCGCTTTCCGATCCTCCCTGAGCCCTCCGTCGCGCCGGCGTCGCGACCGAGGCAACGATGAACGAACCGCCACATACAACAGCTGGAGACAAGCGAAATGAACAGGTATGAAGAGGTGCCCAAGGCCACCACTCCCCGGGCCGCCGGGGCCACCGAGGCGGCGCCGTTGCGTGCGGCCACCGCACCGGCCAACGCCGGTCTGCTGGAACGCTTTTTCAAGCTGACCGAGCACAACACCACCGTGCGCACCGAAGTCATCGCAGGGCTGACCACCTTCCTGACGATGGCCTACATCATCTTCGTGAACCCGTCGATCCTCGGGGACGCGGGCATGCCCAAGGGCGCGGTCTTCGTCGCCACCTGCCTGATCGCGGCCATCGGCACGCTGATCATGGGCCTGTACGCCAACTACCCGATCGCCATGGCGCCGGGCATGGGCCTGAACGCCTACTTCGCCTACGTGGTCGTGCTCGGCATGGGCTACACGTGGCAGACCGCGCTGGGCGCGGTGTTCATCTCGGGCTGTCTGTTCCTGATCGTGACGGTCACCGGGTTGCGGGAGCTGTTCATCGCGGGCATACCGCAGTCTTTGCGAACGGCGATCACCGTGGGCATCGGCATGTTCCTGGCGCTCATCGCACTCAAGAGCGCGGGCGTGGTCGCGGCTTCGCCGGCCACCTTCGTCACGCTGGGCGACCTGCACTCGGCTCCCGTGATCCTGGCGACCATCGGCTTCCTCATGATCGTGGCGCTCGACCGGCTCAAGGTGCGCGGCGCCATCCTGATCGGCATCCTCACGGTGACGGTGCTGTCGTTCTTCTTCGGTGGCAACAAGTTCCACGGCGTGTTCGACGCACCGCCGTCCATCGCGCCCACCTTCATGCAGCTGGACATCCTGAGCGCGCTCAAGGGCGGCATCCTGAACGTGGTGCTGGTGTTCTTCCTGGTCGAGATGTTCGACGCCACCGGCACGCTGATGGGCGTGGCCAAGCGCGCCGGCCTGCTGGTGCCGGGCAAGATGGAACGCATGAACAAGGCGCTGCTGGCCGACAGCGGCGCGATCTTCGCGGGCTCGCTGCTGGGCACGTCGAGCACCACGGCCTACGTGGAAAGCGCAGCCGGCGTGCAAGCCGGTGGCCGCACCGGTCTCACGGCCGTGGTGGTGGCGGTGCTGTTCCTGGCCTGCCTGATGATCTCGCCGCTGGCGGGCTCGGTGCCGGCCTACGCCACCGCACCGGCGCTGCTGTTCGTGGGCTGCCTGATGCTGCGCGACCTGGTCGAGCTCGACTGGGAAGACACCACCGAGGTAATTCCGGCGGCCGTCACGGCGCTGGCCATGCCCTTCACCTACTCGATCGCCAACGGCCTGGCCTTCGGCTTCATCACCTACGCCGTGCTCAAGCTGTGCACCGGCCGGGCACGGGAAGTGCATGCGATGGTGTGGGTGATCGCGGCGATCTTCCTGTTCAAGTTCGCCTACATCGGCGGACACTGAAGGACGCGCCGTCGGGCGCCGATGGTCGCGGGGACGCTATTAAACTTATAGCTGTCCCCGCTTGTTGATGTTGAACGAGACAAACCCACGAAACCCGGCATGACAACCCCCAGACTCCAGCTGGCGCACATCACCAAGCGGTACCCCGCGGTGGTGGCCAACAGCGACATCTCCCTGGCCGTGCAGCCCGGCGAAATCCATGCCGTGCTCGGAGAGAACGGCGCGGGCAAATCGACCCTGATGAAGATCATCTACGGCTCGGTCAAGCCCGACGAAGGCACCGTCACCTTCGACGGCCAGGCGGTGAACCTGCGCAACCCGCACCAGGCGCGCGCGCTGGGCATCAGCATGGTGTTCCAGCACTTCAGCCTGTTCGACACGCTCACCGTGGCCGAGAACGTCTGGCTGGGCCTGGACAAGTCGCTCGCGCTGGCCGAGGTGGCCCGTAGCATCACGGCCAAGGCCAGCGAGTACGGGCTGGACATCGACCCCTCGCGCCCCGTGCACACGCTGTCGGTGGGCGAGATGCAGCGGGTGGAGATCATCCGCGCGCTGCTCACCAACCCCAAGCTGCTGATCCTGGACGAGCCGACCTCGGTGCTCACGCCGCAGGCCGTGATCCGCCTGTTCGGCGTGCTGAACAAGCTGGCCTCGGAAGGCTGCAGCATCCTGTACATCAGCCACAAGCTGCACGAGATCCAGGAGCTGTGCACGGCCTGCACCGTGCTGCGCGGCGGCAAGGTCACGGGTGTGTGCAACCCGCGCAACGAGAGCACCGAGTCGCTCTCGCGCCTCATGATCGGCAGCGAGCCGCCGCCGCTGCAGCACCGCCCGCTGCATGCCGGCGCGGTGGCGCTGCGCGTGCAGGGCCTGAAGCTGGCGCGCGAAGACCAGTTCGGCGTCGACCTGGACGGCATCTCGTTCGACGTGCGCGCGGGCGAGGTCGTCGGCATCGCCGGCGTCTCGGGCAACGGCCAGAAGGAACTGCTGTACACGCTCTCGGGCGAGGACGTGCGCGCCGAGCCCGCCATGGTGCGCGTGTTCGACCAGCCGGCCGGCCGGCTGCGCCCGCGTGCGCGGCGTGCGCTGGGCCTGCATTTCGTGCCCGAGGAACGGCTGGGGCGCGGTGCCGTGCCCACGCTGGGCCTGGCGCACAACCTGCTGCTCACGCGCAGCAACGCGGTGGGCAAGGGCGGCTGGATTCGCACCGCCGAGCTCGACAAGCAGGCGCGTTCCATCATCGATCGCTTCAAGGTGAAGGCCGGCGGCCCGGGCGCGGCGGCGCGCTCGCTGTCGGGCGGCAACCTGCAGAAATTCATCGTCGGTCGCGAGATCGACGCCAACCCCAAGCTCTTCATCGTCTCGCAGCCCACCTGGGGCGTGGACGTGGGCGCGGCCGCGCTCATCCACGCCGAGATCCTGGCGCTGCGCGACGCCGGCTGCGCCGTGCTCGTGATCAGCGAGGAGCTGGACGAGCTGTTCAACATCTGCGACCGGCTGCACGTGATCGCCAAGGGGCGGCTGTCGCCCTCGATCGACCGCGCGGCGGCCACGCTGCCGCAGATCGGCGAGTGGATGAGCGGCCTGTGGCCGCAGGCACAGCCCCACCAGAACAACAACACGAAGGAGGGCGCGCATGCTCAAGCTTGAACCCCGCCCGGAGCTGTCGCGCTTCTGGAGCTATGGCTCGCCGATCCTGGCGCTCTTGATCACCGTGCTCATCGGCGTGGCGCTGTTCGCCGCGCTCGGCAAGGACCCGGTCAAGGGCCTGCAGGTGTTCTTCTACGAGCCGATCAAGAGCGGCTACGCCATCGGCGAGCTGATGGTGAAGGCCACGCCGCTGCTCATCATTGCGCTGGGCCTGGCCGTGTGCTTTCGCTCCAACGTCTGGAACATCGGCGCCGAAGGGCAGTTCGTCTGCGGCGCCATCGCGGCGGGCGGCGTGGCGCTGCTGGCCGACAAGAGCACCGGCAGCTGGATCGTCGTGGCCATCCTGCTGGCGGGCATCGGGGGCGGCATGGTGTGGGCGGGCATCGTCGCGTTCCTGCGCGACAAGTTCAACGCCAACGAAATCCTCGTGAGCCTGATGCTGGTCTACGTGGCCACGCTGATGCTGAGCTACCTGGTCTTCGGCCCCTGGAAAGACCCGCAGGGCTACAACTTCCCGCAGACCAAGACCTTCGAGGCGGTGACGCAGATCCCGCGCCTCATGAAGGGCTCGCGCGTGTCGATCGGGCTGATCATCGCGCTGGTCGGCGCGGGCGCGCTGTGGGTGTTCCTGTTCCGCACGCGCGCGGGCTTCGCGCAGCAGGTCGGCGGGCTGGCGCCCGCGGCGGCGCGCTATGCCGGTTTCTCGGCACGCCGCGCGGTGTGGATCGCGCTGCTCACCTCGGGCGGCGCGGCCGGCCTGGCGGGCGCGCTCGAAGTGGCGGGCCCCATCGGCCAGCTCACGCCCTACGTGCCCGCGGGCTACGGCTTCGCGGCCATCATCGTGGCCTTCGTCGGGCGGCTGCATCCGGTGGGCATGATCTTCTCGGCCATCCTGATGAGCATGTTCTACATCGGCGGTGAACTCGCGCAGTCGCGCCTGGGCCTGCCCAAGTCGCTCACCGGCGTGTTTCAGGGCCTGCTGCTGTTCACGCTGCTGGCCTGCGACACGCTCATCGCGTACCGCATCCGCCGCAAGGCCGGCGCCAAGGCCGCGACGCTGACCACGAGTTCGCTGCAGGTCAGCACGCCGATCACCGCGCCGACCGCGCCCGTTGCGCCGACCGCGCGTGCCACCGAAGGAGGGCTCTGAACCATGGAAAGCTACGCACTCCTGCTGGGCTCGACCCTGAGCGCGGGCACCGTGCTCGCCATCGCGGCGCTGGGCCTGTTGATCAACGAGAAGGCCGGCGTCGTCAACCTCGGCGCCGAGGGCATGATGCTGTGCGCCGCCATCGCGGGCTTCGCGACGGTGGTCATCACGCACAACCCCTGGCTCGGCTTTCTGGCCGGCATGGCGGCCGGCGCGCTGCTCGCGGCCTTCTTCGGCGTGCTCGTGATCTGGCTCAACACCAACCAGTACGCCACGGGGCTGGCGCTGAGCCTGTTCGGCGTCGGCTTCTCGGCCTTCGCGGGCATCAGCTTCGTGCAGGCCAAGCTGCCCGAGAGCACGCCCTTCGCCATTCCCGTGCTGGCCGACATTCCGCTGGCCGGCCCGGCGCTGTTCCGGCACCACCCGATGGTGTACGTGGCCGTGCTGCTGACCATCGGGCTCATCTGGTTTTTGTACCGCACCCGCGCCGGCCTCGTGCTGCGCTCGGTGGGCGAGTCGCCCGAGTCGGCGCATGCGCTGGGCTACCCGGTGCGGCGCATCCGCTTCCTGGCGGTGATCGCGGGCGGCGCGCTGTGCGGGCTGGCGGGCGCGTACCTGTCGACCGTGTACACGCCGCTGTGGGTCGAGGGCATGGTTGCCGGCCGCGGCTGGATCGCGCTGGCGCTGACCACCTTCGCCACCTGGCGCCCGATCCGCGTGCTGCTCGGCGCCTACCTGTTCGGCGGCGTCTCGATGCTGGGTTTCCACCTGCAAAGCAGCGGCGTCGACGTGCCCTCGCAGTTCCTCAGCATGGCCCAGTACATCGCCCCGATCGTGGTGCTGGCGCTGATCTCGCGCAACCCCGCCTTCATCCGCATCAACATGCCGGCCTCGATGGGGAAACCGTTCTACCCCGGCTCATAATCGCGTTCTCGTTTTTTTGCCAACCCGTCCTTTTCTTCCGAGGATTTCGACAATGAATGATCTGAACAAGCGTTCCCTTCTCAAGCTCGCCGCCCTCACCGCGGTGGCTTCGGCGGCCCTCATCGGCTGCGGCAAGAAGGAAGAGGCGGCCACCGCCTGGGCGAGCGTGAGGCCCCGCGCGCGCAAGGTGCCGAGC
>NZ_JBWKYW010000092.1:0-11470 GCF_059423965.1 Variovorax sp. GW458-11-26-14-LB1
AGTCAGCAAGCCAGCCCGTCCCTCACCGAAGCTCCCCATGAAGATCCTCGTTCTCCACGGCCCCAACCTCAACCTGTTCGGTCGCCGCGAACCGCACATCTACGGCAAGACCACGCTCGCCGAGATCAACGCGCAGCTGCAGGCCCTCGCCGGCGAACTCGGCGTGACGCTGGACACCATCCAGTCGAACCACGAAGGCGACCTGATCGACTTCCTGCACACCCACATCGACGATGCGCAGGGCGCGCTGGTGAACCCCGCCGGCCTCACGCAGCACGGCGTGCCGCTGCACGACGCGATCAAGGCCATGCCGTTCCCGACCATCGAGGTCCACATGTCCAACATCGCCGCGCGCGAAGCATGGCGCGCGCATTCGATCATCTCGCCGGCGGTGAAGGGCACGGTCCAGGGCCTGGGCCCGCTGTCGTACCTGGCCGCGTTGCGCGCGCTGGTCGACATGCAGCGCCAGGCGCAAGCGCAAGCACAGGCCTCCGCATGACCCGCTGGCTCGACCGGTGCTGCAGCGGCATCGAGGCGCTGATCGCGGCCGCGCTCGCGGTCATGGTCGTGCTCGTCTTCGGCAACGTGGTGCTGCGCTACGGCTTCAACTCGGGCATCACGGTGTCCGAGGAAGTCTCACGCTGGCTCTTCATCTGGATGACCTTCCTGGGCGCCGTGGTGGCGCTGAAGGAGCACGGCCACCTGGGTGTGGACATGGTGGTGCAGAAGCTGCCCCCCATCGGCAAGAAGATCTGCCTGGCCGTCGGCCATGCGGTGATGCTCTACATCGTCTGGCTGCTGCTGCAGGGCAGCATCGCGCAGGCGCGCATCAACTGGGACGTGACGGCGCCCGTCACCGGCGCGTCGATGGCCATCGTCTACGCGGCGGGCATCGTGTTCTCGGTGCTGGCCGGGCTCATCCTGGCGCTCGACCTGCTGCGCCTGCTCACGGGCCGCATCGCCGACCATGAACTGGTGATGGTGCAGGAATCGGAAGAAGCGGTGCAGCTGCAGCAGATCCTGGGTTCGCAAGACGCCAAGGAACCGGGGGCACGGCCATGACCATCGCTGTTTTCGTCGGCTCGCTGCTGCTCGCCATGGCGATGGGCATTCCCATCGCCTTCTCGTTGCTGGCCAGCGGCGTGGCGCTGATGTGGCACCTCGACCTGTTCGACGCGCAGATCCTCACGCAGAACGTGATCGGCGGCGCCGACAGCTTTCCGCTGCTGGCCGTGCCCTTCTTCATGCTCGCGGGCGAGATCATGAACGTGGGCGGGCTGTCCAAGCGCATCGTCGACTTCGCACTCGCGCTCGTGGGCCACGTGAAGGGTGGCCTGGGCTACGTGACCATCATGGCCGGCTGTCTGCTCTCGGCGCTCTCGGGCTCGGCCGCGGCCGACGCCGCCGCGCTCACCGCGCTGCTGCTGCCGATGATGGTGCGCGCGGGCCACGACAAGCCGCGCGCGGCCGGCCTCATTGCGGCCACCGGCGTGATCGGCCCCGTGATTCCGCCGAGCATCGGCCTGGTGATCTTCGGCGTGGCGGCGAACGTGTCGATCTCCAAGCTGTTTCTCGCGGCCATCGTGCCGGGCCTGCTGATCGGCGGCGCGCTGTGGATCACCTGGGCCTGGCTGGTGCGGCGCGAAAAGATCGTGCCGCCGCCGCGCAAGTCGTCGGCCGAGATTGCCGCCGCCTTCCGCAACGCGCTGTGGGCGCTGATGCTGCCGGTGATCATCCTCGTGGGCCTGCGCATGGGCGTGTTCACGCCCACCGAGGCCGCGGTGGTGGCCGCCGTGTATGCGCTGTTCGTGTCGACGGTGGTGTACCGCGAGATCACCTGGAAAGACCTGTACGCCATCTTCGTGAGCGCAGCCAAGACCAGCGCGATCGTGATGTTCCTGATCGCCGCGGCGATGGTGAGCGCCTGGCTCATCACGGTGGCCGACCTGCCCTCGAAGATCGTGGGCATGCTGCAGCCGTTCATGGGCAACCAGATGCTGCTCATGATCGCGATCATGGTGCTCGTGATGGTGGTGGGTACGGCGATGGACATGACGCCGACCATCCTCATCCTCACGCCGGTGCTCATGCCCGTGGTGAAGGCGGCCGGCATCGATCCCGTGTACTTCGGCGTGCTGTTCATCATCAACAACTCGATCGGCCTCGTCACGCCGCCAGTGGGCACGGTGCTCAACGTGGTGGCCGGCGTCGGCAAGATCTCGATGGACGACGTCACGCGCGGCGTGGTGCCGTTCATGCTGGCCGAGTTCGCGATCCTGTTCGTGATGGTGGCGTTTCCGCAGCTGGTGATCGTGCCGGCACGGTGGTTCGGGGGCTGAGCCGATGCGCGCCGTTTTGCTCACCGCGCTCGCCCTGCTCGCGGCCCTGCCCGCCGCTGCACAAGACCCCGAACGCGAAGTGCTGCCCGAGCAGCGCCAGCGGCTGGCCTTCATCGCGCCCTCCGGCCTCGCGCCGCTGGGCAGCGGCAAGATGGTGTTCAGCGCCTTCCACGTCACGACCGGCCAGGAGCTGTGGGTCACCGACGGCAGCAATGCCGGCACCTCCTTGCTGAAGGACATCCGGCCGGGCTTCCGGGGGTCGTTCCCCGCCGGTCAGGTCGCATTCAAGGGCCACGTCTACACCACGGCCACCGATGGCGCGAGCGGGCTCGAGCTCTGGCGCACCGACGGCACCGCCGCCGGCACGACGCAGGTGATCGACCTGCGCCCCGGCGAGGAAGGCGCGATGCCCAACGAGCTGACCGTGTTCCGCGACGCGCTCTACTTCGTGGCCGACGACGGCCAGACCGGCTTCCAGGTGTGGAAGACCACGGGCGATGCGAAGAGCACCACGCGCGTGTCCGCCGTCGATGCCGGGCCGCGCGCCCTCACCCGCCAGCTCACCGTGGCCGGTCCGCGCCTGTTTTTCACTGCGACCACGCGCACGCACGGCCACGAACTCTGGGTGACCGACGGCACGCCCGAGCACACGCGCCTCGTGAAGGACATCCGCCCGGGCATCGAGGACGCGGGCATTCAGAACCTCACGGCCGTGGGCAACGACCTCTACTTCACCGCGCACGACGGCGAACACGGCACCGAACTGTGGAAGAGCGACGGCACCGCACACGGCACGCAGCTGGTGAAGGACCTACGCCCCGGTGCCGCGCCTTCGCGACCGACGCACCTGGCGGTGCTGGGCCGCACGCTGTACTTCTCGGCCGACGACGGCGTGCACGGCATCGAGCTGTGGAAGACTGACGGCACGGCGAAGGGCACAGTGCTGGTGAAGGACATCCGCCCCGGCCCGGGCGGCTCCATGTCGAGCGCGATCGCCGTGATGGGCGGCAAGCTCTACTTCGCCGCGACCGATGGCGTGTCGGGCGCGGAGCTGTGGCGCAGCGACGGCACGGCGGCGGGCACGGTGCGCGTGAAGGACATCGCACCGGGCGCGGAGAACGGCTCACCCGCGCGCTTCGCCGTCATCGGGGCGCGCCTGTGGTTCGCGGCGAACGGCGGCGGTGGCCGGGGCGTCGAGCCATGGACCAGCGACGGCACGCCCGCCGGCACTCGCGCTGTGGCCGACCTTGCCGCGGGCGAACGTCACGCGATGCCGTTGGGCTTTCGCGCGCTGGGCGACGCCGTGCTCTTCGTGGCCGACGACGGCCATGGCAACGACCGACTGTGGTCCCGCCACAAGGACGGCCGGGTGACGCTGATCGGCGATCCGCTCAAGACGCGGCTGCGCTGAAACCAAAGGTCTGCGTGGCCGCGTAGTCGCGCAAGGCCTGCGCCATCGCCGCGGCGATGGCCGGATGCGTCGGGTCGTGGCCCGCGCCCTGCGCCCACTGCAGCGGGGCGCCCAGCACCTGCGCCAGTGCCTGTGCGCCCTCGGGCGGACACAGCGCGTCCTGCGTGCCGTGCACGATCAGCGTGGGCACAGCAGGCAATGCGGCGCAGCGCTGCAACAGCGTGGGCGCATCGAGCCAGCAGCCGTGCCGCAGGTAGTGGCTCTGCACGCGGTAGCGCGCCACGAGCCGCGGCAGCATCGCTTCGTCGATCGGCGGCGCTGTGCCTCCGGTGGCGAGGCGCTGCTCCCAATCGAACCAGTGGCGCGTCAGCTCGCACTGCCGCGCCCAGGTGCCGTGCGCGAAGACCTCGGCGATCGGCACCGTCACCGGGCATCGCCGGCGCCCGGCCTCGTCCCACAGTGCGCGCCATGCGGGGCCGTCGTGCTGCAGGGCACCGGCGAAGAGCGCGTGGATGTCGCCCGGGCGCGCGAGGAACACGTTGCGCAGCAGCAGGCCCGCCACAGCCTCCGGTGCATCGAGCGCATGCATCAGCGCCAGCGTGGCGCCCCACGAGCCGCCCACCACCAGCCATCGGTCGATGCGCAGGTGCGCGCGCAGCAGACGCAGATCGGCCAGCAGATCGGCGAGCGTGTTGTGCTCAATCGATCCTGTGGGGGTGCTGAGGCCCGAGCCGCGCTGGTCGGGGCAGACGATGCGGTAATGCGCCGGATCAAAGTCCCGGCGCAACAGCGGCGAGCTGCCCGAGCCTGGCCCGCCGTGCAACACCACCACGGGCAGGCCCGCCGGGTTGCCATGCTCCTCGACGTGCATCACATGCCCGCCATCCAGCGGCAGGCGATGGGTGATCGTCATCGGGGCGTGCTCTCAACCCAACGCGTTCGCGTCGGTGCGAAAGACGAGGTCGCCCGCACGCCGCGTGCCCGGCACGAAGCGGATCGGCGTGCCGACGTCGCGCGGATCACCCGCCGCCTTGACCATCGCCTCCACCTCCTCATGCCGCGGACTCTTCGGGCACACCGGGTCCGTGGCCGCCGCGTCGCCGGTCAGCAGAAAAGCCTGGCAGCGACAGCCCCCATGGTCCTTCTCCTTCTCGTCGCAGCTCTGGCAGGTGCTGCTCATCCAGCCCGTGCCACGGTACGCGCCGAAGGCCGGGCTCTCCTGCCAGATGCTACGGATGCTGTGCGCGCGCACATTGGGAAAGTCGAGCCCGGGCAGCATGCGTGCGCTGTGGCACGGCAGCGCCACGCCGTCGGGCGCCACCACGAGGAACACGCTGCCCCACCCCGCCATGCAGGGCTTGGGCTTGCCCTCGGCGTAGTCGGGCACGACCCAGAGGATCTTCATGCGACCGTCCAGGCGCGGGCGATGGGTTTGAACCACCGCCTCGGCCGTGGCCAGCATCTCGCGCGAGGGCATCAGCATCTCGCGGTTGCGCCAGGCCCAGCCGTAGTACTGCACGTTCGCGAGTTCGAGAAAGTCGGCTTCCATCGCCTCGGCCATCTCGATGATCCGGCCCACGTGCGGCAGGTTGTAGCGGTGCATCACGCAGTTCAGCACCATCGGGTACCCGAGGTCCTTGATGGTGCGGGCCACGCGCTGCTTGAGGTCGAAGGTCTTCGTGGAGCTGAGGAAGTCGTTGAGCTCGCGGCTCGAATCCTGGAACGACAGCTGGATGTGGTCCAGCCCCGCGCGCTTGAGCGTCTCGGCGCGCTGCGGCGTGAGGCCCACGCCCGAGGTGATCAGGTTGGTATAGAAGCCGAGCTCGTGCGCCGCCGCGACCAGCTCGGGCAGGTCGTCGCGCAGCAGCGGCTCGCCGCCCGAGAAGCCCAGCTGCACCGCGCCCATCGCGCGTGCCTCGCGAAACACGCGAATCCATTCGGCCGTGTCCAGCTCCTCGCGGTAGCGCGTGTAGTCGACCGGGTTGGAGCAGAAGGCGCAGTGCAGCGGACAACGGTAGGTCAGCTCGGCCAGCAGCCATAGCGGCGGCTTGGCCACGGCGCGGGGTTGCACCTCAGCGGATCCAGTGGCGTCCATGGGCCTGCTCCAGGAATTCGAGCACGTCGGCATGCAGGTCGCTCTCGCCGAAGGTGCGCTCCAGGTCGGCCACGAGCGCCGCCACCGAGGTCTTGCCGTCGCAGCGCTGGAGGATCTCGGCCGCCGGCCCGTTCAGCTTGATCATGCCCTCGGGGAACAGCAGCACGTGGCACTGCTGCGCCTCTTCCCACTGCATGCGGTAGATCGAGGTGAGCGCCGGCTGGGCATCGTCGGTCCATGCGGTCATGGTTGCTGGTCTTTCGGAAGGTCGTCGGGATACGCCTTCTCGATCGCGTCGAGCATGGCCCAGAGGATGTCGAGCTTGAAGCCCAGGATGTGCAGCGCGCGCTGCTGCCGCTCGCGCGTGGTGCACCACTGCATCGCCACTTCGAGGCCGTGCTCGACGTCGCGGTCGGCCAGCGGAATGCGGCTGCGAAAGTAGTCCAGGCCCGAGGTGTCGATCCACGGGTAGTGCGTGGGCCAGCCCGCGAGCCGGTCCTTGTGGATGCGCGGTGCGAACATCTCGGTGAGCGACGAAATCACCGCCTCCTGCCACGGCGCCGTGCGCGCGAAGTTGACATACGCATCGACCGCGAAGCGCACGCCGGGCACGACGAGCGCGTGCGACTCGAGCACCTCGCGCGCCAGGCCGGTGGCGATGCCCAGGCGGGTCCAGATCTCGATGCCGCCCGCGTTGGCGCCTTCATGGTCGCCATGCCCGTCGTGGTCGAGCATGCGCACCACCCAGCGCCGGCGCGTGGCGCGGTCGTCGCAGTTGGACAGAACGGCGGCGTCCTTCACCGGGATGCGGCACTGGTAGTAGAAGCGGTTCGCCACCCAGCCGCGCACCTGGAAGGGCTGCAGCTCGCCCGCGTTGAGCCGGCGATTGAACGGGTGGTGGCTGTGGTAGCGCGACTCCATGGCGCGCAACCTCGCTTCGAACTCCTGCGGGGACCATGGGCCTTGTGTCTCTTGCCGTTGCTGTTGCATCACGTGTTCAGATCTCCAGGGCCATGCCGTCGAACGCGACCTCGATGCCGCGGCGCACGAGCTGCGCGCGCTGTGGCCCGTCTTCGTCCAGGATGGGGTTGCTGTTGTTGATGTGGATGAGCACCTTGCGCCGCGCCGCGCAGGCGTCGAGCGCCTGCAGCATGCCGGGGCCGTGCGGCCCGTCGCACTGCGGCAGGTGGCCCATGTCGGCCGCGTGCTTCTTGCCGAGCCCGGCCGCGACCATCTCGTCCTCGGTCCAGAAGGTGCCGTCGACCAGCACGCAGTCGCAGGCGTCGAGGCTGCGGCGCTCGGCCTCGCCGACCTGCGCCAGGCCCGGCGCGTAGAGCACGCGCTTGCCGGTGGTGGGGTCTTCGATGAGCACCGCGGCGTTCTCGCTGCGCGCCTCGGTCTGGCGGCGCGGCGAATACGGCGGCGCCTTGCCGGGCACCGGCACGGCCTGCAGCCGCAGCCCGGCGATGTCGTGCCAGGCACCGCCGCCGGCCTCGAGCGACAACGGATGCCAGGTCACGCCGCAGTAGCTGTCGAGGGTGCGCAGCAGCGGCAGGCTGCCGCTGAGGTCGTCATGGGCCTCGGGCGTGCAGTACAGCTGCAGCCGCTGCCCTTCGCGCAGGCTCAGCAGGCCTGCGACGTGGTCGATTTGAGAGTCCATCAGCACCACCGCCTCGATCGGCGAATGGCGCAGGCCGTGGCGCGGCCACAGGGCCGGCGAGGCGCGCAGTTGCGCGCCGAGGTCGGGTGAGGCATTCAGCAGAATCCAGCGTTCGCCATCGGCCGACACGGCGATCGAACTCTGCGTGCGGGGCGTGGCCCGCACCTGCCCGCTTCGCTGGCCGGCACACAGGCGGCAATTGCAATTCCATTGAGGGAAGCCACCGCCCGCTCCCGAACCCAGCACCAGAATCTTCATGGGGGTCCAACAAGAAAACACGGCACCGGCGCAAGGCCGGTGCCGTGGGTCTGCGCGCTCAGCGAGCGGAGATGTACATCGTGATTTCGAAACCGAAACGCATTTCTTCGAACTCAGGCTTGCACCATTTCATCGCATTGCTCCTTCAGTGGTTGGGGTTGAGGACATATCAATAGACGACGATCTTTCCCGTCGGGCGCGGGCTATGGCAGTCGTTGTAAAAGTATTCGCCCGGCGTGTCAAAGGTGTGGGTCTGCGACTGGCCCGGGGTCAGCCTGAAATTGAACCGCCCTTCGAAGAACTGCGTGGCGCAGTGGGTGTTGGCGTTGGCTGCGGGGTTGGTGAAGGTCACGGCGGTGTTGACAGGCACGCGCATGAAGGTCGGCGTCATGGCATTGACGGCCGTCGATTCGGTCGCGCCAGGTTCGTTCGCCGCCGTCTGCACGCGCGCCAGGAACACGGTGTTCGGCGTCGGCAGTGCCGCGCCCTCCACCGCCGCGCCCGACACGGGCCGACGTACCACGGGCGGTGTCGGCGTGGCGGCCGCGGTCACCGCGCCGCCGACCTTGAAGGCCCACAGCCGGTCGCCGCGCGGGGCCGAGTCGCCGTACGGAATGCTGGTGCCGCCCGAGAACACCGCGATGTACTGCTCGCCGTCGATCTCGTAGGAGACCGGGCTCGCGCTGATCGCCGCGCCGGTCTGGAAGCGCCACAGCTCGGTGCCGTCCTGCGCATCGAGCGCCAGCAGGTTGCCGTCGGGCTGGCCGATGAACAGCAGGTCGGAGGCCGTGCTCAGGATGCCGTTGCCGTGCGCCACCGAGTACGGCAGCGGCTTCTTCCACTTGACGAGGTTGGTGCTCGGGTCCACCGCCACGACCGCGCCGGTCATGTAGGTGCCCGGCGGACGCAGGCCGTTGCTCGACTCGCTGAGCGAGTGCGCTGCCGACACGTAGCCCATGCCCGTGTAGACCAGGCCCGTGCGCTGGCTGAAGGACTGGTGGTTCCAGTTGGCACCGCCGCCATGACCCGGAATGGACAGGATCGGCACATCCCAGTGCGCGTCGTACAGGCAGCCCTTCGTGTAGTTGGGCACCGCGCGGTTCGGGTCGCCCGGAATGGCCGTGCCCAGCGGCTGGTCGACGATGCAGGTCTCGGTCCAGGCGCCCTGGCGCGGCAGGGGCTGCGTCGGCCAGCTGGCCTGGCGGGCGTCCTGCTTCACGGGCACTTCGTCGATGCCCAGCGGCGCGCTGCCGTCCTTGCGATCGAGGATGTAGTACATGCCCGTCTTGCTGCCGTAGATGACGACCTTGCGGTCCTTGCCGTCGATCTTCACGTCGGCGAGCACCGGCGACATCACGTTGTCCATGTCCCAGATGTCGTGGTGCACCGACTGGAAGTGCCACTTGTACTCGCCGCTCTTGAGGTCGAGCGCGACGATGGAGTTGGCGAACAGGTTCTGGCCCGGGCGCGAGGAGCCGTCTTGCGACGAACCGCCGCGCACGTTGCCGAAGGTCCAGTACACCAGGCCCAGCTCGGGATCGACCGCGGGATGGATCCACGGCGTGGCGCCTGTGCGTGCCGTGTCGGGTGCGCCGCCCCAGGTGTCGTAGCCGAGTTCGCCCGCGCGGGGCACGCCCCAGAAGGTGGTCAGCACCTTGCCGGTGAGCGCGTCGGCCGAGAATGCGGCGCCGCGGTTGCCGTCGTTGGTGCCCAGGTACAGGCGCTTGTCGTGGTAGACCAGCGCGACCTTCTGCAGCGCGCCCTTGTAGTCGGGGTCGGTGCTGCTGGTCGGGTACTGCTTGATCCACTCGACGGCGCCGGTGTCGGTGCGCAGCGCCACGAGGCGGTTGCCGGTGGCCACGGTGAACACCAGGCCCAGGTCCTTGGCGACGGCCACGCCGCGGCGGGTGATGCTGCCGTAGGGCGTGGTCCACTTCCACTTCGTCACGCCGGTCTTGCCGTCCACCGCGACCACGTTGCCGAGTGCGGACTCGATGTAGAGCACGCCGTCGACGACGACGGTGGTGCTCTGGTTGTTGCCGGTGGTCATGCCGCCTTCGATCTGGTTGACCCAGGCACCACCGAGTTGCGTGACCAGGCCCTTGTTGATCTTGCGCAGGCTCGAATAGTTCTGGTTGCCCAGGTTGCCGCCAACCTTCGGAAAGTCCTTGTCGCCGGCGGTGCAGCAGTCCGACAGGTCGGCCGCGGGTGCGGCGGCGGCCGGTGGCGATGCGGGCGGTGGTGTGCCGGCAGACGGCGGCGGCGCAGGGGCCGGCACGACGGGCAGCACGGGCGTGCCGCCACCGCCGCTGGAGCCGCCGCAGGCGGTGATCAGCAACGGCGATGCGAGCACGCCGCACGAGATCATCAGCGTGACCAATGATTTTTTCTTCATGGATGTCTCTACTCGGTGAACGTTGGAACAGGGATGTTCGAAACGACCGGTGGCGCGCACACGGCGCCTCACCGGCCCCGGGAGGTCGTGGTTACTCAGTGGTGCAGAAAGGCGTCAGGCCCATCGCCGACTTCACGCCTTGCACGACGAGCTTCTGGAACTCGATGGCGCCCACGCCCGACAGGTCGGCGGTGAACGAATGCGCGTTGTGCCCGAGGGTCGTGAGCCATGCGCGGCCGCCGTCGTAGTACTGGCACCAGGCGACCGGATGGAAGTCGGCGTGGCCGGGATGCGGCGCGGAGGTGAGCGGCGTCAGCGTCGAGGTGTCGACCTTGGCCAGGAACTTCACCTTCGTCGGGAAGGGCATCAGGTTGTACCACTCGTCCTGGAAGGAGAAGCGCTTGGGCACGTCCTTCGTCGAAGGGTCGTCCGAGACGATCTCGACATCGCCCGCGCGGTTCGGTCCGTGGTTGTAGAAGTTCGCGTTGCCCAGCAGGCCTTCGTAGTAGGGCCAGTTGTATTCGGCGCCGAAGGCGTTGTGCAGGCCGACGAAGCCGCCACCGCGGCGCATGTAGTTGCGCAGTGCGGTGCGCGCGGCGTCCTGGCTGGTGCTCACCGCGCCGTTCCACAAGGTGTCGCGGTTCGAGCTCGCGAAGATGATCGCCTTGTAGTTGTTGATGCGGCTGCCCAGCACGGCCACGTCCTCGGTCCAGTCGACCGTGATGCCCTCGGCCGACAGCATGCGCACGAGGCCTGCCTGCATCACGTTGTCGGTGTTCATCGCCGGGTTCAGGCCGGCCGCCATCGGCGTGCCCAGCACGGCATGGCGCGGGCCGGCGGTGCGCGAGTAGATCAGCACGCGGTCGGGCGTGGTGGCGAACGCGCCCCAGTCGTTGTAGCACTTGGGGTTGGTGCCGCGGCAGACGTTGTAGTACTCGTCGAAGCTGTCGTCGACCTCGGCCACCGGCTCGGTGGGCGTGGCCGGCACTTCGTCGGTCGGCGCGGGCGGCGGTGCCGATGCAGCAGGCGCGGGCGCCACGGGCAGGAACGGCAAGGCCGCGCCGCCGCCGCCGTCGCCTCCGCCGCAGGCAGTCAATGCCAGCGCAAGCGCGGCGGCCGATGCAAGTCCGAAGGGAAAGGATCTGGAATGTTTCAACGGAGTCTCCTCTTGGTGGTCAATGGCGGAATCGGACGGGCGCACGCGCCCAGCACGTATCGCTGCGCCGCGGGTGGCGGCAGGCGCAGACGTGGGAGTGACGGAAATTGCCGGCGGGGACGAAGAAGGAATTCGTCGCCAGCCGTGAGGGCGCGC
>NZ_JBWKYW010000093.1:0-10121 GCF_059423965.1 Variovorax sp. GW458-11-26-14-LB1
TCGCCGGCCCCCGCGCCCGTGCGCCCCGCCATGCCGCCCGTCGACCCGCTGGGCGACCTGATGGCGCAGCAGGCCGCGCGCCCCGCGCCCTCCGGGCCCGCGCCGGCCCTGCCCCCTGGCGGCATGCCGCTGCCACTGCCGCCGGCACCGCCGCCCGTGGTGGCTGCAGCGCCTCCGCCAGCGCGCCCCGTGACGCCGCCCGGTCCGCCGCCGCGCGCCACGGCCAGCCGCACCGACCGCATCATCATCGTGGCGCTCGACCCCGGCCACGGCGGTGAAGACCCCGGCGCCATCGGCCCGAACGGCACGCGCGAGAAGGACATCGTGCTGCAGGTGGCGCACCGCCTGCGCGAGCGCATCAACGCGGCCAGCGTCAACGGCAGCCCGATGCGCGCCTTTCTCACGCGCGACGCCGACTTCTTCGTGCCGCTGGGCGTGCGCGTGCAGAAGGCGCGGCGCGTGCAGGCCGACCTGTTCGTGAGCATCCACGCCGACGCCTTCACCACGCCCGCCGCGCGCGGCGCCAGCGTGTTCGCGCTGAGCCAGAGCGGCGCCTCCAGCAGCGCCGCGCGCTGGCTGGCCAACAAGGAAAACGACGCCGACAAGGTCGGCGGCGTGAACGTGGGCAACCACGAGGCGCAGGTGCAGCGCGCGCTGCTCGACATGAGCACCACCGCGCAGATCAACGACAGCCTGAAGCTCGGCGGCGCGATGCTCGGCGAGATCAAGGGCATCGGCGCGCGGCTGCACAAGGCGCAGGTCGAGCAGGCCGGCTTCGCGGTGCTGAAGGCGCCCGACATCCCGAGCGTGCTGGTCGAGACCGCCTTCATCAGCAACCCCGAGGAAGAAGCCAATCTGCGCCGCGCCGACTACCAGGAAAACCTGGCCGACGCACTGATGCGCGGCATCCAGCGCTACTTCGCGCAGAACCCGCCGCTCGCGCGCAGCCGCCAGCTCTAGGCTAGAGGCCCGCCATGCGGGCAACCCACGCGGCCAGGTAAAGACCGACGCCGAAGACGCTGTGCGTGACCACGCTCTGGAACCGCGCCATCGCAGGGCGCGGCGTGCGGCGCGCGGCAAAGCCCGCGCCCATCGCCGGCTGCATCACGCAGAACGGCACGAGCACGGTGCCGATGCCGACGATCAACGCAGGCACCAACGTCGGCTGGCGCGCCCACGCCAGCCCCCAGCCCGCGAGCAGCACGGCCGCGAACGCGATGCCGAGCAGGTAGTGCGCGCTCCAGCCGATGACGCCCTCGCCCGCCACGCGCGGCGACTTGCCGATGGGGTCGTGAAAGAAGCGCCCACGCGTCAGGTGCACGAGCCAGCGGCCCACGAGCGCGTAGTCCAGCGAGGGAATGCCGAACAGGCGCTGGCGCAGCACGGCCCACAGGTCCATCACCACGGTCGCGCCGACGCCGATCCACAGCGTGCGCAGTGCGCATTCGACAGCCTCAGACATGGCCGCGCTCCCGCATCGGGGCGCGCGCCGCGATCATCCAGCAGGCCGCGACAAAGCGCACGTCGTCGCCCTGCACATAGGGCGCAAAGGCGGCATGCAGCGTCTCGACGACCTGCGCGCGCGTTGCGTCATCCACCCCCTGCAGGACCAGGCCGACCGGCCCGAGCCGCGTGAAATAGTCGGCCAGCGCCGTCGCGGGGAACGCGCACTCGACCTCGAAGGGCTGGATGTCGACCTCGCCCCATCCGCTCGCCTCGAGGATGCCCGTGACCCGCGCGCGGTCGGCGAACGCGAACTGGCCCGGTGCGTTCGGCTGGCGCGGCGGCAGGCCGGGCAGCAGCGGCGCGGCGGCACGTTCGGCCGTGGTCATGAACGGGTTGTCGGCCCCGCCGCGCCAGGCGATGCAGCGCAGGGCCGCGCCCTCCGTCGCGGCATGCCGCAGGTTCGCGAAAGCCCGCACCGGGTCGTCGAAGAACATCACGCCCAGGCGCGAGATCACCGTGTCGAACGCGGCCGGCTCGAAGGCGTGGCCCTGCACATCGGCGCAGACGAAGCGGGCCGACGGGAGCGCCTCGCGCGCGGCGCGGGCCTTCGCCGCCTCGATCATCGGCGCAGAGATGTCGACGCCGAGGCACTGGCCGGTCGGGCCGAGCTGCCGCGCCACGGCGAGCGTCGTGCGGCCGGTGCCGCAGCCCACGTCGAGCACGCGGCGGGCGCCCGCGGCGCGCACCGCGTCGCTCAGCCGCGCTTCGAGCGGCTGGAACATCGCGTCGAGCACGGCCTGCGTCCGGACCCAGGCGCTGCCGGCGTGGCCGTTCCACAAGGCGGCCTGTTCGGCATTGGCGGGAGATGTGTCGTCCATGATCGTTTTCCTTCAGGTGCCTTCAAGCGGCGAGAGCTAGACTGTGCCAATTCAAGTCGACTTGAAGTCAAGAGGGGGCCGGCACATGGACATTTCGGAAGTCGCGCAACGCGCCGGCGTTCCCGCCTCGACGCTGCGCTTCTATGAAGAAAAAGGACTGATCGCCTCGACCGGCCGGCACGGCCTGCGCCGCGTGTTCGCGCCCGAGGTGCTGGAGCGGCTGGCGCTCATCGCGCTGGGGCGCGCCGCCGGTTTCTCGCTGGAGGAAATCGGCCACATGTTCTCGCCCGAAGGCAAGCCGCGCATCGACCGGCAACTGCTCGCGGACAAGGCGCAGGACCTGGACCGCACGATCCGCCAGCTCACGGCGATGCGCGACGGCCTGCGGCATGCGGCGGTCTGCCCCGCGCCCAGCCACATGGAATGCCCCACCTTCCGCCGCATCCTGCGGGCGGCGTCGTCGGGTGCGCTGGAAGCCCCGAAGAAGAAGGCGCCGAAGCCGCGCACCCCCTAGCACCACCTGGCCACACCCGCTTTCAGGCGTTGCGTTCCGCAACACGCGCCCCTGCGCACAGGCAAGCGCGGCAGGCTCCTACACCGCGAAATGCATACTTTTGACCATGATGAGCCATCACTCTCGAAAGGTGGACCTCATGTTGAAGACACGTCTCTGGATCGCCGCTGCAGCTGCCACTTCGGTCATGACGCTGGCAGGTTGTGCGAGCGGTCCGAACCAGAACCTCGGCACCGGCATTGGCGCACTCGGCGGCGCGGCGGTGGGCCATGCGATCGGCGGCAACACGGGCAGCACGCTCGGCGGCGCGGCCATCGGCGGCATCATCGGCAACCAGGTGGGCCGCAACGTCGACGAGCGCAACTACTACAACCAGCAGCGCTACCCGCGCGGCAGTGGCTACTACCCGGACAACGGGCCGCGCTACTGATTGACCCTTCCAACCCTCAACGAAAAAACGCGCCCTCCGGCGCGTTTTTTTTTGGGGCGGGCCGAGAGCCGCTCAGGCCTGCGACGCCGCCGCCCGCGCCTTCTCGGCCTTCGAGGCGCGCCACGCGCCGAAGATCGCCAGCAGGCCGGGCACGAAGATCAGCGCCCAGATGATCTTGTCCAGGTGCTGGCGCACGAACGGCAGGTTGCCGAAGAAGTAGCCCGCGGTGGCGATGCCCAGCACCCAGATGAGCGCGCCGCCCACGTTGTAGGCCGTGAACTTCGCGCGGTTCATCTCGGCCACGCCCGCCACGAAGGGCGCGAAGGTGCGAATGAAGGGCATGAAGCGCGCCAGCACGATGGTGATGCCGCCGTAGCGTTCGTAGAAGCTGTGGGCCTGGTCGAAGGCCTTGCGGTTGAAGAAGCGCGAGTTCTCCCACTGGAACACCTTGGGCCCGAAGTAGCGCCCGATCGAGTAGTTGCACTGGTCGCCCAGGATGGCCGCCGCGATCAGGATGCCGCAGGCCAGCGGAAAGCTCATGAGCCCCACGCCGCACAGCGCGCCGACGATGAAGAGCAGCGAGTCGCCCGGCAGGAACGGCATGACCACCGCGCCGGTCTCGACGAACACGATCAGGAACAGCAGCGCATAGACCCAGGGGCCGTAGGCGACCACGAAGGCCTCGAGGTGTTTGTCGACGTGAAGAATGAAGTCGACGAGAAAGCTGATGATTTCCATGGGCGCGGATTATCCTTGTTGGCATGTCGCACCTTTTCCGAATCACCCCATGATCCAGATCCGCGAAGCCCTCGATACCGACTGGCCCGCCCTCTGGGCCGTCCTCGAACCGACGTTCCGCCGCGGCGACACCTACACCTACCCGCCCGATGTGACGGAAGAACAGGCCCGCCATTCGTGGATGAAGGTGCCTACCCTGACCTTCGTGGCCTGCAACGACGAAGGCGCCGTGCTCGGCACCTATGTGATCCGCCCCAACCAGCCCGGCCAGGGCGCGCACGTGAGCAACTGCGGGTATGTGGTGTCCGAGGCGGCGCGCGGCCTGGGCGTGGCCTCTGCGCTGTGCGAACACTCGCAGCAGCAGGCCCTGCGCATGGGCTTCCTGGCGATGCAGTTCAACTTCGTCGTCTCCACCAACGAGCGCGCGGTGCGGCTGTGGCAGCACATGGGCTTCGCCATCGTCGGCACCTTGCCGGGCGCATTCAGGCATCCGCAGCTGGGCTTCGTGGACGCCTTCGTCATGTACAAGCAGCTGCAGCCTTTCCCCGGCGCGGCATGAAGAAGATCGAGCCCCGGCTCCTGCAGGCCTTCGTGGCCGTGGCCCGCGAGGGCTCGGTGTCGCGCGGCGCGCAGCGCCTGTTCCTCACGCAGCCGGCCGTGAGCCTGCAGCTCAAGGAGCTGGGCGCGCTGGTCGAGCTGGAGCTGTTCCAGCGCACGCCCACCGGCCTGCTGCTCACGCGCGACGGCGCGGCGCTGCTCAACCATGCGGAACATGCGCTCGAGAGCCTGAACGATTTCGCGGTGGCCGCCGAGCGGCTCAAGGGCGGCGTGCGCGGCTCGCTGCGCATCGGCACCATCCTCGACCCCGACTTCACTCGGCTCAGCCCCTTCCTCACCGAGCTGGTGGCGCTGGCGCCTGAGCTCGAGACCGAGCTGCACCAGGGCACGAGCGGCGACGTCCTCGCCCAACTGCTGAACAAGGAGCTGGACATCGGCTTCTACCTCGGCGACCCCGAGGCCACCGACCTGCCGCAGGCCAGCGCCGCCTCACGGCGCCACGACGGTGAACTGTTCCATTCGCAGGTGCTGGCGCGCTTCAACTACCAGGTGATCGGCCCGAGCGGCTGGGCGCCGCAGGTGCTGGGCCGCGACTGGCCCGAGCTGGCCTACCTGCCGTGGGTGCTGGCACCGGCAACCTCCTCGCATTCGCGGCTGCTGGCGCCGGTGCTGCAGGCCCACAAGCTGGTGCTGAAGAAAGCCGCGCAGGCCGACCAGGAGATGTCGATGCTGGCGCTGGTGCGCGCCGGCGTGGGCATTTCGCTGGCGCGCGACGCACTGGCGCTGCAGGCCAGCCAGCGCGACGGCCTGGTCATTGCCGACCGCGTGAGCATCGGCTGCGACCTGCGCTTTGTCTGCCTGGCCGGCGCGCTCAAGCGGCCGGAGGTGGACTGCGCGTGGCAGGCCCTGTCGCGCGTCTGGCGACAGGCCTTCTGAACGGCTAGGCGCGCGCCCGGCCGTCGAGCACGGCCGCCGGCGCCGCCGCAGCCCCACTCTTCTTCGCCACGCGCCAACCCTTGGGCATGAGCGCCAGCATCAGCGCGGCCAGCAGCGCCGCGCTGCCCAGCGTGTACAGCCCCGCGGCCGAGCCGCCGTGGTTCTGCTCCACGTAGGTCCGCAGGTTGGGCGCCACGAAGCCGCCCAGGTTGCCGATGGAGTTGACCAGCGCGATGCCCGTGGCAATGCCCAGGCCCGACAGCCGCTCCGACAGGAAGGCATAGAAGATCGGCGTGCCCGACAGGTAGGTCGACGCGCCGATGGACAGCGCCGCGATCGCGAAGATCGGTGAGCCGTGCGCCGACAGGCACACGCACACGCCGAAGATCGTGTACAGCGTCGCCACGGTGACGCGGCGGCGGTCGTGGTGACGGTCGGACCAGCGCGTGACGAAGTACACGACGAACAGCGCCAGCAGCCACGGGATGCTGGTGACGAAGCCGACCAGCAGGCCGATCTTCTGGCCCAGGATCTGTCCCACCTGGGTCGGGAGATAGAAGATGAGGCCGTAGGCGGCGATCTGCACGATGAAGAAGTTCAGCGCGAAGAACATGACGCGCGGATTGCACAAGGTCTGCCACACGGTCTGCGGACTGTCGGCCGACTTCTCCGCCGCTTCCTGGTCAAGCACGGCCTGCAGCGCGTTCTGCTGTGCGGTCGTGAGCCACGGCGCGTTGTGCGGCCGGTCGACGATGACGAAGAAGGCCACGATGCCCACCACCACGGCCATCAGGCCCTCGATGAGGAACATCCACTCCCAGCCCTTGAGGCCGCCGATGCCGTTCATGTCGAGCAGCGCACCGGAGATCGGCCCGCCGATGACGAGCGCGCCCGCAAAGCCGAACAGCAGGATGCCGTTGGCCTGCGCGCGCACCTTGGCGGGGAACCAGTAGGTCAGCGTGAGCAGCACGCCGGGGTAGAAGCCCGCCTCCGCGATGCCGAGCAGGAAGCGCAGCACGTAGAAGGAGGTCTCGGTGGTGGCGAACATCATGGCCGAGGCCACGAGCCCCCAGGTGACCATGATCCGGCACAGCCAGATGCGCGGGCCGACGCGCGACAGGATCACGTTGCTCGGCACTTCGAAGATCGCGTAGCTCACGAAGAAGATGCCGGCGCCGAGCGCGAAGGCGCTGTTGCTCAGGCCGGTGTCGATCTGCAGCGCCTGCTTGGCGAAGCCGACGTTCACGCGGTCGAGGATCGACATGATGTACATGACGATCAGCATGGGCAGCAGGCGCCAGCGCGCCTTGTGGATGGCGGCGCTGACCAGCTCGCCGTAGGGACTCGTGGTTGTCATTGTTGTTGTCTCCTGAATAGGTATGTCTGTCTGGAAGCCGTGGAGGCTAGCCGCGTGCGACCGCGCCGTGGACCGGGTTCGTCACCGAACCCAGCCCGTCGATCTCGACCGAGACCACGTCGCCGCGCTTGAGGAAGCGTGGCGGCTTCAGGCCCAGGCCGACACCGGCGGGCGTGCCGGTGAGGATCAGGTCGCCGGGTTCGAGCGTGATGGCGCGCGAGAGGTACGCGACGAGAAACGCGACCGAGAAGATCATTTCGCTGGTGTTGGACGACTGCACGGCCTCGCCGTTGACGAGGCAGCGGATGCCCAGCGATTGCACGTCGGCCACTTCGTCGCGCGTGACGACGGTGGGCGCGAGCGGGCAGAAGCCGTCGAGCGACTTGCCGCGCACCCACTGCGCCTCGCCCAGTTGCACGTCGCGCGCGCTCACGTCGTTGGCGGCGACGTAGCCGAACACATGCGAGAGCGCTTCGGCCTCGCTCACGCCCTGTGCACGCTTACCGATGACGACGCCGAGTTCGGCTTCCCAGTCGACCTTCTCGGTGAAGCCTTCGGGCCAGGTGATCGCATCGCCATCAGCGGCCAGCGTGTTGCTGAACTTCGCGAACACGACGGGCTTCTCGGGGATGGCCAGGCCGGTCTCGATGCAGTGGTCGCGGTAGTTGGCGCCGATGCAGATGATGTTTCTCGGTGCGAACGGCAAGGTGGGCTTGACGTCGGCGAGGGGGATCGGCTGGCCTGCGTCGCGCCAGGGCTGGCCTTCGACGATGTCCTGCATGCGGGCCGCATCGACGGGCTGCAGTGCGCCGTCCTTGATGTAGCCCACGCGGGGGCCCTGCGGCGTTTGAACGCTCATCCACTTCATGTCTGACTCCTTCTTGCTGATTTAGAAAATTCTGGGTGCGGGGCGGGTTCATTCAGGGCGTGTGCACAGGCCACCGGGTACTTCCCTCCGCGAATGTCCCCCGGGGCTTCGCCCCTCCTCCTTGATTTCGCTGCGGGAAGCACCCAGTGTCCTGAGCACGATGGGCGCGGTCGTTGTGCGGGCCGATCCACACGTGCTCTGAACACGCTCACGTCGATGGGGTGCCTTGCGCAGCGAAACCAAGGGGGAGGGGCGGAAGCCCGCAGGCCGGGGGACATTCGCGGAGCAAGGCACCCCGTCGGCGGGAGCGTCGCCCTGAACAAAAGTCCTCAGTGATTCCGACGCGGAATCCCCGCCGTCTGTGCCACGCGCTGGTACTTCGTCGCCGGCTTCAGCACCATGCCTTCGGACAGCGTGTCCACCATCGCGCGCTGGATCTCCTGCCATGGCGTCTGGCTCGCGGGAATCGGGTAGCCGCCCTTCGCTTCGAGGTCACGGGCGCGCGCTTGCAACACCGCGTCGTCGACGAGCATGTTGACGGTGCGTTCCTTCAGATCCACGCGCACCTTGTCGCCGGTCTGCAGCAGTGCCAGGCCGGCACCCGCTGCGGCTTCGGGCGAGGCGTTGAGGATCGACGGCGAGCCCGAGGTGCCCGACTGCCGGCCGTCGCCGATGCAGGGCAAGGCCGACACGCCGCTCTTGAGCAGGTGCGAGGGCGCGCGCATGTTGACCACCTCCGACGAGCCCGGGTGCCCGATGGGGCCGACGCCGCGCATGAACAGGATGCAGCTCGCATCGATGTCCAGCGACGGGTCTTCGATGCGGGCTTCGAAATCTTCCGGGCCGTCGAACACGATGGCGCGGCCCACGAAGGCGTCGAGGTCGCCGGCCTGGCTCAGGTAGCGCGCGCGGAACTCGTCGGAGATGACGCTGGTCTTCATGATCGCGCTGTCGAAGAGATTGCCCGACATCACGAGGAAGCCGGCGTTTTCGCGCAGCGGCTGGTCGAAGGGGCGGATGACGTCGGCGTCTTTCACCGGCGCGTCGGCGCAGTTGGCGGCCAGGGTGTGGCCGTTGACGGTGCGCGCGTCGGTGCGGATCAGGCCGTGGCGATGCAGCTCGGCGACCACGGCGGGCACGCCGCCCGCGCGGTAAAACTCTTCGCCGAGGTACTTGCCGGCGGGCTGCATGTCGAGCAGCAGCGGCACGTCGAGGCCGACCGTTTCCCAGTCCTGGATGTTGAGCTCCACACCCGCGTGCTTGGCGATGGCGATGAGGTGGATCGGCGCGTTGGTCGACCCGCCGATGGCCGAGTTGACGACGATCGCGTTCTCGAAAGCCGAGCGCGTGAGGATGTCCGAGGGTTTCAGGTCTTCGCGCACCATGTCGACGATGCGCCGGCCCGTTTCGTAGGCCATCTGGCCGCGCTCGCGGTACGGCGCGGGAATGGCCGCGCAGCCGGGCAGGCTCATGCCCAGGGCTTCGGCCAGGGCGTTCATGGTCGAGGCGGTGCCCATCACGTTGCAATGGCCGGCCGAGGGCACGGTGGAGCCCACGAGGTCGATGTAGCCGGGGAAGTCGATGCTGCCCTTGGCGAACAGCTCGCGCGCCTTGAACAGCGTGGTGCCGGTGCCGGTGCGCTGGCCTTCGTGCCAGCCGTTGAGCATGGGGCCGCCCGACAGCACGATGGCGGGGATGTTGGCGGTGGCCGCGGCCATCAGCGCGGCGGGCGTGGTCTTGTCGCAGCCGGTGGTCAGCACCACGCCGTCGATCGGGTAGCCGGTGAGGATCTCGACCAGCCCCAGGTAGGCCAGGTTGCGGTCGAGCGCGGCCGTGGGGCGGCGGCCGTTCTCCTGGATCGGGTGCATCGGAAACTCCATCGCGATGCCGCCCATCTCGCGGATGCCTTCGCGCACGCGCAGCGACAGCTCGCGGTGGTGGCGGTTGCAGGGCGTGAGGTCAGAGCCGCTTTGCGCGATGCCGATGATCGGCTTGCCCGATTGCAGCTCTTCGCGGGTGAGGCCGTAGTTCAGGAACCAGGCCAGGTGCAGGACCGAGAGTTCGCTGTGTTCGGGGTTGTTGAACCAGGCGGCGGAGCGCAGGGGGCGGGGTGTCGTCATGGCGTCGGCTTTCAGGGTGGTCGGCGAACGCGCGCGGCGGCCCCCTGCGCGGCATGGCGGTGGGCCATGGCGGTGTATTGGGTGTCTCCGGTGCGTTCTTGTTGTGCGAATACGTTGGCGAGAGGGAGCTTAGGTTTTCGCCTTCGCCAAAGCCAATGAGATCGGTTGAGGATCGGTATAAGCGCGCCAAATACACCGCCCGGACACCCCGATACCCTGCGAATCGCCCGGTCTGCGCCCCGCTTTTAGAATGTTTCCGGTGAGTGCCCTACCCTC
>NZ_JBWKYW010000094.1:0-7986 GCF_059423965.1 Variovorax sp. GW458-11-26-14-LB1
CCCGAATCCCGCCCGGAATCGCCCCTCCTGCCGCTATTGCGGCCGTTGGCCATCCTCAGCCGATCCTTGGGTGTTCTGGGCCGCATTCATGCGGCGACCCCTAACTGTGTGAGGCAGCGGCTGAGCGCTCGGAGGTCCGGAACCTCTCGACTGCGCGCCCACCACCCCACGGCATAGCCGCCCGATCCCATCTCGTAGACGCTTACACCAGCTCGTGCGGCACGCTCCATCAGCAAGGCCTTGAGCTTTGCCGATGGATCGCTGAGAATTGGCTCGTTAGTGCTTAGTTTTTGCGCCTGGGTTGCGGCTGCCACCGCTTCTCCAGGCGTTTCCATTTGCCGAGTCAGCATTTGGCGCCTCCGTCCGGTTCCGAAACCAATGTGTAGAGCGCGGCGCGGGGATGCGCGTATCCGTCTCGATCGACAACGGTGATGCGATCCGTGGTGATCGCGTATTGCTGTGCGCGTAGTCCCCAGATACGAGCACTGATCTGAAAGATGCCGATCTTTCGAAAATCATCGGTCGTCATTGGGCGCAGCCTGAGGGCCGCGACTATGCGTCGCTCCTGCTCTTTCACGGCGCTTCCACGGCTGGCGATAGTGTTTAGCGTCGGCGCGCTGTTCGGACTGCGAAGGTCGGTCATTGCGCACCTCCTTCCGTCTGAGCCGCGATCCATTCGCGCACGTCGCCCACCTTCCATGCGGTTACTCGCTCAGAGATCCGGCAGGGGGCGGGAAAGGTTCGCGCCTTAACTTTTCGCCATAAAGTTGGGGCGCTGAAGGGCAGAGGAGCTGGGGCATTTGGCCGTTTAGGGCTTTGCACCAACTGCGCGACGCGGATGAAAGCACTGTTGGGTAGTGCGTCGAATGACGGAGTGTTGTGTGACATATCGGCCGCCTCCTTCGCGGCTGATATGAAGTGTTCCGTTCTGACGCCTCTAGGGCACGGGGGGGAATTTGTCGATTTCTCCCCGCATCTTTTGATCACCGCACAGGTGGACTAGAAGATCGTCATCCAGTAGTTCCATGGCCGCGTATTTCTTTCGAATGCGGCGGGCCTCCCTTGAGTCCAAGTCTTTGCCTTCGGTCGCCCGGCGCGCATCGCTCATCGCTTCTTCAATTCGCGCAGCGATGTACCCGCGGCGGTGAAGGACGGCGCCGAATGCGGCAAGCGGTGTTTCCCATTCGGGAAATGGGTTGGCAGGCCGTCCCTTCCCTCGCTCGACCTCCACATTCATCGCTCGATCAGCCTGAATCCCGTCTGTGAGGTCGAGCAAGCACCGGGCTAGGTAGAAGCGCATCGGCTCTGATAGGTTGTTCGCATACAACCCGGTAGCGCAAAGCCGCAGTGCTTCCAGCCCCGCTTCTGCATTTCCATCGCGGGCAAGAGCAATGGTCATGGCTTCGAATTCCGTATGGATTGGCATGTCATCGCTCACGGCAGTTCTTTCGAGGATCGAGGGAGTTGGCGCGGGTCCGTCAGGGAAACGGATGTTCGGGAGCAACCCCTAGCGCCTTCCAAACTCAACATATCACAGCCAACGGGTCGGCGATTCTTCTGCCTTCTCGGCGGCCTTGTCCGCGAACCAATGCATAGCTTGTGCTGCGAAGTCGAAGTCTTCGCAAAATATCCCGGTCGCGCACCCGGAAGAGATCGGCTTCTTATCTCCACCGTCTGTTACCAGGCCGCCTGTGTAAACCGTCAGTAAGCCCGTGATATCGCCCTGGACTGCCATATCCAGCAGGTGCGTTAGCCGGCTAATCACGGACGCCTGCCAATCCTCCCGGCACGCCTCGCCGTCGATGTTGCGTATCGTTTTTCCGGTGAACTTCAGCACGTTGGTGCTTTTCGTTTCGCGGCTCTTGATGAGAGGTTTGGGAGAGTCGGCAAAGGTTCTTTTCGGGAAGGCTAGAACATTGGCCGCTCTCGTTACGTGTGCCGTCATGGTCATGCTGCACTCCGTTCCCGGCGGACTTGAATCAGGCGCTCGATCTTCGCGTCGATCTGCTGCTTGGCCATGCGCAGCAACGATTCGACGGCGTACAGCAGGGGGTTGTCGATCCCGTCGGTGTTCACGGCATGCAGGACGCCGAGGACGCCAGCCAACTCGTCGCTCGCACGGTTGCAGACATCCTCACTGCCCGCGTTCGTCCCTTCGACCACCTTGTTGACTTTCTCGACGCTCTTCTCGATCAAGCTGTGCAGCCCCCAGATGGCGTCCGAGCCGTCGTCATTGGCTGCGGTCTCCGCCACATCGCGCGCCTGCAGCAGGAGGCAATAGGGATCGAAGTCGCCCCATTCGTCCTGCTTGGCGAGTGTGGGGGCGTCGGCTCCTGAGGCCTGGAGCGTCACCGGGCTGTCGCGACGGGAGGCTTCTGCGGGGGAATCGTCTTCGAGCGGCATCGTGCCATCGGCGCCGACAGTGCCCGCCTGGTACTCGGCCACGGCGACGGCATAGTGGCGTGCCGGCGACGAGCACTGATCCGCGAGCTTGGCCGAAAGGACGGCGCTGAACCCGTCGAGCAGTTCTGGATCCGCAAGCAATTGGTCGAGATACTGCCTGGCGAATCGGTGCTGTTCCTTGCCGTCGCGATACGCACGCTTGGCGTATGCGCTGTCGGGGTTAGTCGCTTGCACTTCGTCGGCGTCGGCCAGCATGGACACGGCGAGATCGCGACCGAGAAGGAAGTCGGCTTCTCCGCGTGTCACCCCATCCGGCAACAGGCTGCTCAATCCCGCGCACGAATCGATGGAGGTCTGCGCGGCATCGAGGATTGCATGGGCCTCGATAAGCACATGCTCGATCACAGTGTCTTTCGACAGGGCGATGGCGCCCTTGAGGGCGGCCAGCGGCACGAACATCGCGCTGTAGGCCGCATCGGTGTCGGCCTTGGTCAGCGGCTCGCTCCAGAGTGGCCGGATGGCATCGGCCAGGATCTCTGTGACGTGCTCGATCAGCACCTCGGCCGGCTCTCCGGGTTCGGCGGCATCGTAGGCGAGGCCGATCTTGTCGGCCCCACGAGTCAGGGCGGCGATCAGCTCGGCAGTGGCCGATTGCACCGTCGGTGCGGGCGCCTTGGGCTTGGCCTTAGCGCGGGGCTTGGTCGTGACGGCGTTCATGCTTGCACCGCCTTTCCAGCATTCAGGCTAGAAGTTGGATTCATGTTCTTCATGCAAGCCCAAGATGCTGGCCCGCCTTCAATGGCACCTCCAGTCGTATCGTCAGCGATTGCGCCGATGAAGGTGGCTAACAGTTGCGCGACGTAGAGGTGATGGCCGGCTCGCGCCCTGTCTCCCTCGGTATCGATCTCCAGCCGCGCTGCCTTTAGAAGATCGCGCAGTTCTCCCGCTTGAAGTGCAATGTTCCCCAGAACATCGCGATACTGCGCAACAGAAAGGCCTTCCACGGCCCCAGCCTCAGGGGTGACGCCTTTCTTAGCCATGGTTCACCTCCTTTTCTTGGAGAAGTGAATCAATGTCCTCCGCGAGGTCTGATGCGAGCCAGAGCAAGTTGTCTCGATGATTGGCGCCAATGGCTTCGAACCATTCCGCGCCAGCGCCGTAGCAACACACCAGCAGTGATCGAAGCTGAGTCAGCTTTTCATCTGCTCTGTCAAGACCTTCACGCCAGGGGCCTGCTTGGGCGGCAGGGGATTCAGGGGTGGGCGTACTTTGCCCGACAATGCGCGTAGCCATGGTGTGCGGTCCTTTCAGAGTTGCACGTTGTGGTTAGACGGTCCTTGGTGTTCGTACCACCTTGGGCCGTCGCCTTTTGCAGCCTGCTTTTGCGTGGCAGGCCAGCACGTTATCGGCGATGAATGAACGCCAGAATCTCAGATCGAAGCCAAAGCCTGTTCCTGGGCGTGCTTGTTGG
The DNA here is from genome assembly GCF_059423965.1 of Variovorax sp. GW458-11-26-14-LB1. Taxonomy (NCBI): domain Bacteria; kingdom Pseudomonadati; phylum Pseudomonadota; class Betaproteobacteria; order Burkholderiales; family Comamonadaceae; genus Variovorax; species Variovorax sp. GW458-11-26-14-LB1. The sequence goes on from NZ_JBWKYW010000094.1 coordinate 3,875, forward strand.
TGCCTCGGCTGGGAAGCCCGGTAGTTTCACGACCACATCCCGGGCGTGACGTGGTGAGCAGTGATGCATTTCGGCAATGTGCTCCAACGTCATCAACTCAGTCATCGATCGGCTCCTTTGCTCTGTCGATCTTCTCGCGCACCCAAGGCGCGCCGCCAAGCTTTTTCAGCTTGTCTCTCTGTGCGACGGTCATCTTGATTGAGACGGGCTTCATCGCCGATTCACCGTCAAGGGGCTTTCTGCCTTGGCCGCGCCCCGCTCCACCTCGGCCTGATATTGGTTTGTCCATTTAGATATGGTAGTTCCAAATCAAAAGAGACGTCAAGTGCTTCATCGATCTAGCGCCGGTGGCGTCAATGTGAGCATCGAGGCCGCCGCAAGAAGTGATCCTGGTAGGAGAGATTGCTTGGCAGGTGACCGCCTGCATCGAGATGCTCGACGGGCCTTGATCTAGTAGAGGAGGGCTGATACCGTGAAGACAGAAATGATGCTTCTTCTAATGACTGATGGGCGACCAGTACTGCGACTCTCGGAAGTCGCGGATCTGCTTAGCCTTGGGGTGAGGACTGTCCAGAACAAGATCTATAAGAAAGACCTGCCGTTCCCCATGTTCAAGCTGGGAGAGTCGGCGGACTGGGTTGCCTACATCCCAGACGTTGCGGCGTACATCGATGCTCAGCGCGCATTGGCCTCGACATCCTGGAATGAGGCGCGTATGTCATGAGTCTGATCAGTTCTGGCGCGGAGGCAACAGTTGTCATTCGCGCGCCGCTCCTTTGGCCATCTGTCCGCACTCCAGCGGAGGAGATCGCGGCTGTGAAGGATCTACACGCACACCTAGTTGGGCTGACATACAGCGTGCAGGCATGGGGGGCGGCGCTGCTGCTGTATGAGACTGGAAAAGTACCTCCGTCTTCGATCCCACGCGCCGTAGCCAGTCGCTGGCGATTCATCGCTTGCAACGAGTGCGTTTTGGAGTTGTACCACCTCCGAGCACGGCTCGAAAGGATTCAGTCCGTCATGTTGCGCGACTGTCCATCAGTTCGAGCGCTGGTCGGAATCCATAAGCTCAAGGGCGCTCGCAAACGACTGGATGAATGCTTTCCTCATATTGAGGCTCTACGGCACGCGACGGCACACCAAGGGGAAATCGAAGCATTCCCCGAGATTCACGCGCCAGACGGTGAATACCGGCTGACAGGTTTTCGGGAGCCAGGTCGATATAGCACTTACTACAAGGGCGAACTATGCTTTCTTGATATCACTCCGCAGACCCTCCAGAAGATCGGTGCAGTGGTGCAGGAGTTTCTTGACGCCTTTAAGCCAGCTGCAGAGGAGTTGCGGGAGCAAGGTCACATAGAGTGAGCCTCATGCTTGGCTTGCGCTCATCGATGACCGCGCGCGCAGTGCGCGAATGACTCATCCAATAGTCCAGCTTTTCGAAGAGCGTGACGCCTTGCTCAACATGCAGCAGAGCCGAGCAGGGTTGGATGAAGCCTGTCGCCAATCTCGCCGTGTGGATGTCGCAGGCCGCGTGCTCTTCCGCCAGCTTCACTCCCGCCCGCCGGGGGCGTGGCAAGCATCGACGAACGCTCTTCCGGAAACGGTCGGAAGTACTCTCGAGAAAGACTCGCCTCCGCCCCATGTTGAAGACGGTCGAATGCATCCAACTCTGGTGAGGTTGGCCAAGGAAATCAAAACATCACTTGACGGCTCAGCAATCGTGTTTTGACCCTGGGGGGCCACTGACGCATGGTCTGGCAGGGCTGCGGTCAGCACGCCGTCATGCTGGCACGACTCGAAGGGAAGTGCATAAATTGCGTCCAGGACAGCGACATCCAGCGATGTAAGCTGCTCAAGAATCGAAGCGTATGCTCGACGAATCTCGAATGGGAAGTTGGCATTTCCAGCGTTAACGAGTAGCGCAGCCCAGCGATCCTGAAGCATGTCATCGTCCTCGATAGAGGCTCCTTGGATCAGCGGAAGTGCCAGCTTTAGGGGGACGGCCCGCGTGGGGCCATTCAATCCCGACAGATGCAAATACTCCTCCGCCCTACGCATGAGACGCTGTTGACGCTCCCAGCGTGTGTATCGAAGCCGGTCCTCGAAAATTCCCATACCTTGTTCGAGAGGTCCGGCGATGAACTTCGCAATAAAGCCACCAGCATCGCGCGCTGCATCGATGGCCTTGCCTGTTGTCTTGGCAACTTCTCCAATCGCCTTGGCCTCGTCGTTCATATCAAGCCTCAAGCTGTCGTATTGACAGCCAAATGATGAAGGATGCTGTAGCGAGGGGGGGCCTCGGTCCGAAAACAGGTACGCGTGCGTATGAGCATCAAAGCGCCCACGCCACACCAGCCACTGCTGCGCTAGCTCCCAGCGCGAAGCATGCTACTGCCCCGACCAGCCATCGTGTTGCGTGCTTGTTTCCGATAACGAGTGGGTTGCCCGTTCTGAAGTCTTGACGGTACAGCTTGTCGAACACGGCCATACGATAGGCCAGTGGAGCTAGGCTCGCTGCCGCACCCACGAGGAAGAGGATGAGCGCGGCCACGCCGAACGGCTTGAATCTGACCAACGTCGGTGCGCTATTCAGCAGGGCTTGCATGAAGGCTAGCATCGCGGCGACGCCGGCGCTGTTGAGTACACCGATGCCCTTCGCGGTTGCGACGAAGAGGTCGTTGTGTCGATCCCCAAAGCGGCGCACGTCTTCGAGAAGTGCGCGCTCCTGATCTGAAAACGCGTTGAGTGGTGTACGTGTGGCCATGGATTTTTCCGGTCGATGGAACGTCATTGGACATCAAGCAGCCGCTTCGGATGTTGAAACACGTCGAGGTTTTCGATGCGCAACAACCACTATGAACGGTCAGCGGACAAGGCCCACAGATAGCTACAGAAACCCGAGCAGGTCACAAGCATGAACTTCGCATCTTCGCTGGTCACCTGAATAGAGGCCTCGGTCAGGGCGTGCCGAATGCCGCCGGCGTCGTTTGTGTAGGCGTAGAGCTTGATCAGGGCCTGCTCAAAATGTGGATGCACCGTCTGGGTCTTCTTGAGCAACTTCATCGCGTCGCCAAGGGTGCCCGCAGGGTTGCCGACAATCGCCTTGCATACGCTTTCGACCGCTGAGATCGATTCCTTGATGGAGTTGCGATAGTCAGGAGCCTCTCTGTTGGCGAACAGCTGTAGCGCCCGCTGGAGGTGCGCTTTCGAGTCACGGGACCCCTTAGTGATGGCGGACTCAATTGCCTCAATCTCGGATCGTTCGGTGATCTCCACCAACTCCCCGCCGACAAAGCGGTAGCCGGCATTTTCTCGTGCCAATGCGTCATTGAACGCCGGGATGAGGGGTTTTCGAAGATTCGAGTGCGCTGTCCGCGCGATGAAGTCGACCAGGTCGTAGACCTCATTCCATGGCTGGTCCATGACGACGCCGCGGAACACTTCGAATGCAGACTTTTCCCCATACCTCGATGTGGCCATCGAGGGAATCCGATCGATGGCTTCCTTGTACAGGCTCAGAAATACTTCGTGCACCAGTGCTGCGACCTGCTCCGATTCAATTCGGAACCGATAGTCGTCGGGTCGGTATCTGGCCCACACGAAGACCTTGATGACGTTCCAGAGGCCATTGCGTAGATCCTGATCGATCACCTGCAACTGGATCGCTTTTTCGAGCGGCACCAGGCCAACTCTCTGGGAAAACGTGGCCATTGGCCCTCCTCATCTTTGGACCAGAGTGTGCCATCGGTGAAGTATGGGTGAGATCAGCGTTGAACACGGCTGCGCCTTCCTAGATCGTGGGGAGTCGCAACAGGAACTATCGTCGCCGCGGCATGTGCGAATCTCGGCCTAGCTTCGGGTCTTCACTCTGTTCGCGAGGTCGCTGCGTCCGAAAATCCAAGCGGGATCTTGGAGACGAGCGTTGACGTTCGCCGGAGCATGGAGACAACAATGAAAACTGGGCTTGGAGCCACGCTTGCTTTGTTGCTGTGCGGATTCGCGCAAGCACAGGCACCCGCAATACTGGTGGATGCGTGCAATCAGATGCAGCCGGCCAGCAAACGGCCTGAATGCTTGCGGGCAGCTGAGGGGCGGGGGACTGCTTCCGC
>NZ_JBWKYW010000095.1:0-7899 GCF_059423965.1 Variovorax sp. GW458-11-26-14-LB1
GGGCGGGGGCGGCAACGACGGCATCGGCCTGGCACCCGGGTTCGCCGCGCCGCCGGTGGCGCAGAAAGTCATCATCGACAGCGACTACAACACCATGAGCGACGACGGCCAGCTCGGCGTCATGGCCGCGCAGCTGCAGGCCGAGGGCAAGGTGCAGGTGATGGGCATCAGCGTGGTGTCGGGCAACCAGTGGCTCAAGCAGGGCGTGGCCGACGCGCTGATGTCGGTCGAGCGCCTGGGCGTGGGCCAGCGCATCGGCGTCTACGTGGGCGAGAACTACGCCATCAACCACGACTACGCGACCATCGAGGCCGAGATGAAGGCCGGCGCGGGCGGCGACGGCTACCTGGGCGCCTGGAGCGGCCCCGAGCCCAAGACCGACGCCGACCTCAAGCCCTCGCCCGACGGCTTCGCCACCCGCACCGTGGTGCAGCGCAAGAGCGCGGTCGACTTCATCATCGACACCGTCAAGGCCAACCCCAACGAGATCACCCTCCTGGCCATCGGCCCGCTCACCAACATCGCGCTGGCCGTGAAGAAGAGCCCCGACATCGTGCCGCTGATCAAGAAGATCATCTACATGGGCGGCGCCGTCGACGTGGCCGGCAACACCACCCATTTCGCCGAGTTCAACTGGTGGTTCGACCCCGAGGCCGCGCAGTTCGTGGTGCGCCTGCCGATCCCGCAGGTGGTGGTGCCGCTGGACGTGACCGACACCGTGTTCCTCACCAAGCCCGTCTACGACCGCATCGCGCACCCGGCCAAGCCCACGGCCGTGACCGAGGTGTTCCGCAAGCTCAACGGCTACGGCTTCAGCGGCACCAACGGCTTCGAGAACAACCCGAACTACACGCAGAACATCTGGGACACGCTGGTGCTGGCCTATCTCATCGATCCGCGCTACGCCACGCAGACCGTCGAGCGCTATGTCGACGTGGTCGCCAAGCCCGGCGCCGCCGACAACGGCCGCTCCATCGGCTACACCACGCCGCCCGCGGGCGTGCCGCTGCAGAAGATGACGGTGGTGAAGAAGTTCGACAACGCGCGCTTCTTCGAGCTCTACATCGACCTGCTCACGCGGCCGGTGCCGATCTCGCTGCCGGCGACCGGCTCGTAAACCACCTGCCGTCAGCCGGCGCGCGGGGCCGGAGCGCCGATACTTCGGCCCTCGAACAGGGAACACACGCATGCTGATCGGCATCGATATCGGAACCTCCGCGGTCAAGATCGTCCTGACCGACCTGCAACTGCTGCAGGTCGTGGCCACGGTCGATCGGCCGCTCACTTCGCAGTACCCGCAGCCGCTGTGGTGCGAGCACGACCCCGACCAGTGGTGGGCCGCCGTGGCCGACGGCCTCGACGAATTGGCGCGCACGCACCCAACGGCCATGGCTGGCGTGCAAGGCATCGGCCTGTCGGGCCAGATGCACTCGCTGGTGCTGCTCGATGCGGCCGACCGCCCGGTGCGCCCCGCCATCCTCTGGAACGACGGCCGGGCCGCCGCCGAGGCCGCCGAGCTCATGCAGACCGACCTCGCCCTGCGCCGCGCCGTCGGCGTGCAGCCGATGGCGGGCTTCACCGGCCCCAAGCTGCGCTGGCTGCGCACCCACGAGCCCGAGGCCGTGGCGCGCGCCCGCTCGCTGCTGCTGACCAAGGACTACGTGCGCCTGCAACTGTCGGGCGAGAAAGTGACCGACGTCACCGACGCCGCCGGCACCTGGCTGTTCGACCAGGCGCAGCGCCGCTGGTCGCCGCAGGCGCTCGCCGCCTGCGGGGTCGATCCCGCCTGGCTGCCGCGCGTGGTCGAGTCGTGCGAGCCCTGCGCCACCGTGCGCGACGCGCTGGCCGCGCGCTGGGGCCTGCCGCGCGGCGTGCCGATCGCCGGCGGCGCGGGTGATGCCGCGGCGGGCGGCGTCGGCATCGGCGTGGTCGGGCCGGGTGACGGTTTCGTGTCGCTCGGCACTTCGGCGCAGATCCTGGTGGCCGACACCGCGCACCGCCCCGACCCCGAGCGGCTGGTGCACGCCTTCTGCCACGCGCTGCCGCAGCGCTGGTACCGCATGGCCGCGCTGCTCAACGGCGCGAGCCCGCTCGCGGCGCTGGCGTCGTGCACCGGTGGTGCCTCGGTCGGCGCGCTGCTGGCCGAGGTCGAGGCCGCGTACGCCGGGCCGTCGCGCCTGCTCGCGCTGCCCTACCTGTTCGGCGAACGCACGCCGCACAACAACCCGTTCGCGCGCGGCGCGATCGTCGGCCTGTCGGGCGCCACCACGCGCGCCGACCTGATGCAGGCGGTCTGCGAAGGCATCGCCTTCTCGCTCGCCGACGGCCTGGAAGCGCTGAGCGCGCAGACGGCGCGGCCCGAGCGCCTGGCGCTGATCGGCGGCGGCGCGCGCTCCGCCTTCCTGGCGCAGCTGATCGCCTCGGTGCTCGACGTGCCGCTGGTGCTGTACGAATCCGCCGACCGCGGCCCGGCCTTCGGCGCGGCGCGGCTCGCGCGGCTGGCGGTCACGGGCGAAGACCCGGCCGGGGTAGTGGTGGCGCCGGCCGTGCGCCAGGTGCTCGCGCCCGACGCCGCCTTGCATGGGGCCTACCAGCCTCGGCTGGAGGCCTTCCGCGCGCTCTACCGCGCGATGGCGCCGGTCTGGGCGTCGGTGGCCTGAAGAGGTGCTCGCGGGGTCAGTCCGGCGTGAGCCCGGCGGAATCCACCACCTTCTTGTACACGTCGAACTCGGCGGCGATCTGCTGCGTGAATTCCTGCGGCGTGTTGCCGACGACGAAGGAACCGGTGTCCTGGATGCGCTTGCGCACGGCAGGCTCTTCGAGCGACTTGCGCGCCGCCGCATGCACCTTGTCGACCACGTCCTTGGGCAGGCCCCTGGGGCCCACGATGCCGTAGTACGCCATGCGGTTCACCGGCGCGAGCCCGACCTCCTTGAAGGTCGGCACGTCGGGCAGGTCCTTCAGGCGCTCGGACGCCGCCACGACGATCGGGATCAGCCGACGGTCCTTGATGAAGGGCAGCGCCGACGGCAGGTTGTCGAAGATCATCGCGACCTGGCCCGCGACGGTGTCGTTGAGCGCCGGGCCCGACCCGCGGTAGGGGATGTGCGTGACGGACGCGCCGGCCATGCCCTTGTACAGCTCCATCTGCAGGTGCCCGATGCTGCCCGTGCCTGCGGTGGCGTAGGCGTACTTGCCCGGGTTCTTCTTCAGCACCTCGATGAAGCCCTTGTAGTCCCGTGCCGGAAAGCTGGGGTGGACCGCAATGACGTTGGGCGTCGCCGCCAGGTTGATGATCGGCGTGAAGTCGGTCTTCGGGTTGTAGGGCACCTTGGGGTTGATGGCCGGATTCGCCGCCGTCGTCGACACGGTGCCGATGCCCAGCGCGTAGCCATCGGGCGTGGCGCGCGCGGTCTCGGCGGCCCCGATCGCGCCGCCCGCGCCCGACTTGTTCTCGACGATGACGCTCTGCCCCAGGTGCCTGCCCAGGGGCTCGGAGATGACGCGCGCAATGATGTCCGTCGTGCCGCCCGGCGCGAACGGCACCTGCAGCTTGACGGGCTTGTCGGGGTAGCCCTGCGCGTGAGCGGGCACGGCCGCCGCCATCAGGCAGGCGAGGGCGAACAGGGTGGGGTTTTTCGGCAAGGTGTCTTCCTCCTCTTGGATTGATGGAATGGGTGGGATGAGTGGGGGCCGATCAGGGGTGCCGCGGGATCAGGCAGCTCGCGTCGAGCTCGCCCGGGTCGTTGACGCCGAGCATGGCCATGTTCCGGTCGACCTCGTCCCGCAGCAGCCGGATCGCGTGCGTGACGCCCGCGTAGCCGCCCACGGCGGCGGCATACATGAACGGCCGGCCGGCGAACACAGCCTTGGCGCCCAGCGCCAGCGCCTTCAGCACATCGCTGCCGCGGCGCACGCCGCCGTCGACCATCACGGGCAGCTCGCCCGCGGCGTCCAGCACCTGCGGCAGCGCGCGCAGGGCCGGTGCCGCGCCGTCAAGCTGTCGGCCGCCGTGGTTGGAGACGATGAGGCCATCGGCGCCGAGCTGGCGCGCGCGCCGCGCATCGGCCGGATGAAGAATGCCCTTCAGGATCAGCGGTCCGCGCCATTGCTGCCGGATGCGGGCGATGTGGTCCCAGTGGATGTGGTCGCGGCCGGTCGTGTCGCGGATCGCGGTGCTGGAGAAAAGAGGCGCGCCGCGCGTGGCGAACGAGTTCTCGAAATGCGGCATGCCGTGCGTCACGAAGGTCCGCGCGAGCGTGCCGAGCAGCCAGCGCGGCCGCACGAGGCCGTCCCATGCCAGCCGCAGGCTGGGCCGCAGCGGCGTCGTGAAGCCGGCGCGCACGTTGTTTTCGCGGTTCGCCCAGACCGGAATGTCGACCGTGACGACCAGGTGGCGAAAGCCCGCGCCGGCGATGCGCGCCACCAGGCCGTCGATGCGCGCCGCATCGCCCGGCAGGTAGGCCTGGAACCACGTGCCGGGCGCGGCCTGGGCCACTTCTTCCATCGGAATGAGCGAGGTGCCGCTCATGACCGCGGGAATGCCGGCCGCCTGCGCCGCCTGCGCGAGCACCAGGTCGCCGCGATAGGCCGACAGCGCGCTGATGCCGACCGGCGCGATCCCGAAGGGCGACGCGTAGCGCTGGCCGAACAGCGTGACCTCCTGCGAGCGCCGGGAGACGTCGACCAGCACGCGGGGCAGGAAGTCGTGCGTGTCGAACGCGGCGCGGTTGGCGTCCAGCGAGCGGTTGTCTTCCGCCGCACCGGCGATGTAGCCGAACAGCGGGCGCGGCAGCCGGCGCCGGGCCGCGTGCTCGAAGTCCTGCAGCGACAGGATGCCGGCCAGACGCCGTGGTGTCGCGGCAGCAGCAGCAGGGGCTTGCGCCGGCGCGGTGCGCGGGGCATCGAAGGCACGCGAGAAAACAGTCATGTCCGCCATCCAGTCAGTCGTTCGGTCCGCGCGGACTGTAGGGGGGCAGAAGGTTTTAAAAAAGCGAATTTATGGTAATTTGCCATTTCGCTTTTTTCGAAATGACCGAGGGAGACGGCGCATGACGCTGAAGCAATTGGAGGCCTTCTACTGGGCCGCGACCTGCGCCAGCTTTGCGCTCGCGGCGCAGCGGCTGCACCTGTCGACCTCGTCGCTGTCCAAGCGACTGGTCGAGCTGGAGGGGTCGCTCGGCGCGCCCTTGTTCGACCGCGCCGGGCAACGGGCCACGCTCACGGACGCGGGCGAGCGCTTCTTGCCGCGCGCCGCCGCTTTGCTGCTGGCGGCCGACGAAACGAAGCGGTCGATCGGCGCGCCCGCCAGCCTCGGAGGTCGCTGCACCTTCGGCATCGGCGAACTGAGCGCGCTGACCTGGCTGCCCCAGCTCGTCGCGCACGTGGGACGGCACCTGCCGGACCTGCGCCTGGAGCCGCACGTCAACTTCGGCTCGGCGCTGGACGAGCGCCTTCGCAACGGCGAACTCGACTGCGCGGTGATCGCCGGGCGCTCACCGCACCACGGGCTGATCTCGTCGCACACCGTGGGCCAGGCGCATTTCGTGTGGGTGGCCGCGCCCGCGCTGGCGGGCAAGACCACGACCCTCGGCGCGCCGCTGCTCGCGCAGCATCCCATCGTGACGCTGCCGACCGGCGCGGGCACCAGCCGCCTGCTTGACGAATGGCTCATGGCCGAGAACCTCGAGGCGCCGCAGCGCCTCAGCTGCAACAGCTGGGGCGCCGTCGCCGGCCTGCTGATCGAGGGGATCGGTGTCGGGTTCCTGCCGGAAGGCTGGGCGCGCCTGCTGTCGCGCCGCGGCGACCTGCGCATCCTGAAGACCCGCCAGGCCCTGCCCGCGCTGACCTACACCTTCCAGAAGCGCAGCAACGACGAGCGCCATCTGCTGACGGCCATGCGCGCCGCGGTGCTCGCGTCCATCGATTTCTCGAAGGCGGCCCGCCTGCTCTAGGTGGAGAGGGTCAGAAGGCTTCGCACACGCGAAGCACTTCAGAGCCGTAGGCCTCGAGCTTCTTCGTGCCGATCCCGCTGATGCCCTGCAGGTCTTCGAGCGTCGCGGGCGCGCGCTCGGCAATGGCGGCCAGCGTGGCGTCGTGGAAGATCACGTAGGCCGGCAGGTTGTGTTCTTTCGCCACCTCGGCGCGCCAGGCCTTGAGTGCCTCGAAGCGCTTCTTGCCCACGTCGTCCAGCGAGGCGGCTGCCGGCGACGGCGCGCCCTTGGCCACCTTCTCGCGCCGGGGCTTGCGCTCGGCCGGTGACGACACCGACTCGCGCAGCGACACCGAGGTCTCGCCCTTGAGCACCGCGCGCGAGCCCTCGGTGAGCTTCAGCGTGTTGAACGCCTCGGCGTCCACCGCCAGCGCGCCCGTGGCGATCAGCTGGCGCAGCACGCCGCGCAGCGCCACCTCGCTGAACTCCGCGCCGATGCCGAAGGTGCTGATGCGCTCGTGGCCGAACTGCTTGACCTTCTCGGTCGCCTTGCCGCGCAGGATGTCCATGATGTGGCCCGCGCCGAAGCTGATGCCGCTGAGTTGCTGCACGCGGTAGATGGTGCTCAGCAGCTTGCGCGCGGCATCGGTGCCGTCCCACACCTGCGGCGGGTTCAGGCAGTTGTCGCAGTTGCCGCAGGGCGTGCTCTTCTCGCCGAAGTAGCCCAGCAGGCGCACGCGGCGGCAGTCGCTGGCCTCGGCCAGCGAGAGCAGGGCGTCGAGCTTGCCGCGCATCACCTGCTTGAACTCTTCGCCGGCCGGGCTCTCGTCGATCATGCGGCGCTGGTTCACCACATCGTTCAGGCCGTAGGCCATCCAGGCGTCGGCGGGGGCGCCGTCGCGGCCCGCGCGACCGGTTTCCTGGTAGTAGCCCTCGATGTTCTTGGGCATGTCGACGTGGCCCACGAAGCGCACGTCGGGCTTGTCGATGCCCATGCCGAAGGCGATGGTCGCGACCATCACGATGCCTTCTTCGCGCAGGAAGCGGTCCTGGTGCTTCTGGCGCACCGCCGCATCGAGGCCCGCGTGGTACGGCAGGGCGTTGATGCCGGCTCCCTGCAGCGTCGTCGCGAGGTCTTCCACGCGCTTGCGCGACTGGCAATAGACCACGCCCGCATCGCCCTCGTGCTCGCGCTCGATGAAGCGCAGCAACTGCGTGGTGGCGTCTTTCTTCTCGACGATGGTGTAGCGGATGTTCGGGCGGTCGAAGCTGGAGACGAACTGGCGCGCCTCCTCGAGCTGCAGCCGCTCGACGATGTCGGCGCGCGTGAGGTCGTCGGCCGTGGCCGTGAGCGCGATGCGCGGCACGCCCGGGTAGCGCTCGTGCAGCACGGTGAGCGCGCGGTACTCGGGGCGGAAGTCGTGGCCCCACTGGCTCACGCAATGCGCCTCGTCGATGGCGAACAGCGAGAGCTTGCCGCGCTCGTTCAGCGAATCGAGCTGCGACAGGAAGCGCGGCGTGTTCACGCGCTCGGGCGCCGCGTACAGCAGCGTGATCTCGCCGCGCAGCATGCGGCGCTCCACGTCCTGCGTCTGTTCCCAGTCGAGCGTCGAATTCAGGAAGGCCGCGTTCACGCCCGCCTCGTGCAACGCGCCGACCTGGTCGTGCATCAGCGCGATCAGCGGCGACACCACCACCGACACGCCGCGCCCCGCGCGCTGCCGCGCGATGGCCGGGATCTGATAACAGAGCGACTTGCCGCCGCCCGTGGGCATCAGCACCAGCGCGTCGCCGCCGCCCACCACGTGCTCCACGATGTCCTGCTGGGCCCCGCGAAAGCGCGCGTAGCCGAACACGTCGTGAAGGATGTCGGCGGGGGCCGCGCTGCCGGGGCTGCTGCCGTCGCTGGAAGCGTCGAAGGGGCGGGGAGCGAGGGAAGACACAGGCGGGGGTGCGAAGGGCGGGAG
>NZ_JBWKYW010000096.1:0-7473 GCF_059423965.1 Variovorax sp. GW458-11-26-14-LB1
AAGCGCTTGACGCCGAAGCTCACGGGATGGTCGGCGTTGTTCAGGTGGCCGAAGCGGATCACGCGCTCCTGCTGCGCTTGCGCAACAGCAGGAACGACCAGGGCGAGGGCAAGGCCGGCGGTGGCCAGCGAGCGGTAAAGCGTTCTCAAAGTTGTTCTCCAGCGTGCGATTGAGCGGTCCATGCCGGGGCGCTTCACACGCGCCCCGACTCCTGGCGGCGCGATCTTATCGATTTAGTGGAAAATCTTTCTACTAGTGAAAACACTTGGCAAAATGCTAGAGTCGTCTCATGACAGCCATACTCGAACGCAGCTTCAAGGTGCTCGAACACCTCTCCGGCCACCCCGAGGGCCGTGCGCTTTCCGCGCTTTCTGCCGAGCTGGAAATGCCGTTGAGCGCCACCCACCGCCTGCTGAGCGAATTGGTGCGCTACGGCTATGTGCGGCAGGACCAGAGCCATGGCGACTACATGCTGACCATCAAGCTGGTGTCGCTGGGCCTGAGCTTCTTGAGCAACAGCGGCATCGTCGACGTGGCACAGCCGCTGCTCGACCGGCTCGCGGTCGCGTCGGGCGAGCTGGTGCGGCTGGCGGTGGTCGACGGCGACGAGCTCACCTTCGTCGCGAAGGCGCAAGGCGCCACGCGCGGGCTGCGCTACGACCCGGACATGGGCCTGTCGGTGAACCTCTCATGCAGCTCCGCAGGCCACGCCTGGCTCTCGACCATGACGGACGAGCAAGCGCTGCAGCTCGTCGCGAAGCAGGGCTTCGGCCAGCCGGAAGACTTCGGCCCGAAAGCGCCGACCACCGTGAAGGCGCTGCTCGTGTTCCTGCGCGCCACGCGCAAGCGCGGTTTCTCGATGATCAACGAGGTGTTCGCCCCCGCGATGACCGCCATGGCCGCGCCGGTGCGCGGTGCGCACGGCGGCGTGATCGGCGTCATCACCATCGCGGGGCCGCTGGTGCGGCTCACGGAAGAACGCATGCTCGCGCTGGGCCCGCAGCTGCTGGCTGCGGCGGACGACGTGGCGCGGGCCAGCGGCGCGTCCGCACTGTTCAAGCGCCGGGCCTGAAGGCCCTGCCAGGTCCTTAGTCGACCTTCACCTGGAACAGCACGAAGCCCGTGCCGCCCGGCTCGACCGTGCCCGTGAAGCGCCAGTCGATCGCGCCCGTGCCCCCTGCAGGTTGAACCGTGGTGCAGGCCACCGCGCCCGCCGGCGGCGCGTTCGCCGGCGTGGTCTTGACGCAGCCCGTGAGCGACGCCGGCGTGGTGCCCGTCGTCGCGCTCACGAAGGTGGTGTAGCCCGGCGTCATGTCGTTCACGACCATGCTGCGGATCGGCGCGTCGCCGTTGTTCGTGTAGGTGATGCGGTACTCCAGCGTCTCGCCCGACTTGGCCTGGTTGTTGACGCCGAAGGTGCCGCTTTGCGTGATGTTGCGCACTTCCTTCTTCAGCTCCAGCGCCACGCCCGACACCGTCGTGAGGTCGTCCAGCGTGAAGCTGCCGCTGAGCGACGGGCTGGCGTTGGTGTAGGTGAAGTCGGCGCGGATCGTCGCCTTGTTGTTCGAGCCCAGCGGCGCCGTGGCGGGAATGAACTCCTGCACGATCACGCAGACCTTGCCCGCGAAGGCCACGGGCGTGGCTGCCGCGCTCGGCGGGTACAGCTGCGCCGCGCCGGGCTGCAGGCTGCCGGTGCAACCCACATCCGCGAAGACCTTCGTCGTCCAGCCGGTGATGGCCGGCGTGGCCGTCTCGCTCGCCACGCTGAAGCGCACCTGCCCGGCCGTGCCGGCCGTGAAGGTGTGGGCGTAGGTCACGGTGCTGCCCGGCAGGCCGGTCTTGGCGCCATCGGTCGCGAAGGCGCTGTTGTCGACGTCGCCGAAGTTCAGGTTGGCGTGGCCCGTGCCGTTCCAGCTGAAGGCGATGCGGTCGGGCGTGCCGGTGCGCGTGTAGGTGTAGGTGCCACCGGCCGCGGCCACGGCCGAGCCCGAGGGCAGCGCGACGTTGCCCACCGAGGCGCCGGTGGACACGCGCGTGCCGGGGTTGGTTTCTTCCACGCACATCGCCGAGCCCGTGGCCGTGCCGGCCGGCACGCTCAGGCTGTAGGCACCCGAGGCGTCCGTGAGCGCGCTCGCGTACACGGCGGCACCGCAGTTGGTCAGCCGCACGCTCACGCCCGACAGCGGGCCTTCGCCGCCGTTGACGATGCCATCGTTGGCCGTGCCGCTGCCCACGCCGTTGTCCAGGAACACGCGGCCGCTCACGATCGCCGCGAGCGTGTTGGTGAAGGTACAGACCACCGCCGTGCCGTTCGTCAGCCCGGCCGCGGGCAGCGTGACGGTGCCCGCCACCAGGTCGACCGCCGCCGTCGCCCCGCCCGCCAGGCCCGTGCAGGTCGCGCCCGAGAACGCGAAGCCGCCGGGCATCGAGGCCGCGACTTCGGTCAGCACCGTCTGCGTGTTGGCCGTGGTGAGCGTCTTGATGGTGCCCACCACCGTCGAGCCCGACACCGAGACGTTGATGCTGTCCGAGCCGAAGCCGTTGGTGCCGCTGAACGCGAAGGTGCCCGTGCCGCCCAGCGCCTGCTTGCGGATCTGCACCGTCGGCAGGCGGTTGTTGCTGTAGGTACAGACGATGGCCTTGCCCGCGTCGCCGGCGCCGATCACCAGCGTGTTGCTGGCCTGGCCGTTGGTGCCGCTCAGGGCGTTGGCCGTTGCGCCGCCGTCGGCGGTACACGACAGCACGGTCGTGTAGTTGGCCAGCGTGCCGGTGGGCATCGTTTCCGCGGGGAACGTGATCGTGTTGCCCACGGCCGCCACCACCGCCGCGCCGCTGTTGCCGGCCGTGGGTGCGGTCGCGGTGAACGCGGCCGTGTTGTTGGTCGCGCCCGTGGTCGCGCCGATGCTGGCGACGTTGCCCGTCTCGCTGTTCGCGCCCCAGGCCTTGCGCACCTGCAGGGTGACCGTCTTCTTCGCGTTGGTGTAGGTACAGACGATGGCCTTGCCGGCGTCGGCCGCGGCAATCGCCAGCGTGTTGCTCGACTGGCCGTTGGTGCCGCTCAGCGGGTTGGTGGTGGCGCCGCCGTCGGCGGTACAGGCGAGCACCGTGCTGTAGTTCGCGAGCGAACCGGTGGTCATCGTCTCGGCCGGCAGCGTGAGCGTGCCGCCGACGACCATCGACACCGCCGTGCCGCTGTTGCCGGCGGTGGGTGCGGTCGCGGTGAACGCCGACGTGTTGCTGCTGCCACCCGTGGTCGCGCCGATGCTGGCCACGTCGCCGTTCGTGCTGTCCGCGCTCCAGGCCTTGCGCAGCTGCACGGTGACGGTCTTGGGCGTGTTGGTGTAGGTACAGACGATGGCCTTGCCGGCGTCGCCCGCGCCGACCAGCAGCGTGTTGCTGTTCTGCCCGTTGGTGCCGCTGAGCGCGTTGGCCGTGGCGCCGCCGCCGGCCGTACAGGCCAGCACCGTGGTGTAGTTGGCGAGCGTGCCCGGCGCCATCGTCTCGGCCGGCAGCGTGATCGTGTTGCCGGCCTGCACGGTCACGGCCGTGCCGCTGTTGGCGCCCGTGGGCGCCGTCGCCGTGAAGGCCGTGGTGTTGCTCGATCCGCCCGCGCTCGCGCCGATGCTCGCCACGTTGCCGGCGATGCTGTTCGCACCCCAGGCCTTGGCGATCTGCAGCGTGGCAGTCTTCGGCGTGTTGGTGTAGGTACAGACGATGGCCTTGCCCGCGTCGCCCGCGCCGACCACCAGCGTGTTGCTGTTCTGTCCGTTGGTGCCGCTCAGCGTGTTGGCCGTGGCGCCGGCATCGGCGGTACACGACAGCACGGTGGTGTAGTTCGCCAGCGTGCCCGTGGTCATCGTCTCGGCCGGGAAGGTGAGCGTGTCGCCCGCGGCCACCGACACCGCGGTGCCGCTGGTGCCCGCCGTCGGCGCCGTCGCCGTGAACGCGGCGGTGTTGCTCGCGCCGCCCGTGGTCGCGCCGATGCTCGCCACGTTGCCCGTGGTGCTGCCGGCGCTCCAGGCCTTGGACAGTTGCAGCGTCGCGGTCCTGCGCGTATTGGTGTAGGCGCAGTTCACCGCGCTGTCCGACGGCATGGTGAAGCTGCGGCTCAGGCCGCTGCCGCTCACCGTCACCGCGCTGCCGTCCGACACCTTGGTACAGGCCAGCGCCGTGGTGTAGTTGGCGGCGTTGCCGGTGGTGAAGGCTTCGGCCAGCGTCACCGTGGCGCCGCTGGCCGCGGTGGCCGTGGCGTTGGTGGTGGTGGCCGGCGCGGTCGACGTGCCGGCGGTCGCGCCCGTCACTTCGGCGGCGCTGCCGCTGACCGTCAGGTTGACCTTGTCGCCGGCGATGGCGCCGTTCCAGCTCTTGGACAAGGTCACCGCCGCCGTCTTGCGCGTGTTGGCGTAGGTACAGACGATGGCCGTGTCGGCCGCGCCCACCGTCAGCGTGTTGCCCGACAGGCCGCTGGTGCCGGTGCAGCTCAGCGCGCTGGTGTAGTTGGCGGCGCTGCCGGTGGTGAAGCTCTCGGCCAGCGTGATGACGCTGCCCACGGGCACGGCCTGTGCGGCGCCGGTGTCGGTCTCGGCGGCCGTGTTGGCCACCGAGGCCAGCGCGGTGAGGCCCGTGCCGGTGACGCTCACGGCGTCGTTGACGATCGCGCCCGACCAGGTCTTGGCCAGCGTGACGGTCGCCGTCTTCGCGGTGTTGGTGATCTCGCAAATGATCGGCAGGCCCGCATCGGCGTTGCCCAGGGTCAGCAGGTTGCCGCTGAGCGAACCGCCGCCGGTGCAGCTCCAGGCGCTGGCGGTGTACGAGCCGGCGTTGGTGCCGAAGGGCGTCTCCGACAGGGTCACGGTGTCGCCCACCGCCACGCGCTGCGCGCCGCCGGTGTCGGTTTCGTTGGGCGTGTTGGCCGTGGCCTGCAGGTTGAAGGCGTAGCCGATGTTGTGGTTCGGGTGCACCGTGCCCGACGCAGTCAGCGTGAAGGCGTCGTTGACCAGCGCGTTGACCCACTTCTTGCGCAGCTGCACCGTCGGCGCCTTGGCGTTGGTGACGGTACAGACGATGTTCGAGCCCGCCACCGTCGCCGCGGCGTTCAGCGTGAACTGGTTCGTGTTCTGCGCGGTCCCACGCGTCACCGTGCCGCCGCTGCCCATGCCCGTGCAGCTGACGTCGGTGATCACGTAGTCGGGCACGCCCGTGGCCGGCGTGTAGGTTTCGGTGAAGGTGGTCGCCGTGCCCGTCGCGGTCAGCGTCTGCAGCGGCCCGTTGACGGCCGTGCCGGCCACGGTGGTGGTGATGGTGTGCGCCGCCACGCCGTTGGTGCCCGTGAAGTCGAAGCCGGCCACGCCGCCGAGCGAACGCTTGGCGAGGGTCAGGGTCGCGGGCTTGCCGGTGTTGGTGTAGGTACAGACGATGGCCTTGCCCGCGTCGGTCGCGCCGATCAGCAACGTGTTGCTGTTCTGGCCGTTGGTGCCGCTCAGCGCGTTGGCCGTGGCGCCGCCCCCTGCCGTACACGACAGCACCGTGTTGTAGCTCGCGAGCGAGCCCGTGGGCATCGTCTCGGCCGGCAGCGTGATGGTGTTGCCCGCCACTACGTTCACCGTGCTGCTGTTGCCCGCCGTGGGCGCGGTCGCCGTGAACGCCGTGGTGTTGCTCGCGCCGCCCGTGCTCGCGCCGATGCTCGCCACGTTGCCGCTGATGGCGCCGGCGCCCCAGGACTTGGTCAGTTGCAGCGTCGCCGTCTTCGGCGTGTTGGTGTAGGTACACAGGATCGCCTTGCCCGCATCGGCCGGGCCGATCAGCAAGGTGTTGGTGACCTGCCCGTTGGTGCCGCTCAGCGCATTGGCCGTGGCGCCGCCACCGGCCGTACAGGCCAGCACCGTGTTGTAGTTCGCCAGCGTCCCCGTCGGCATCGTTTCCGCGGGGAAGGTGATGGTGTTGCCGGCGACCACGGTCACGGCCGTGCCGCTGTTGGCACCCGTGGGCGCCGTCGCGGTGAAGGCCGTGGTGTTGTTCGCGCCGCCCGTGCTCGCGCCCAGGCTCGCCACGTTGCCGGCGATGCTGTTCGCGCCCCAGGCCTTGGCGATCTGCAGCGTCGCCGTCTTCGGCGTGTTGGTGTAGGTACAGACGATGGCCTTGCCCGCGTCGCCCGCGCCGACCAGCAGCGTGTTGCTGTTCTGTCCGTTGGTGCCACTGAGTGCGTTGGCCGTGGCACCGCCGCCGGCCGTACACGCCAGCACCGTGTTGTAGTTCGCCAGCGTGCCCGGCGACATCGTCTCGGCCGGCAGCGTGATCGTGTTGCCCGTGGCGACGGTCACGGCGGTGCCGCTGTTCGCACCCGTAGGGGCCGTCGCCGTGAACGCCGCAGTGTTGTTCGTGCCGCCCGACGTCACGCCGATGCTCGCCACGTTGCCCGTGAAGCTGTTGGCGCCCCACGACTTGACCAGCTGCAGCGTGGAGGTCTTCGGCGTGTTGGTGTAGGTACAGACGATGGCCTTGCCCGCGTCGCCCGCGCCGATCACCAGCGTGTTGGTCGCCTGGCCGTTGGTGCCGCTCAGGCTGTTGGCCGTCGCGCCGCCACCGGCGGTACACGACAGCACGGTCGTGTAGTTCGGCAGCACGCCGCCGTTCATGGTTTCCGCGGGGAAGGTGATCGTGTTGCCGGCCGCGACGGTCACGGTCGCGCTGGTGTTGGCCGTCGGCGCCGTCGACGAGAACGCCACGGTATTCGCCGCGCCGCCCGTGGTGGCGCCGATGTTCGCCACGTTGCCCGTCACGCTGATGGGGTTCCACGACTTGGCCAGTTGCAAGGTCGCGGTCTTGCGCGTGTTGGTGTAGGTACAGACGATGTCCTTGCCGATGTCGCCGAGGGCGATCGTCAGCGTGTTCGATACCTGTCCGTTGGTGCCGCTCAACGTGCTGGCCATCGTGCCGCTATTCACGGTGCATGACAGCACGGTGTTGTAGTTCGCCAGCGTGCCGGTGGTCAGTGTTTCGGCGGGCAGCGTGATGACGTTGCCGATGTTCACGCCCACGACGGAGCTGGAGGCGGCCGTGGACGCCGTCGAGGTGAAGGCCGAGGTGTTGCTGGCACCGAAGAAGTTGGTACCGCCCGTGGAGGCGCCAATGCTCGCCACGTCGCCGGTGTTGCTGCCGGCCGACCAGGCCTTCGCGAGCTGCAGCCTGACCACGTTGAACTGGATGACGACGAGGCCGTTGCCGCCGGTGGAGCCGGTCAGCGAAGCGCGCGCGCCGCCCACGCCGACGCCGCCCTGGTAGAGCGTGTTGCCCTGGTTGGCCGGGTTGGAAGCCGCCGAGTAGCTGCCGTCCGCTCCCGCGGTGATCACGCCGCCGGTCACGCCCGTGCCGATGAAGCCCGAGCCGCCGCCGCCCGGTCCGTTGTAGGAACAGCCGACCGAGACGGGATTGGGCGTGTTGCTGCACTGGGCCATGCCGCCGCCGCCGCCGAAC
>NZ_JBWKYW010000097.1:0-6360 GCF_059423965.1 Variovorax sp. GW458-11-26-14-LB1
ACCTCCTCCCCCGCCGCCTCCACCGCACCCCGCCAGCAGGCCGGCCAGGGCGAGCGCCATCGCGCCGGTGGTGGCGGCCATGGCCCGCGAGCGCCGCGACGCGTGAGCATTGCGAAAGGCCATCGGGGTCCTCCTGGCGTCCGCGGTGGCGGACAGTGCAGACTGGTTTTTGTTCGGGGCGCGGGGGCGGGACGCTCGCCCGCTACTGGATGAAGCCCATGCCGCGCGATTCGCGCACCTCGGGCTTGATGCGATGCTCGGCTTCGAGCTGTTCGAGAAACTCCGCCGCCGAGAACTCGGCCGCGAGGATGTCGGTCTGCCGCTTCACGGCCGCGAAATCGCCCGGGCACAGCTGCGACAGCAGCGCCAAGCGCGCGCGCACCTCGCCGGTGAGCAGGCCCGCGTCGCCCGCGAGCGCCTCGGTGACGAACATGCGCTCACGCTGGGCCGCGGTGAGCGGCATGAACTTGATCTTGAAGGTGAAGCGCCGCAACGCCGCCTGGTCGAGCCGGTCGAGCAGGTTGGTGGTGCAGATGAACACGCCGCGAAAGCGCTCCATGCCCTGCAGCATCTCGTTGACCTCGGTGACCTCGTAGGTGCGCTGCGCGCCGCGCCGGTCCTGCAGGAACGAATCGGCCTCGTCGAGCAGCAGCACGGCCTTCTCGGACTCGGCCTCCTTGAACATGGCGGCCATGTTCTGCTCGGTCTCGCCGACGTACTTGCTCATGAGGTCGCTGGCCTGCTTGACGATGAGCGGGCGGCCCACGGCCTTGGCGATGTGCTCGGCTAGCGCGGTCTTGCCGGTGCCGGGCGCGCCGTAGAAGCACAGCGTGCCGTGGCCGCGCGCCTTCAGCGCCTCGACGATGCGCGGGATCTCGAAGCGGGTTTCGACGTGGAGCATGTCCAGGTCGTAGGTGGTGACGCTGCGGCGCTCGGCCGGGCTCTTGTCGAGCGTGCCCAGCGCGAGGTCGGCGTTGCGCAGCTGGCGCTCGATGAGCGCCTCGACCGAGGCCTCGTCGGTCTTGGCCAGGCCGGCGAAGCGCACGGCGGTGCGGATCTGCGCGGGCGTGAGGCCCTTGCGCTCGGCCAGCTTGGCGGTGAAGGCCTCGGACACGACCACGCCTTCGAGCGTCTTCTTGACGAGCTGCTCGCGCGCGCCGGGCGGCGGCGACTTGAGTTCGAGGTGGTAGGCGAAGCGGCGGCGGAAGGCCGGGTCGATCTGCTCGATGCGGTTGGTGACCCACAGCGTGGGCACGGGGTTGGCCTCGAGGATCTGGTTGACCCAGGCCTTGCCGCTCACGCTGCCGCTGGCGGGCGCGGGGATCTGCTCGGCGCGCGCCATGAACTGCGCGGCCTCGGTGCTGATGGGCGGGAACACATCTTCGACCTCGTCGAACAGCAGCGCGGCCTGCGCGCTGCCCTTGAGGAACACCTGCGCGATCTGCAGCGAGCGGTAGCGGTCGCGGCCGCTGAGCGAGTTGCCGTCGCGGTCGGCGTACTCGACCTCGAAGAGCTCCAGGCCCGCGGCCTGCGCGACCACCTTGGCCAGCTCGGTCTTGCCGGTGCCGGGCGGGCCGTAGAGCAGCACGTTGACGCCGGGCTCCTTGCGCGCAACCGCAGCGCGCAGCAGCGTGACGAGCATCTGCGCGTCTTCCTGCACGAAGGAGAAGTCGTGCGGCGTGAGCGCGCTCTTGGCCGAGGGCCGCGTGAACACGGCCATCAGCTCGTTGTGGTCGCGGTACTCGCGCATCAGCACGGGCGGCAGCTTCTCGCTGACCTTCATGAGGTCAGCGAGGTCGGTGATGTTGTGCTCGGAGATGAGGTTCTCGACGAGGCCGATGCGCTCCAGCCGCGAGCCCGCGCGCAATGCCTCGCCCACCTCGCTCGCGTTGACGCCCGCGATGTCGGCGATGGCGGCATAGGCCTCGGGCGCGTTGTTGACCTTGAACTCGACCAGCAGCGAACGCAGGTCGCGCTGGTAGCGCGCGAGCGTGCCGTACAGGAGCAGCGCGCGCTCGGCCTTGTTGAGCTGCAAGAGGCCGGCGAGCGCGTCGATGTTCTTCTCGACCAGCGTCGACTGCTTGCGCAGCGCGTGCGTGAGCCAGTCGCGCGTGACGGCCAGCACCGAGAGCAGGTCTTTGGGCTGGTCCTTCGCGTACTCGTCGAGGTAGAAGAACAGCGTGCCTTCTTCATACGGGCCGCGCCACACGCCGTGGCGTTCGAGCAGCGTGCGGCCGTCGAAGTCTTCGACGCCCTTCCACGCTTCATTGCCCGCACAGCGGCGGCCCAGGAACTCGCGCAATCGCTGCAGCACCGCGGCGGGCCACACGAGGTGGCGCCCGGTGAGCGAGAGCAATCCGTTGATATCGCGCCGCACATTGAAGCGCGGCCCCTGCTTGGCGGCGAGCGTGAGCACGAAGTGCGAGCACATGAGCTCGAGCACCGGTGCTTCCTTGAGGCCGGGCGAAGGCAAGGCCTGCCCGCGCACCGCAGCAGCCACCACATCGACACCCGCACGCTTGACCATCAGGCAACCTCCTGCGAGGAAATACTTGGAGCGACCATAACGCAGACTTTTGGCTTCGGGAAGATGCCGAAAGAGTAAAAACCCTGATCCGCTGGATTCCAGCCACAATGCGCGCCATGGTCGGAATCGAAGCTATCCGTCGCGCTGCGGCGCGCCTGCAGGGCCAGGTGCTCAACACGCCCTGCGTGGAGTCGCGCACGCTCTCTGAAATCGTGGGCGCGCAGGTGTTCCTCAAGTTCGAGAACCTGCAGTTCACGTCGTCCTTCAAGGAACGCGGGGCGTGCAACAAGCTGGTCGATTTGTCCGAAGGCGGCACGCGCGGCGTGATCGCCATGTCGGCCGGCAACCATGCGCAGGGTGTGGCTTATCACGCGCAGCGGCTGGGCCTGCGCGCACTCATCGTGATGCCGCGCTTCACGCCCGGCGTGAAGATCGAGCGCACTCGCGGCTTCGGCGCCGAGGTGGTGCTGCACGGCGACACGCTCGACGCGGCGCGCGCCCATGCGCTGGCACTGGCCGAGCGTGAAGGCCTGACCTTCGTGCACCCCTACGACGACGAAGCCATCATTGCCGGCCAGGGCACGATCGCGCTCGAGATGCTCGACGCGGTGCCCGACCTCGACACGCTGGTGGTGGCGGTCGGCGGCGGCGGGCTCATCGCCGGCATGGCCGTCGCGGCGCGCGAGATCAAGCCCGGCATCGAGATCGTCGGCGTGCAGACGCAGCGCTTTCCGGCGATGGTGAATGCCGTCAAGGGCACGCACCACGCGCAGGGCACGAGCACGATCGCCGAAGGCATCGCGGTCGGCACGCCCGGCGTGCTTACGCGGGAGATCATCGCCGCCAAGGTCGACGACCTGCTGCTGGTGGACGAAGGCGACATCGAGCAGGGCGTGCTGATGCTGCTGGAGATCGAAAAGACCCTGGTCGAAGGCGCCGGCGCGGCAGGCCTGGCGGCGCTGATCCGGCACCCGGAACGCTTTCGCGGCAAGCGCGTGGGCCTGGTGCTGTCGGGCGGCAACATCGATCCGCTGCTGCTCGCGGCCATCATCGAACGCGGCATGGTGCGCGCCGGTCGGCTCGCCCGGGTGCGCGTCAGCGCGCGCGATGTGCCGGGTTCGCTGGCCCAGATCACGGCCACTGTGGCCGAAGCGGGCGCTAACGTCGACGAGGTGCACCACCAGCGCGCCTTCACCATGCTGGCGGCGCAGAATGTCGACGTCGAGCTGGTGCTTCAAACGCGCGGCCGGGCCCACCTGGCGAGCGTCTTGAGCGCCCTGAAAGACGCCGGTTTCGAAGCCGTGGAGCAGCACTGAGGGCTCCTCGCAACCCCCTAGACCCGCTGACGGCGCCTCGCCGGTAAAATGGCGGGAGTTTTGTCATTTGCGGTTGACTGCATTTGATGCGTTGTCATTTGCGTATTCGAGGTATTTCCCGATGTCCCATCCCACCCCCGCCGAGCACGGCCACGCTGCCGCCGCCGAACATGACGCCGTCGAATCGGTCGTTCACCTGATGCCGCTCGTGCTCCCGCTGGCTGGCGGCGTGCTGATGCTGCTGCTGGCGTCGATCGCCGTTTTTCTCGCCTGAGCTGACAGGCTTTCGCGCTTTTGTCCGCGGGCTGTGCGGCCCGCGTTGACGCAATCTCCCGAAGCGAAACGTTTTCTCAAACGGACCTCCGTGCCTGCCCCGGCGCGGCGCCCCGTTCGGAAAGACGATTTTTCAACTTAGGAGATTTCCGATGAACGCACCCACGATGAAGGGCCTTCCCATTCAGGCGCCCTCATACGTCAAGAACGCCAAGCTGATCGCCTGGGTGGCCGAGATGGCCGCGCTGTGCAAACCCGACGCCATCCACTGGTGCGA
Source organism: Variovorax sp. GW458-11-26-14-LB1 (assembly GCF_059423965.1). Classification (NCBI taxonomy): domain Bacteria; kingdom Pseudomonadati; phylum Pseudomonadota; class Betaproteobacteria; order Burkholderiales; family Comamonadaceae; genus Variovorax; species Variovorax sp. GW458-11-26-14-LB1. Next base: position 4,394 of record NZ_JBWKYW010000097.1, read on the forward strand.
CGGCAGCAAGGAAGAATACGACCGCCTCTGCCAGCAACTGGTCGACGCCGGTACCTTCAAGAAACTGAACCCCGCCAAGCGCCCGGGCTCGTTCCTCGCGATGTCCGATCCGAGCGACGTGGCACGCGTCGAAGACCGCACCTTCATCTGCTCCGCACAGAAGGAAAACGCCGGCCCCACCAACAACTGGATGGCCCCGGCCGAGATGCGCGCGACGCTGCAACCCCTGTTCGACGGCTGCATGAAAGGCCGCACCATGTACGTGGTGCCCTTCAGCATGGGCCCGCTGGGCTCGCCCATTGCGCACATCGGCATCGAGCTGTCCGACAGCCCCTACGTGGCCGTCAACATGCGCATCATGACCCGCATGGGCAAGGCCGTGTACGAAGTGCTGGGCACCGATGGCGAGTTCGTGCCGTGCGTCCACACCGTGGGCGCACCGCTCGAGGCCGGCCAGAAGGACGTGACCTGGCCCTGCAACACCACCAAGTACATCGTTCACTACCCCGAGACGCGCGAGATCTGGAGCTACGGCTCGGGCTACGGCGGCAACGCGCTGCTGGGCAAGAAGTGCTTCGCGCTGCGCATTGCCTCGAACATGGGCCGCGACGAAGGCTGGCTGGCCGAGCACATGCTGATCCTCGGCGTGACCAGCCCCGAGGGCAAGAAGCACCACGTGGCCGCCGCCTTCCCGAGCGCCTGCGGCAAGACCAACTTCGCCATGCTGATCCCGCCGGCGGGCTTCGACGGCTGGAAGGTCACGACCATCGGCGACGACATCGCCTGGATCAAGCCTCAGGCCGACGGCACGCTGCGCGCCATCAACCCGGAAGCCGGCTACTTCGGCGTGGCCCCGGGCACCAACGACCTGACCAACCCGAACTGCATGGCCAGCCTGCACCGCGACGTGATCTTCACGAACGTGGCACTGACCGACGACGGTGACGTCTGGTGGGAAGGCATGGGCGACGCGCCCGCGCATTGCATCGACTGGCAAGGCAAGGAGTGGACGCCGCAGATCGCCAAGGAAACCGGCGCCAAGGCCGCCCACCCGAACGCGCGTTTCACCGTCGCCGCCACCAACAACCCCGCGCTCGACGAAGCCTGGGACGACCCGAAGGGCGTGAAGATCGACGCCTTCATCTTCGGCGGCCGCCGTTCGACGACCGTGCCGCTGGTGACCGAAGCCCGCAACTGGGTCGAGGGCGTCTACATGGCCGCCACGATGGGCTCGGAAACCACCGCTGCGGCCGCCGGCCAGCAGGGCGTGGTGCGCCGCGACCCGTTCGCCATGCTGCCGTTCATGGGCTACAACATGAGCGACTACTTCCAGCACTGGCTCGATCTGGGCAAGAAGCTGCAAGCCTCGGGCGCCCAGCTGCCGAAGATCTACACGACCAACTGGTTCCGCAAGGGCGCGGACGGCAAGTTCGTCTGGCCAGGCTACGGCGAAAACATGCGCGTACTGAAGTGGATGATCGACCGCGTGGAAGGCAAGGCGACGGAAGGTGTCGAGCACATCACCGGCGTGAGCCCGCGTTACGAAGACCTGAACTGGACTGGGCTGGATTTCAGCGCCGAGCAGTTCGCTACCGTCACGAGCATCGACAAGGCGGCTTGGCAGGCTGAGCTGAAGCTGCACACGGAGCTGTTCCAGCAGCTGGCACACCATCTGCCGAAGGAATTGCCGGAGACGAAGGCTGCGATTGAGCAGCGGCTGGCGGCCTGAGTCATTTCTTCTCGCAGGCTCTCGCAGCCTGCGAAGTGCGGGCCTTGAAAGCCCAATAGAAAGCCCGATGAGTTCATCTCGTCGGGCTTTTTTGTTTTAGGCGTTGGTCAATTAGCGCCGCGGCAAGTGATTCCAGGGCACGGAGGCGTCTTCGCGGATGTCGAGCGCGCCTTGCATACGGCGCGCAAGCGACTGTCTGGCTTGCAGCGCGACCCAGTGAAGCACGCGCGTCATGCCA
>NZ_JBWKYW010000098.1:0-6289 GCF_059423965.1 Variovorax sp. GW458-11-26-14-LB1
GTTGTGCGGCCGATCAACAGCCGCACTGCCAACGCTCACGCCGATGCGGTGCCTTGCGCAGCGAAATCAAGGAGGAGGGGCGAAGCCCCGGGGGACATTCGCGGAGCAAGGCACCGCGTCGGCGGGAGCGTCGCCCTGAATGTCAGGCGCTCAACCCGCCAACCCGACGTACACGTTCTGCACGTCATCGTTCGCATCGATGGCCGCCAGAAACGCCTCGACCTCTTCCAGGTCGGCAGCACTCAGGCTCGCCGGATCGACCGGGTTCTTCGGCCGGTAGCCCAGCTTGGCCGACAGCACGGTGAAGCCCTGGGCCGGGAGCGCGCGGCTCACGAGGTCGAGGTCGGCGGGCTCGGTCAGGAACAGGGTGGTGCCGTCTTCGGCGCCCGGCTCGAAGTCTTGCGCGCCGGCTTCGATGGCGGCCACTTCGGCGTCGGCGTCCTTGCTGGCGGGCTCGGCCTCGATCATGCCGAGGTGGTCGAAGTCCCAGGAGACCGAGCCGGAGGTGCCGAGCTGGCCCTTGCGGAACAGCACGCGCATTTCAGGCGCGGTGCGGTTCACGTTGTCGGTCAGGCACTCGACCATCACGGCCACGCGGTGCGGGGCGAAGCCCTCGTACATGACGTGGTCGAAGTGCACCGCCTCGCCCGTGAGGCCGGCGCCCTTCTTGATGGCGCGGTCGAGCGTGTCCTTCGGCATCGAGACCTTGCGGGCCTGCTCGACGACCAGCCGCAGCCGCGCGTTCGAGGCCGGGTCGGGGCCGTTGCGCGCGGCCATCATGATTTCCTTGGCCAGCTTGCCGAACAACCGGCCCTTGGCATTCGCGGCCACGTCCTTGTGCTTGGCTTTCCATTGCGCGCCCATGTCTGCATTCCTTGGTGTTGTGGGGGGCGGCGAAACGCCGCAGCCCCCGAGGATGCCACGAGCCGGAGGCCTCGCACAGCGGGGCCCCTTCCGCCGTCAGGGGCGCCGCTTCTGTTCGCCCTCCTCAGGCGCCAGGCTGACCCACAGGGCGGCGCCCACGATCAGCAGGCCGCCGGCCCAGCCCCAGGCGCCGATGCGCTCGCCCAGCCCGAGCGCCGCGATGGCCGCGCCGAACACCGGCTCGCTGCCCATGAGCAGCGACACCCGGCTCGGGCTGCTGCGCGAGGCCGCGTGGTTCTGCGCGAAAAAGGCGAACACGGTGCACAGCAGCACGAGATACGCCATGCCCCACCAGAAGCCGGCCGTGGCGGGCGGCAGGTGCCAGGCGCCGCCGCCCGACATGGCCACCAGCGAGAGTGCCGCCGCGCCCAGCGCCATCACGCCGGACTGCACGGCCGTCAGCGTGAGCGCCGGCAGGTTGTGGCGGCCCGCCAGCCGGCGCGTGAGGCACACCATGACGGCGCGCAGGAAGGCAGCGGCGAGCATGAGGGCATCGCCCCATCCCATCGACAGGTCGGCAAGCGAGGGCGCCGACAGCAGGGCCGCGCCCACGGCCGAGAGCCCGGCCGCCCAGAACACGCGCCGCGCCGGCCGCCGGCCCAGCAGCCACCACTCGACGAAGGGCGTGATCGCCACGCACAGGCTGATGAGGAAGGCGGCGTTGCTCGCCAGGGTCAGCGAGACGCCGAAGGTCTCGCACAGGAAGATGGCGAGCAGGTTGGCGCCCAGCAGGCCGCCCACGGCGAGCCCCTGGCGCCATTGCGGGTCACGCCACAGCGGCCGCAGCGCGGGCAGCAGCACGAGAAAGGTGAGGCCGAAGCGCAGCGCGACGAACTCGAGCACCGGCAGTTGCTGCGTCGCCTGCTTGGCCACGGCGTAGCTGCCGCCCCAGACCGCCGCCACGAGCAGCAGCATGAGCTCGGCCGGGCCGAAGCCGGCCGGCCACCACCCGCGCCCCGTCGGGACCGCACCTTGCAACGCCTTTGAATCCATACTGTCTGCCCGCGGCCCGGGGCGCCTGAAAGAAGAAGAGAAGGCGCATTGTTCCGGGCGGCACCAGGGCCGCACAGCCGTCGGCCGGAACAGGACTCTTGCGTGGTCGGAACGAATTCATTTCTCAAGGTGCTGCCCGAGATGGTGACCTTCGTGCGGGTCGCCGAACTGGGCAGCTTCTCGGCCGCCGCCGACCTGCTGGGCATCACGCCCTCGGCCGCGAGCCGGCAGGTGAAGCGGCTCGAACAGGAGATCGGCGTGCAGCTGCTGCAGCGCACCACGCGCCAGTTGCGGCTGACGGAGCCCGGTGCCGAGGCTTTTGCACGCTGCCGCGAGCTGGTGGCGGCGGCGCAGGGCGCGATGGACATCGGCGCGCAGTTCGCGCGCACGCCGGCCGGCCGGGTGCGCCTGAGCGCGCCGAAGGCCTTTGCGCGGCGCGTGCTGCACCCGCACTTGCTCGACTTTCTGCGCCAATACCCGGCGGTGGACGTGCAGCTGATCGTGGCCGACCGCGACATCGACCCGATCCGCGAAGGCGTCGACCTCGTGGTGCGCCTGACCACGGCGCCGCCCGAGGGGCTGGTGGCGCGACAGCTGATGGCGGTCGAGCACATCCTGTGCGCCACGCCGGCCTACCTGGCGCGCCACGGCGCCATCGCGCACCCGCACGACCTGCGCGCACACAGCTGCCTGTCGCTGGGCGAGCACGAGCGCGACAACCACTGGCGCTTTCGAAAAGACGGTGAAGACGAGGTCGAGGTGGTGGTGGACGGCCGCTATGTCTGCAACCACAGCGAGATGCGGCTCGACGGCGCGCTCGCGGACCTGGGCGTGGCCTGCGTGCCGGCCTTCACGGCGCGCGAGGCGTTGGACGAGGGCCGCGTGGTGCGCGTGCTGCCCGACTGGGCGCTGCAGGGCGCCTACCAGGGGCACGCGTGGCTGATGTACCCGCCCAGCCGCTACCTGCCGCCCAAGTGCCGGGTGCTGGTCGAGCACCTGCTCAGCGCGGTGCCTTCCCCGTGAGCACGCGCACGGCCTCGGGCAGCGAGTGGACCTGCGGCATGAAGTGATCGATGAGCGCGCCCAGCGCCACCGCGCAAACCACCGCCCCCAGCAGCGGCTTCCAGGTGAGCCGCACCGCCGCCATGAGCCAGCCTTCTCGCGCCACGCGCACCGCGGCGCGGGCCGACACGTAGGAGAAGGCGACCTCGATCGCCACGGCCAGCAGCGCGTCCCAGCTGAAGTACAGCAGCACCAGCGAGCCCGCGCCGAGCACGACGGCCACGCACAGCAGGAAGATGGCGAGCACCGGCACGACGATGATCGCGCCTTCGTCGGCGCCGCCCGCGGCGTCGAGCGCGCCGCTGGCCACGTCGGAGAGTGCGCTGCCACCGTCGGCGGCGTCGGGCGCGCACCCCGGATCGTCAGCGCCTTCCGTGGTGCCGCCCAGGTCTTCGGGCGCCTCGATCTCGGTGCGCCGCTCCACCAGCCGCTGCGCCCACCAGCGCAGCACGCACAGGTACCCGACATAGCCCACGCCGAGCGTGACGAGGTAGCGCAAGGCCAGCGACTCGACATGCAGCAGGTGCATCTGCAGCGCCGAGGCGCCCCACATCAGCAGCAGCGTGAAAGTGCCGATCAGCAGGCCGTGCGTGCGCAGGCTGTGATCGCGGTGCAGGTCGCGTTCGACCTGCGTTTCCCACAGGCGCACGGAGCGCCAGTTGGAAAGAACCTTCACGTCATTCGTCGGCGGGTGCGAAGGGCACCCGCGGCGCGACCGCGCACATGAGTTCGTAGCCGACGGTGCCGGCGGCCTGGGCCACCTCGTCGATGGGCAGCACCGCGCCGGTCAGGGCCGAGCGGCCCCACAGCGTGACCTCGGCGCCGAACTGCGCGTCGGGCACGGGCGTGAGGTCGACGGTGATCATGTCCATGCTCACGCGGCCCACCATGCGGGTGCGCACGCCGTTCACCAGCACCGGGGTGCCGGTGTCGCAGTGGCGCGGGTAGCCGTCGGCATAGCCGACCGCCGCGATGCCGATGGTGAGCGGGCCCTCGGCCGCGAAGCGCGAGCCGTAGCCGATGGTGTCGCCGGCCTTCAGCGTCTGCACCGAGATGAGCCGGGTCGACAGCGTCATGGTCGGCTGCAGCTGCCAGTGCGCCGCGTCGTGTTCGGGGAAGTCGGGGGCGCTGCCGTACAGCACGATGCCGGGGCGCACCCAGTCGCCGCGCGTGCGCGGCGCATGGCGCAGCGTGGCAGCGCTGTTGGCGATGGAGCGCTCGCCGGGCAGGTCACGCGTGGCACGCTCGAACACCTCGAGCTGATGCTCGATGCCGCGCGGGCCGTCGGCGTCGCTGAAGTGCGTCATGAGCGAGATCTCGTCGACCTGCGGGAGCGCGTTCAGGCGCGTCCAGGCCGAGCCGAAGCGCTCGGGCGAGAAGCCCAGGCGGTTCATGCCGGAGTTCATCTTCAGGAACACGCGCTGCGGCTTGAGGGTCTTGTGGGCCGCGAGCATGTCGATCTGCTCGTCGCAGTGCACCGAATGCCACAGGTCCAGGCGCGAGCACAGCTCCAGGTCGCGCGCGTCGAACACGCCTTCGAGCAGCAGCACCGGGCCGCGCCAGCCCAGCGCGCGCACGCGCTCGGCCTCGGCCAGGTCGAGCAGCGCGAAGCCGTCGGCGCCGCGCAGGCCCTCGAAGACACGCTCGATGCCGTGCCCGTAGGCGTTGGCCTTGACCACGGCCCAGACACGGGCGTCGACGGCCGAGCGGCGGGCGCGGTCGAGGTTGTGGCGCAGGGCGGCGGTGTGGACGGTGGCGAGAATGGGGCGCGGCATGGCGGGTGTTGGGGTGGTTTCAGACCACGTTTTAGCATCTTCGGGAATGGGGTCGAATCCCGTGGGGATGCCTGAATTCGCGTCGTACCCCCATGCTATAACCGCCCATTCGCGCCTGACGCGACACTTTTTCACTACCGCCAGCAGACCCTCTGGCCAGCCAGCCCATCGATGAAGCGCGGTTTTTACACGATCATGTCGGCCCAGTTCTTTTCGTCGCTGGCCGACCAAGCGCTTTTCGTCGTTGCCGTCGATCTCATGCGAAGTTCGGGCGCCCCCGAATGGCAGCGGGCCGCCCTGGTGCCGATCTTCGCGGTCTTCTATGTGGTGCTGGCCCCGCTGGTGGGCGCCTTTGCCGACGCGCTGCCCAAGGGCAAGGTGATGTTCATCAGCAACGCGATCAAGGTCGTGGGCTGCCTGATGATGCTGTTCGGCTCGCACCCGCTGCTGTCGTATTCCATCGTGGGCCTGGGCGCCGCGGCCTACTCGCCGGCCAAGTACGGCATCCTCACCGAGCTGCTGCCGTCGTCGCAGCTGGTCAAGGCCAACGGCTGGATCGAAGGGCTGACCATCGCCTCGATCCTGCTGGGCATCGTGCTCGGCGGCATGCTGGTGGGCCATGCGGTGTCCAGCCAGCTGCTGCTCATCGACCTGCCGTTCATCGACACCGGCATCGACTCGCCGGCCGAAGCCGCCATTGCGGTGCTGATCTTCGTCTACGTGCTCGCGGCCTGGTTCAACACCCGCATCCCGCACACCGGCGTCGAGATGCGCCCGCTGCGCTCCAACCCCGAGCAGAGCATGGTGCGCAACCTGGCCGGCCTGCTGCCCGACTTCTGGCATTGCAACGCCCGCCTGTGGCGCGACCGGCTGGGCCAGATCTCGCTGGCGACCACCACGCTGTTCTGGGGCGCGGGCGGCAACCTCAAGTACATCGTGCTGGCCTGGGCCGCCGTGGCGCTCGAATACAACACCACCCAGGCCTCGGCGCTGACCGGCGTGGTGACCATCGGCACCGCGGTCGGCGCCATCGTGGCCTCGATGTACATGCGGCTGGACATGGCCACGCGCGTGATCCCCATGGGCATCGCGATGGGCCTGATGGTGATCTGCATGAACTTCATCGGCAACGTCTGGCTGGCGGTGCCGTTCCTGATCATCCTGGGCGGCCTGGGCGGCTTCCTGGTGGTGCCGATGAATGCGCTGCTGCAGCACCGCGGCCACAACCTGATGGGCGCGGGCCGCTCCATCGCCGTGCAGAACTTCAACGAGCAGGCCTGCATCCTTCTGCTGGGCGGCTTCTACAGCGTGTGCACGGGCCTGGGCCTGTCGGCCTACGGCGCGATCAGCGCCTTCGGCCTCGTGGTGGCGGGCTGCATGTGGATCATCAAGCGCTGGCACGAGAACAACCTCAAGAAGTATCCTGAGGAAGTCGAGCACCTCCTCGCGATCGCCCGCAGCGACAAGCACCACTGATTTCGCGCGACCGCGTTGGTGCAATGGCCGGCGCGCCGAGCGCCCCCACCCCAACGCCC
>NZ_JBWKYW010000099.1:0-6232 GCF_059423965.1 Variovorax sp. GW458-11-26-14-LB1
ACGCGGCCTTCTCGGTCGCCTTCAGCGGCATTCCCATGACCGCCGTGCTCATGCGCACCGGCTACCAGCTCGACAACGCCGCGCTCGGCCTGGTGCTCGGCCTCATGGGCCTGGGCATCGCCGTGAGCGAGCTGCCCTGGGGCCTGCTGACCGACCGCTGGGGCGACCGCCCCGTGCTGCTGGCCGGGCTGGGCAGCACGGCAATCGCGCTGGTGGCGATGGCGCTGTGGGCCGCGCCGGGCGCCGGCCATGTGCCGGGCCTCGGCGTGCTGGGCGCGGGGCTGCTGCTGGTCGGCCTGCTCGGCGGCAGCGTGAACGGCGCCAGCGGGCGCGCGGTGATGACCTGGTTCGATGCCGGCGAGCGCGGCCTGGCCATGAGCATCCGCCAGACCGCCGTGCCGATGGGCGGCGGCATCGGCGCACTGGTGCTGCCCTTCGTGGCGCTGCACTTCGGCTTTGCGGCGCTGTACGGCCTGCTGGCGCTGCTGTGCGCGCTGAGCGCGGCGATGAGCTGGGCCTGGGTGCACGAGCCGCCCGTGGCGCCCCGCCACACGAACATGGAAGCGCCGGCGCCAAAGACCGGCCCGCTGCGCGATGTGCGCGTGTGGCGCATCGTGGCCGGCATCGGCATCCTGTGCGCGCCGCAGTTCGCGGTGCTGTCCTTCGGCACGGTGTTCCTGCACGACTTCGGCCATGTGGGCCTGGGCACGATCACCGCCGCCATGGTCTTCGTGCAGGTCGGCGCGATGGCGATGCGCGTGTGGAGCGGCCGCTGGACCGACCGCCGCCGCAACCGCCCGGCCTACCTGCGGGCCTGCAGCGCGCTCAGTGTGGTGCTGTTCGCGGGCCTGGCCGCGCTGGTGATGGCGGCGGGCACCGAGGCGCCCTCCGTGCCGCTGCGGCTGGCGCTGATCGCGCTGCTGGCCGTGAGCGGGGTGTGCGTGTCGGCCTGGCACGGCGTGGCGTACACCGAGCTGGCCACGCTGGCCGGCGCGGCGCGCGCCGGCACCGCGCTGGGCATGGCGAACACCAGCGTGTTCTTCGTGTGCTTCGTCACGCCCTTCTCGATTCCGCACCTGCTGGCGCTGCAGGGCTGGCCGGTCGTGTGGCTGGCGGCCAGTGCGTGTGCGCTGGTGGCGATGCCGCTGCTTGTGCCGCGCCGCGACGCCGGTCCCGGCGCCTGCACGGCCGAGCTCGCTCAGAAGGTCGCGAAGACGGCGTTGAGCCGGTCGACGTAGGCGCGCTTGGCCGCCGCGTCGATGAAGCTGCCCTCGAAGCTGTTGGCCGCGAGCTGCCAGGCCTGCTGCACGCCCAGGCCGGTGGCGGCGAAGGTCTGCGTGAAGTTCTGGTTCATGTAGCCGCCGAAGTAGGCCGGGTCGTCCGAATTGACGGTGGCGACCAGCCCCGCGTCGAGCAGCGCGCCGAGGTTGTGCTGCGACAGGTCGGGGAACACGCAGAGCTTGAGGTTCGACAGCGGGCACACGGTGAGCGGAATGCGGTCCTGCGCCAGCCGCTTCATCAGCGCCGGGTCTTTGGCGCTTTGCACGCCGTGGTCGACGCGCTCGACCTTCAGCACGTCGAGCGCGCTCCACACGTAGGCCGGCGGGCCCTCTTCGCCCGCGTGCGCGACGAGGTGAAAGCCCAGTTCGCGGCAGCGTGCGAACACGCGCGCGAACTTCTCGGGCGGGTGGCCGACCTCGCTCGAATCGAGCCCCACGCCGATGAACTTGTCACGGTACGGCAGCGCCTGCTCCAGCGTCTCGAAGGCTTCTTCCTCGCTCAGGTGACGCAGGAAGCACAGGATGAGCGAGGCGCTCACGCCCAGCTTGGGCAGCGCATCGACGCAGGCGCGGTGCAGGCCGTTGACCACCGTCTCCATCGCCACGCCGCGCGCCGTGTGCGTCTGCGGGTCGAAGAACATCTCGGTGTGCACCACGTGGTCGGCGGCGGCGCGCTCCAGATAGGCCCAGGCCATGTCGTAGAAGTCCTGCTCCTTCAGCAGCACGCTGGCGCCGGCGTAGTAGATGTCGAGAAAGGTCTGCAGGTTGGTGAAGGCGTAGGCCTTGCGCAGGTCTTCCACGCTGGCATACGGAATCGAGACACCGTTTCGCTGCGCGAGCGCGAAGATCAGCTCGGGCTCGAGCGAGCCTTCGATGTGCATGTGCAGCTCGGCCTTGGGCATGGCGCGCAGCAGCTCGGGCAGGCGTTCGGCGGGGATGCGCTGCGCGAAGCTGGGGTCGAAGAGGGGGCGGCTGGAATCGGTCATGGGGCGTGGGAAATCGACGTTGTGATCGCGCACAGCATAAGGGCAGACACCCTGCGCGGCATCCCCGAAAACGTATACGCTGCCAGCCCCATTTCCCCCAAACTGATCTGGGTCAAATCGGGCCATGGCGGATGCGCTAGGCTTGGACCCCGGCAGGCCCGGCATCGGGCGTGTTCCCTCCAATCCGCGCGCAGCGTGCATTCGTGCCCCTGGCGCCGTCCTTGATCGACTCGCATGACCCTACAAAACGCCTTCACCCGCGAAGACCTGCTGCGCTGCAGCCGCGGCGAACTGTTCGGCCCCGGCAACGCCCAGTTGCCCGCCCCGAACATGCTGATGGTGGACCGCATCACCCACATCAGCGCCGAGGGCGGCACCTACGGCAAGGGCGAACTCACGGCCGAACTCGACATCACGCCCGACCTGTGGTTTTTCGCCTGCCACTTCGAAGGCGACCCAGTCATGCCGGGCTGCCTGGGCCTGGACGCCATGTGGCAGCTGGTGGGCTTCTTCCTCGGCTGGCAGGGCCTGCCGGGCCGTGGCCGGGCCCTGGGCTCGGGCGAAGTGAAGTTCACGGGCCAGGTCTTGCCGACCGCCAAGCTCGTCACCTACAACATCCAGATCAAGCGCGTGCTCAAGGGCAAGCTGAACCTGGCCATCGCCGACGGCTCGGTGAGCGTCGACGGCCGCCAGATCTACACCGCCGAGGGCCTGCGGGTCGGCGTGTTCACTTCCACCGACAACTTCTGAGGGTTTCGCCATGCGACGCGTCGTCATCACCGGTCTGGGCATCGTTTCGTGCCTGGGCAACGACAAGGAGACCGTCTCCGCCAACCTGCGTGCCAGCCGCCCCGGCATCCGGTTCCAGCCGGCCTACGCCGAAATGGGCCTGCGCAGCCAGGTAGCCGGCTCCATCGACCTTCCCCTCGAAGACCTCATCGACCGCAAGCTCTACCGCTTCGTCGGCCACGCGGCGGCCTACGCCTACCTGGCCATGAAGGACGCCATTGCCGATGCCGGCCTGACCGAGGAGCAGGTGTCCAACCCGCGCACCGGCCTCATCGCCGGCTCGGGCGGCGCCTCCACGCTGAACCAGATGGAAGCGCTCGACCTGCTGCGCGAAAAGGGCGTCAAGCGCGTCGGCCCCTACCGCGTGACGCGGACCATGAGCAGCACCGTGTCGGCCTGCCTGGCCACGCCCTTCAAGATCAAGGGCCTGAACTACTCCATCGCCTCGGCCTGCGCCACCAGCGCGCACTGCATCGGCAACGCCATGGAGCAGATCCAGATGGGCAAACAGGACATCGTGTTCGCCGGCGGCGGTGAGGAAGAACACTGGACCCAGTCGTTCCTGTTCGACGCCATGGGCGCGCTGTCCACCAAGTACAACGACAGCCCCGAGAAGGCCTCGCGTGCCTACGACGCCGAGCGCGACGGCTTCGTCATCGCCGGCGGCGGCGGCATGGTCGTGGTCGAGTCGCTCGACCACGCACTGGCGCGCGGCGCAAAAATCTACGCCGAGATCGTCGGCTATGGCGCCACCTCCGACGGCTACGACATGGTCGCGCCCAGCGGCGAAGGCGCCGTGCGCTGCATGCAGATGGCGCTGTCGACCGTCGACACGCCCATCGACTACCTGAACACCCACGGCACCTCGACGCCCGTCGGCGACGTCATGGAAATGAAGGGCGTGCGCGAAGTCTTCGGCGACAAGGCGCCGGCCATCAGCTCCACCAAGAGCCTGTCGGGCCACTCGCTGGGCGCCGCCGGCGTGCACGAGGCGATCTACTGCCTGCTGATGATGGAAGGCAACTTCATGGCCGGCTCGGCCAACATCGAGGCGCTCGACCCGGAAGTGGCCGACATGCCCATCCTCACCGCCACGCGCGAGAACGCCACCGTCGACACCGTGATGAGCAACAGCTTCGGCTTCGGCGGCACCAACGCCACGCTGGTGCTCAAGCGCTGGCAGGGCGCGTAAGAACGCCTTCCGGGCTCCGTCGCGCCCGCGACGATGGGCCCGCGGGCGCTTCGCTAGACTGAGCTTCCCCATCCATCCACCGCGCGAGGAGACCCATGGCGATCGACACCCTTTCCACCTGGCACCGGCTCGTCAAGACACGCGACGTGGCGGGGCTCGATGCCCTGCTGGCCGACGACGCCGTCTTCCTCTCGCCCGTGGTGCACCGGCCGCAGGTCGGCAAGGCGATCACGAAGCAGTACCTCGCCGCGGCCTTCCAGGTCTTCTTCAACGAGAGCTTCCGCTACGTGCGCGAACTCCAGGGCCCGAACGACGCCGTGCTCGAGTTCGAACTCGAACTGGACGGCATCGCCATCAACGGCGTGGACATGATGAAGTGGAACGCCGAAGGCCGGATCACCGAGTTCAAGGTGATGCTGCGGCCATTGAAGGCGGTGAACCTGATCCATCAGAAGATGGCGGCGCAGCTGCAGGCGGCTGCGCAGTAGGCCGACTCAGGGGCAGGCCAGTTCCGTCTTGGCCACGGCACACAGCCGTGCCTTCTCGGCCGCTGGCAACGTGAGCCCCGGCATCAGCCCGTCCAGCCGCAGCACCGCCGGGTAGAGGCGCGCGTCCTGCGGGTTCTTGCGGTAGGCGTGCAGCACCAGCTCCTGGCTCTTTTTTCCGCAGTGCTGGCGCTGCTGGCGCGCCACTTCCTTGTCGTGCGCCGACCCGTCGCCGTTGAATTCACCGGCGAAGTGAAAGCACATTTCCGCGTCGTCCACGGCCTTTCGCAGGCGCTGCTCTTCCTTCGAGAACGCCGGCGGTGCGGCGAACGACGACGACACGGCCAGCAGTGCCGCGCCTGCCGCCATGACCCTCTGCAGCTTCATGGTGCGAGTCCTTTTCCTGAATGAAAAAAGGGCCGTCCGCAGACGACCCTTCTCGTGGCAATCGCCGAAGCGATCGATCAATGATTACTTCTTGTCGCCGCCCGGCACCTTGCCTTCCACACCCTTGACGTAGAAGTTCACGCCCGACAGGAACTTGTCGTCGGCGACCGCGTCCTTGGCGATCAGCTCCTTGCCGTCCTGGCCGACGATCGGGCCCTTCCAGATCGAGAAGCTGCCGTCCTTCAGGCCCTTCTTGATTTCCTCGACCTTGGCCTTGGCTTCGGCCGGCACGTCTTCGGCGATCGAGACGATGTCGATCGCGCCTTCCTTCACGCCCCACCAAGTCTGGCCGGTGGCCCACTTGCCGTCCAGCGCATCTTGCGTGGTCTTGATGTAGTACGGCGCCCAGTTGATGATGGCCGAGCCCAGGTGGGCCTTCGGGCCGTAGGCGGTCATGTCGGAGTCCCAGCCGAAGGCGCGCTTGCCCTTCTCTTGCGCGGTCTTGAGCACGGCCGGCGAGTCGGTGTTCTGGAACAGCACGTCGGCGCCGCCGTTGATGAGGGCGGTGGCGGCTTCGGTTTCCTTGGGCGGGCTGAACCACTCGTTCACCCACACGACCTTGGTCGTGATCTTCGGGTTGACCGACTGCGCGCCCAGCGTGAAGCTGTTGATGTTGCGCAGCACTTCAGGAATCGGCACCGAGCCGACCACGCCCAGCGTGTTGCTCTTGGTCATCGAACCGGCGATCACGCCGGCCATGTACGCGCCTTCGTAGGTGCGGCTGTCGTAGGTGCGCATGTTCTCGGCGGTCTTGTAGCCGGTGGCATGCTCGAACTTCACGTCCTTGCTGTCGTTGGCGACCTTGAGCATGGGTTCCATGTAGCCGAAGGTGGTGCCGAAGATCAGCTTGTTGCCCTGGCCCACGAAGTCGCGGAACACGCGCTCGGCGTCGGCTGACTCGGGCACGCTTTCGACGAAGGTGGTCTTGATCTTGTCGCCGAATTCCTTCTCGAGCGCCTTGCGGGCGTTGTCGTGCGCGAAGGACCAGCCGCCGTCGCCCACGGGACCGACATAGGCGAATGCGATGTTCAGCGGGGCCGCCGGTGCGGGGGC
>NZ_JBWKYW010000100.1:0-4095 GCF_059423965.1 Variovorax sp. GW458-11-26-14-LB1
TCGCCTTTCTTTTGCCTACGTTTCTTTGGCGAAGCAAAGAAAAGTAGGTCGCCTGCCGGGGCGAGACCCGGCCTCGGGGAAAAAGACGATTCCAGGCCTATCAAGCCAACACCCACATCACGGTAGCGAGCGGCGGCACGCTGACCGAAATCGAATCTGCTTTCCCATGCCAGGCGGTGGGAGCGCTCTCGACAATCCCGTTCCCCACGCCGCTGCCGCCATACACCGAACCATCGGTGTTGATGATTTCGCGATAAGTCCCCGCGACAGGAACGCCAAGCCGATACGCATGCCGAGGCAACGGCGTGAAGTTGCAAGCCACCACCACAAACGTCCCATCCCGAGCCCGCCGAACAAACGCAAACACCGACTGCGCCACATCGTCATGCACGAGCCATTCGAACCCAGAACCCTCGTGGTCCAGCTCATGCAAAGCAGGAAAGTGCCGATACACATTGTTCAGATCGCGCACCAACCGCCGCACCCCTTGATGCGCCGCATGCTCGAGCAAGTGCCAGTCCAACCCGCGATCCGCATTCCACTCCGCGTACTGCGCAAACTCCCCCCCCATGAACAGCAGCTTCTTCCCCGGATAAGCCCAGAGGTACCCATACAGGTTGCGCAGCCCCGCGAACTTCTGCCATTCATCCCCAGGCATGCGCCCGATCATCGATCCCTTGCCGTGCACCACTTCGTCATGTGACAGCGGCAACACGAAGTTCTCGCTGTGCGCGTACATCAGCCCGAAGGTGATCTGCTGGTGATGGTGCTTGCGATAGACCGGATCGGTCTCGGCATACGCCAGCGTGTCGTTCATCCACCCCATGTTCCACTTGTAGTGAAACCCCAGCCCGCCGTCTTCCGGCGGCCGCGTCACGCCCGGAAAGCTCGTCGACTCTTCAGCGATGGTCACGGCCCCCGGACGCTCCACGCCCACCACGCGGTTCATGCGGCGAAGGAAATCGATGGCCTCCAGGTTCTCGCGCCCGCCCTGCGCATTCGGCACCCACTCGCCGGCCTTGCGGCTGTAGTCGCGGTACAGCATCGACGCCACCGCATCCACGCGCAGGCCGTCCACGCCGTAGCGCTCCAGCCAGTACAGCGCATTGCCCACGAGGTAGTTGCGCACCTCCGTGCGGGCGTAGTTGAAGATCAGTGTCTGCCAGTCGTTGTGGAAGCCCTCGCGCGGATCGGCGTACTCGTACAGCGCGGTGCCGTCGAAGTTGCCCAAACCGTGCGCGTCGGTCGGAAAGTGCGCGGGCACCCAGTCGAGGATCACGCCCAGCCCCGCGGCGTGTGCGGCTTCGACGAAATGGCGGAAGTCGCCGGGCGTGCCGAAGCGCGAGGTCGGCGCATACAGGCCGATGGGCTGGTAGCCCCACGAGCCGTCGAAGGGGTGCTCGGTGATGGGCAGCAGTTCGATGTGCGTGAAGCCCATGTCGCGCACATAGGGCACGAGCGTGTCGGCCAGCTCGCGGTAGTCCAGCCATTCCTGGCCGTGGTGCTTGCGGCGCCATGAGCCCAGGTGCACTTCATAAATGCTGATCGGCGCCTGGTGCGCGTTGGCCTCGGCGCGCCCGGCGGGCATCGGCACGGGCGCGGGCAGCGGTGCCACGACACAGGCGGTGCCGGGGCGCAGCTGCGACGAGAACGCGAAGGGGTCGGCCTTGCGCAGCACCTCGCCGCGCGACGACAGGATCTCGAACTCGTAGCTGTCACCGGTCGCCACGTGCGGCGCGAAGATCTCCCACACGCCGCACTCGCGGCGCAGCCGCATCATGTGGCGCCGGCCGTCCCAGTTGTTGAAGTCGCCGACCACCGACACGCGCCGCGCATTCGGCGCCCACACGGCAAAGGCCACGCCCTTCACGCCGTCGATCTCGCGCAGGTGCGCGCCCAGCCGCTCCCACGGCCGCAGGTGCGTGCCCTCGGCCAGCAGCCACACGTCGGTCTCGCCGAGCACGAAGGGAAAACGGTAGGGGTCTTCGAGCCGCGAGGCGTGCCCGGTCTCCCAGTCGACCTGGAACGAGTAGCCCATGCGCGCCTCGGCCGCGGGCACGAGGCCGCTGAACAGGTCGGAGCCCTCGTGCCGCGCAAGGATCGACAGTGGCCAGCCGGTGCGCGAATGCACCACGGCCACCTGCCGCGCGCCGGGCATCAGCGCGCGCACCTCGAGGCCGTCGGCGGTCTCGTGGGGGCCGAGCACGGCGAACGGGTCGCCATGCTCGGCGCGCATCAGCGCCTGGATGTCGGCAGCTTGGAGGAAGGGAGAAGAAGGGGGCATGGGGTTCAGCGTCCTCCTGCTTCGGCCGTCGTGCCGAAGCACACGCCATAAGGCGCCAATGTCAGCAGGGGCTTTGGATCGGCGGTGACGGTCGCGGTCGGCGCGAGCGGGTGTCCGGCCAGCGGCACCAGTGGCTCAGGCAAGGGAACCGAGACAGGTTCGATTCCTGTATTGAAGATCGCATGCAGCACCGCGTCCCCGTCGCTTCGCACGATGTGCAGCAGCGGCGCGGGTGCATCGACGAACGCCAGCGCGCCCGTGCGCAGCAGCGGCTGGGTGCGCCGCCAGTGCAGCAGCGCGCGGCTGAAGGCGAGCATCGAGTCGGGGTCGGCCTCCTGCTGGTCGACGGCCAGCGGCAGGTGCGCGCCGTCCACCGGCAACCAGGGCGTGCCGGTGCTGAAGCCGGCGTTGGGCGCCTCGGCAGTCCAGGGCATCGGCGTGCGGCAGCCGTCGCGGCCCTTGAACTCGGGCCAGAAGGCACGGCCGTAGGGGTCTTGCAGCAATTCGAAGGGCACGTCGGCCTCGGGCAGGCCGAGCTCTTCGCCCTGGTAGAGGCTGGCGCTGCCGCGCAGCGCGAGCAGCAGCGCGAGCCAGAGCCGGTCGCGGCGCGTGTCGGGCGCCTTGCCGTCGCTCCAGCGCGTGGCGACGCGCGGCACGTCGTGGTTCGACACCGCCCAGCAGCCCCAGCCGCCCGTCACCGCCAGTGCGGTGTCGAGCGATTCGACCTGGTGGCGCAGGTGCTTCGGGCTGTGGTCGGCCGTGAGTAGGCTGAAGCTGTAGGCCAGGTGCAGGCGCTTGCCGCGTTCGGTGTACTGCGCCATGACAGGCGGCGCGTTCTCGTCGCCGACCTCGCCCAGTGCGACCGCGCCGTAGCCGTCGAGCAGCCGGCGCAGGCGTTCGAGGAACACGAGGTTCTCGGGCTGGCTCTTGTCGTACAGGTGCTGCTGCATCGCGTAGGGGTTGTCGGCGCGCACGGTGCTGACCTCGCCCATCGATTCGACCGTGGCGGGCGGGTTGTCGCGCAGCAGCGCGTCGTGGAACTGGTGGTTGCAGGCGTCGAAGCGGAAGCCGTCCACGCCGCGCTCGCACCAGAAGCGCACCTCGCCGAGCAGGGCGTCCTGGACTTCGGCGCAATGGAAGTTGAGATCGGGCTGCTCGGCCAGGAAGCTGTGCAGGTAGTACTGCCGCCGGCGCGAGTCCCACTGCCAGGCCGAGCCGCCGAAGACCGAGAGCCAGTTGGTGGGCGGCGTGCCGTCGGGCCTGGGGTCGGCCCAGACGTACCAGTCGGCCTTCGGGTTGTCGCGCGAGCTGCGGCTTTCGGCGAACCAGGCGTGCTGGTCGGAGGTGTGCGAGAGCACCTGGTCGATGATGAGCTTCAGGCCCAGCGCGTGCATGCGTGCGCGCATGGCGTCGAAGTCGGCCAGCGTGCCGAACAGCGGATCGACCGCGCGGTAGTCGGCCACGTCGTAGCCGAAGTCTTTCATGGGGGAGCGGAAGAAGGGCGAGACCCAGACCGCGTCGACGCCCAGGCGGGCGACGTGGTCGAGCTTCGACGTGATGCCGGGCAGGTCGCCGACGCCGTCGCCGTTGCTGTCCATGAAGCTGCGCGGGTAGATCTGGTAGATCACCGCGCCCCGCCACCATTCGCCGTTGCTGCCGCTCATGCCTGCCCCTGTGGTCGAAATTCATTGTGGCATGCGAAATCCGGGCCAGCGGTACGCTGTGGCAGGCGGGCGCCGCGCGGAAGTGGGTAAATTCAGCAGGGCGGGGCGCTGCCGCCCCGACCCCCGACCGATGACCACCGACGACAC
>NZ_JBWKYW010000101.1:0-3700 GCF_059423965.1 Variovorax sp. GW458-11-26-14-LB1
GGCCGCGGGCATGGCGGCCACCGACAGGCCGGCTTCACGTGCCGCGGCATGCTGCTCGGGGCTGCCGCCGCGCACGGCGATCGGCTGGGTCTGGTGGCGCGCCAGCAGGCTGCGCAGGGCGGCAAAGTCGATTTCGGGGGCGTCGGTGCCGCCCTCGGCCGCCTGTTCCTGCAGCAGCGAGAGGTCGATCACCACCGGCTCCTGCTCGAAGAAGTCGGGCGAATCCGCCAACTGGGCGTCGAGCGCCTCGGCCAGCACGTCGAGGTCGGCTGTCTTGAGGATCACTGCGATCAGCGGCAGTGTGGCGCTCTTGAATTCGAAAACCGCCTTGGTACGAGCGGCGGAAACATCGGCCATTGGAAAACGTGTGTGAACGTCGGTGCGAAAAGCGTTGGAGTCTAACGGGCGCCGGCCAAAGCCCGGTGACCGGCGCCGCGTTCACTGACCCCGCACAACAGTTATTGCACGAGGTTTCACTTTGTCTGCGCTCAGGCGTTGCGCGAACGGCCCAGCAGGGCGTAGAGGATGATGGCCCCGAAAGTGGCGGTTCCGATGCCGCCGAGCGCGAAGTCGCCGAACTTCAGCGTGAAGTCGCCGGTGCCGATGATCAGCGTGATGGCGGCCACGATCAGGTTCTTGTTCTGCGAGAAATCGACCTTGTTGTCGACCCAGATCTTGGCGCCGGCAATGGCGATCAGGCCGAACACCACGATGCTCACGCCGCCCATCACCGGCAGCGGAATCGCCTGGATCAGCGCGCCGAACTTGGGGCTGAAGCCCAGGATGAGCGCAATGAAGGCCGCCACCACGAACACCGCCGTCGAGTAGATGCGCGTGGCCGCCATCACGCCGATGTTCTCGGCGTAGGTGGTCACGCCGGTGCCGCCTGCGGAACCGCTGATGACCGTGGCGATGCCGTCGCCGATGAAGGCGCGGCCCATGTACGGGTCGAGGTTGCGCCCGGTCATGGCCGTCACGGCCTTCAGGTGGCCGAGGTTTTCCGCCACCAGGATGATCGCCACGGGCGCGATCAGCAGCATCGCGTTGGCCGTGAACACCGGCGCCGTGAAGG
Organism: Variovorax sp. GW458-11-26-14-LB1; assembly: GCF_059423965.1. Lineage (NCBI taxonomy): Bacteria > Pseudomonadati > Pseudomonadota > Betaproteobacteria > Burkholderiales > Comamonadaceae > Variovorax > Variovorax sp. GW458-11-26-14-LB1. The sequence goes on from NZ_JBWKYW010000101.1 coordinate 1,073, forward strand.
TCGGCAGGCCGAACCAGGCCGCGTTGGCGATGCCGCTGAGGTCGACCGGCTTGCCCAGGCCCATGCCGTTGGTGAGCGCGGCATACACCAGCGTGGCCAGGATCAGGCCGATGAGGATCAACAGGCGCTGCACCATGCCGCGCGTGAACACCGCCACCAGGCCCACGCACAGGAAGGTCACGGCCTGCATCCACGAATCGAAGTTGCTGGCCGCCATGTTCTTGATGGGAATGCCCGCCAGGTTCAGCCCGATCACCGCCACCACGGCGCCCGTGACCACGGGCGGCATGAAGCGCTCGATCCAGCCCGTGCCCACGGCCTGCACGATGGCCCCGATCAGGATGTAGACCACCCCGCAGGCCACGATGCCGCCCAGCGCCACCGCGATGTTGGCGTTGGCCCCCTTGCCCGCGTAGCCGCTGGCCGCGATCACCACGCCGATGAAGGCGAAGCTCGAGCCCAGGTAGCTGGGCACCTTGCCGCCCGTCACGAGATAGAAGATGAGTGTGCCGATGCCGCTCATCAGGATCGCGATGTTGGGGTTGAAGCCCATCAGGATCGGCGCCAGCACCGTGGCGCCGAACATGGCGATCACGTGCTGGATGCCCATCGCGCCGGTCTGCAGCCAGGGCAGCCGCTCGTCGGGCGCGATGACCGCGCCGTTGGCCAGTGTGGACACCGGCTTTTCAGTCCAGTTGAACATGTGTTTTCTTCTCCTCGGTTGGTGTGTATGGGGGGTCGACGCGCTCCCTGGGGCGAGATTGTGGTCGATCCACCCCGTGCTGAACACGGGTGCCACCCGCAAGAGGCGTACCAGCGGGAGAAGAAGAAAAAGAAGAAGCGCCCGGAAGGCGCGCCCGCGCTCAGCGCGGCTGCAGCACCGCCATGGTGATGCGCGAGACGCAGGTCAGCTCGCCCGCCTCGTTCGTCAGGTCGATCTGCCAGACCTGCGTGGTGCGCCCGCGGTGCACCGGCCGTGCCGTGCCGGTGACCCAGCCGCTGGTGGCCGAGCGGATGTGGTTGGCGTTGATGTCCAGGCCCACGGCGCGGTCGCCCTCGGGGGCCGAGTAGTGCGCGCCGCAGGAGCCCAGCGTCTCGGCCAGCACCACCGACACGCCGCCGTGCAGGATGCCGTAGGGCTGGCGGGTGCGCTCGTCCACCGGCACGCGGGCGCGGATGAAGTCATCGCCCACCTCCAGGAATTCGATGCCCAGGGTGGCCACGGCCGTGCCCACGTGGTTGGCGGTCAGCGATTCGACCGAGATCTCTTTCTTCCAGATACGCATGCAGGGGTCTCCGATACAGGGGGTGCGAGGGCACCGAGGGCACTATAGCGACGACGGCTGACAACCGCAGTCGCCTTTGCGTGCTACCTTGGGTCGATGACCTTCCCTTCGGTGCGGCGGTGGCTCCTGGGCTCGGTGGCGGTGCTGCTGCTGGGCATCGGCGCGCTGGCGCTCGTGGTGGCCGCGCGCCTGCCCGACGACGAGGAGGTGGCGGCCCGCATCGCCGCCGGCTTCTCGCAGCGCTACGGCGTCGAGCTGACGGTGGGCGGCGCCCACTGGTCGCTGTGGCCGGTGCCCGTGCTGGCGCTGTCCGAGCTGGCGACCGACCAGCCCCAGCCCATCACCCTGCGCCGCGTGAGCGTGCGGCTGCACCTGTGGCCGCTGCTGCTGCGCCGCGAGGTGGCCATCGACGAGATCGCGCTCGAGAGCCTGGTGTTGCCGCGCGCCTCGGTGCGTGCCTTCCGGGACAAAGGCCCCGAGCCGCAGGAAAGCGAGCGCATCGTGCCGCTGCCTGCGCCCTGGACCCTGGCGCCCGTGCCGGTGGAGCGCGTGCGCTGGCGCGACGTGGTCTGGATCGACCGCCGCGACATCGCGCTGGCCTACGACGGCGAGGTGACGTTCGACGACAACTGGCGCCCGCGCGAGCTGCGTCTGGAGCGCGCCGGCGCCGCATCGCCCGTGCGCCTGCGGCTGGACCGCGAGGGCACGGAAGACCGCTGGCGCACCCGCATCGACGCCGGCGGCGGCACGTGGAACGGTGAATCGCGGCTCGAGGTGCTGCCTGAAGGGCGGGGCTTGCGCGTGTCGGCCGAGCTCGATCCGCGGCAGGTCGACATCGAGGCGCTGGTGCAGGCCTTCGGGCGCCGCTCGGCGGTGGCGGGCAAGGTCTCGGGCCACACCTCGCTGGTGGCCGAGGCCCGCGAGGTGGGCGCGCTGATCCGCGGCCTGCACACGCGCACGACCTTCTCGGTGCAGCCCGCCACGCTGACCCGGCTCGACCTGGCCAAGGCCGTGACCACCGCCGGCATCAGCCGCGGCGGCACCACGGCGCTGGACGAGCTCACCGGCACGCTCGACACCCAGGGCACCGAAGACGGCATCGTGATGCGCTACACGAACCTCAAGGCGCGCTCGGGCGTGCTCACGGCCAGCGGCAACCTGCGCCTCTTCAACCGCCAGATGTCGGGCGAGATGGCGGTGGACCTGGTCGACGGCGTGGTCGGCGTGCCGCTGAAGATCGGCGGCAGCGTGGCCGAGCCCGAGGTCTCGATGACCGGCGGCGCGCTCGCGGGGGCGGCCGTTGGCAGCGCGGTGCTGCCGGGGGTGGGCACGGCGATCGGGG
>NZ_JBWKYW010000102.1:0-2996 GCF_059423965.1 Variovorax sp. GW458-11-26-14-LB1
GCGGAGGAGGTGGCGGGGGCGGTGTGCCGTTGATCCTGCCGCCGACGGGCACGGCGCCCGTGCAGCCGGCGCCTTCGGCCAATGGCCGGGTGGTGTCGGACACCGTGACGTCGAGCGTCAATGGCGTGCGCTACCCGATCGAGGTGTTCATTCCGGCGGCCTACGACAGCAGCAGCGACGCGGTGCCGGTCATCTACGCCTTCGACGGCGACGCGACCAACGGCCTGCCCGACACGCGCTTCACGAACCTCAAGAACGTGCTGCTCAAGCGCGGCACCAAGGCCATCCTCGTGGGCATCGGGAACACCGCGCGCCGGCAGGAGGACTACAACTTTCCGGGCGCCAACGCGTACCACACCTTCCTCACGAAGGACCTGGTGCCGTTCATCGAGTCGAAGTACCGCGCGGACCCGAAGAAACGCATGCTCACCGGCCTGTCGACCAGCGGCAACCTCGCGGCCACGGCGCTGTTCCTGGAGGCGCCGGACAACCTCGTGTTCTCATACTTCATTTCCATCGAAGCGGCCTTCTGGCAGCAGGAGGCCGAGAACAACGCGCTCGAGAAGAAGATGTTCGACGCGCTCGCGGGCCGGCCATTGCCCGTGACGCTGATCCTGGCGCACTGTGCCAGCGGCTGCAACGAAGTGCCGGTGAAGGCGATGTACAAGCGCATGTCCGAACGGGGCTACGTGGGACTGCAGCTGATCGACACGGAGTTCAATTCCACCCACGTCGGAACGGACGTGCTCGCGTTCGACGACGCGATCGTGCGGATCTTCAAGTAAGGCCTTGCGGCGAACCGGGCAATCCGGTTCGCGCCACATGCTCAGTTGGCGGAAGGACTCGGCGGGTAGCCGGCCTCCGTCAACGCCGCCACCAGCGAGGGGCGGTCTTCGGTGGTGTCGATGCGCACCGTTCTTTGCTTCACGTCCACTTCGAGCCTGGCCTGCGGGTCCAGGTCCTTGATGGCCCGGGTGATGCGGCCGGCGCAACTGCCGCAGGTCATCGACTGGATTTCAAACGCTTGCATGGGGTGAGTCCTTTCAAAAGAGTGACTCGCAGTGTCAAGCTTGGCATCGTGTGAAGGTCAAGCGCATCGAGTGCCTGACCCCTGGTGTGCCAAGGTCATGCGTCGTCTGCGTTTGACTCTCTCATGGTGTGAAGGTTGAGACTTCGCGCTTTGGCTCGAAGGAGAACCCCATGGAACATCCCACGGCGCCGGCTGCTGCTGCGGCGCGCTTGTCCCTTGCCGATGTCGTTGCGCGCTCCGGTGTGTCCGCGCAGTTGCTGAGCGACTGCGAATCGCTCGGACTGCTCGACGACACGGCGCACGCTGGCCGCTACGACGAGCGCGCCGTGTCGACATTGCGCTTCGTGCGACGCGCACACACGCTGGGTTTCGACACGCCGGAGGTCGTCGAGCTGCACGCCCTGTGGCAAGACGGTCGTCGTGCAAGCTTCGACGTGAAGCGCGTCGCACTCGAACGCGCCGACGACCTGGCCCAGCGCATCGAAGAGCTCGCGCACATGAAGCGCCTGCTGGAGCGCCTGGCGCATTGCTGCGAAGGTGACGAGCGCCCGGAATGCCCCATCCTCGATGAACTGGCCGGGCTCAAGGGATTCGCCGGCTGCGAAGCGCGGCGTGCCTGAAGCCGATCCTCAACCGGGAATGTTCGGCTCGACCAGCTGCGCCAGCGCGACCAGCGACTCCTGCCAGCCCAGGTAGCACATCTCGACGGGAATCACGTCGGGGATGCCTTCCTGCACGACGGACATGTCCGTGCCGCACGAGACCGCGGTCAGCACCACCGTGGTCTTCATGGTGCCCGGCAGGTGGGGATCGTCGAAGCTCGCGTCGTAGGCAATGCGCTGACCGGGCACGAGTTCCAGGTACTTGCCGCCGAACGAATGGCCGTGGCCGGTGCCGAAGTTGGTGAAGGACATGCGCCACGCGCCGCCCACCACCGGCTCCATGGTGTGGACCTTGCCGGTGAAGCCGAAGGGCGGCAGCCAGCGCTCGAAGGCGCCGGGCTCCACGAAGGCGCGGTAGAGCTTGTCGGGGGTGGTGCGCAGCACGCGGTGCAGGCGAACGGTGTGGGTGGCCATGGTTGCTTTCTCCTGATGAAGTACAGAGGACGACCCTCTGTGATGACGTCGGATGAGCCCGCTGCGATTCGACAGGTGCAGGATCAGGAAAAACCCTGAGCCCACACCTCGCGCCTCAATCGATGAACCGCGCGACGATGTCCTGGAACGACGGCAAGTCCATCTGCGTGTGGCCGCCTTCGTAGCCCTTCAGGCTCAGCTGCAGCCCCTTGTAGTTACGCGCGGCGATCTGGTCGCGCAGCGCGGTGATCTCCGGGCCGCCGACGTTGCTGATGGCATAGCCCAGCAGCAAAGTCACGGGAATGTCGCGCGTGCTGCTGTTGGCGTACATCTGGCTTTCGAGCGGATCGAGCTGGCCGCGCGCGCCGGCGGCGGGCGGATCGGACGCGAAGAAATGCTGGAAGGTGAACGTGCCCGCCGCGCCTTCGGTGAAGAAGGCGATGAGCGTGAAGACGCCGCCGTTCGACAGGCCGGAGAGCATGCGCCTGGCCGGGTTGGCCCGGTAGTTCGATTCGACATGCGGCACCAGCTGGCCGGTGAGGAAGTTGTGATACGCCTTGGCGCCCGGCATCAGGTAGTCGGTGTTGCGGCGCGAGGTGCCGCCGATGCCGACCACGATGGCTTTCTTGCCGGCCTTCTCGAGGATGTCGGTGAAGTTCTGGAAGCGCGTCACGCTCTGGTTGTAGACCGCGTCGCCGTCGGTGATGTAGATCGTGGGGTAGCTCGCGGTGGCGCCGTCGTAGCCGGCCGGCAGGTAGACCTGGATCGGGTAGGTCGCGTCCGTGGCGGTCGACTTCATCGAGCTGCTGACCACTCGGCCGCGCCCGGTGTCCGCGGGCGGTGGTGTCGGCGTGCCGCCGACCGGTGGCAGTGGCAGCATCGCCACACCG
>NZ_JBWKYW010000103.1:0-1852 GCF_059423965.1 Variovorax sp. GW458-11-26-14-LB1
GGTACCGTCTGCGCACAGGCCTCGATGGCATGCGGGCAGCGCGTGCGGAACACGCAGCCTGAAGGCGGCGAGATCGGGCTGGGAATATCGCCCTTCAGTGCGATGCGCTCGGTGGCCATCTCGGGGTCGGGCTTCGGGCTCGCCGCCAGCAGCGCCTGGGTGTAGGGGTGCGAGGGGTTCGCGAACAGCTCCTCGGTGGTGGCCACTTCCATCACCTTGCCCAGGTACAGCACCACCACGCGGTCGCACAGGTACTCGACCACGTCCAGGTCGTGCGAGATGAAGAGCATGGTCAGGCCCAGGCGCTCGCGCAGGTCCGCCAGCAGGTTGATGACCTGCGATTGAATGGACACGTCGAGGGCAGACAGCGGCTCGTCGGCCACGATGAACTCGGGCTCCACGGCCAGCGCACGGGCCACGCCGATGCGCTGGCGCTGGCCGCCCGAGAACTCGTGCGGGAAGCGGCTCGCGTGCTCGGGGCGCAGGCCCACGGTCTCCAGCAGCTCGGCAATGCGCTTGTCGCGCGCCGCTGCGCCCTTGTGCAGCCCGTGCGTGGACAGCGCCTCACCGAGGATGGCGCTGATGCGCATCTTCGGGTTCAGGCTGGCGTACGGGTCCTGGAAGATGATCTGCAGCTTGCTGCGCAGCTTGCGCATGCGCTCGCCGGAGAGGCCGCCGATGTCGTCGCCGCGGTACAGCACCTGGCCCTCGGTGCGCTCGACCAGGCGCAGCACGGTGCGCCCGATGGTGCTCTTGCCCGAGCCCGATTCGCCGACCAGGCCCAGCGTCTCGCCGGGATGGATCGCGAAAGACACGTCGTCGACTGCGCGCACGGGGCGCTCGCTGCTGCCGAAGTATTTTTTAAGGCCGCGGACTTCGATGAGGGGAGAGAAAGAAGAAACAGCGGTCATGCGACCCTCGCGAGTTGGGCATCGGGCTGCACGCGCACGCAGCGCGCCTGGCGGTCTTGCCGGATGTCGATCAGCGGCGGCATCGCGTCCTTGCAGCTCGCCAGCGCCTGGTCGCAGCGCGGCTCGAAGGCGCAGCCCGGCGGCGGCGCCAATGGACTCGACACCTGCCCGCGGATCGCGAACAGCCGCTTGGGCTTGGGCTGGCCGGGCTGGCGCGCCTTGCCCGGCAGGCAGGCCAGCAGGCCCTGCGTGTACGGGTGCTCGGGCTGCGCGAAGAGCGGGCGCACCGGCGCGCGCTCGACCACACGGCCCGAGTACATGACGACCACGTCGTCGGCATGGTGCGCCACCACGCCCAGGTTGTGCGTGATGAACAGGATGCTCATGCCCGTCTCGGCCTGCAGCCGGCGCATCAGCTCCAGGATCTGCGCCTGGATGGTCACGTCCAGCGCCGTGGTGGGCTCGTCGGCAATCAGGAGCGTCGGGTCGCAGGCCATGGCCAGCGCAATCATCACCCGCTGGCGCATGCCGCCCGAGAGCTGGTGCGGGTACTCGTGGATGCGTTGGGCGGCGGCCGGAATCTCCACCAGCTCCAGCATGCGCAGCGCATGGGCCAAGGCCGCCTTGCGGTCCAGGCCCTTGTGCAGGCGCACGCTCTCGGCAATCTGCTCGCCGATGGTGAACACCGGGTTCAGGCTGGTCATCGGCTCCTGGAAGATCATCGACAGCTGGTTGCCGCGCAGCGAGCGCATCTCGCGTTCGCCGATCTGCAGCAGGTCGAGCGTCTTGCCTTCGCGGGTAACGAAGGAAGCCGATCCGCTGACCTGTGCGTTGGCGGTCTTGGGCAAGAGGCGCATCAGCGTGAGGCTGGTGACCGACTTGCCCGAGCCCGATTCGCCGACCAGCGCGGTGGTCTTGCCGGGTTGAATGGCAAAGCTCAC
>NZ_JBWKYW010000104.1:0-1691 GCF_059423965.1 Variovorax sp. GW458-11-26-14-LB1
GCCGTGAGCACGGCCACGACGACGAGCCAGAAGGTCGTCACTGTCCATTTGCGCATCTGCTTCTCCTAAGTGTTTGGTTTCAAGCCCGGTTTCCATAGGAGCGCCAGGAGTGAAAACGTTTGCGCAAACCTTTGCGCAAACGTTTGCCAAACTCTAAGTGGCAGGCGGCAGGCGTGGCAATGGGGTGCGGCTAGGGGTTTTCCGCGAGGCCGGGGCCGGCCTCGCGCGCGGGGTCAGGCCGTCATCAACCCGGGTTGGGCAGGGGGTCGATCAGCCGGTTCTCGCGCAGCGGCGAGCGGGGGCGCAGGAAGGGTTCGTCTTCTTCCGCCGGCGCAGCGGCCTTCTCCAGGCCCGGGGTGTCCGCTGCCTTGGCGGATGCCGCCGCGCACGAACCGGTGTCGCGCAACCGCAGCGCCGCGGCCAGCCGGCCTTCGGCGGCGTCGCCCAGCAGGTGGTCGAAGTCGTCGGCCACGGCGCAGCTGGCATTGGGTGCAAAGCCGTCGCCGTAGTCGCCGAAACCAGCCTGGTTTACGCCCTTGAAGTTGACCGCGAAGTAGGTGGTACCGCAGTTGTCCTGCGGAACGAACCCGTAGGGCTTGCCGCAGGTGGTGGCGCCCACGAGGTTGACCGTGACGCCCACGCCGCGCAGGCTGTTGATGACCGACTCGCTGGCCGAGCAGGTGCTGCGGCCCGTCAGCAGCGTGACGCGCGACAGGCCCAGCGTGGGCAGGGGTTGGCCGGCCCGGGTGGTCGTGAAGAAGGGCGTGAGGTTGTCCGCGAGCGTGGTGCGGTACGGGTTCTTGTCGTTGAAGGTCAACAGCTCGAAGGTCTTGCCGTTCGTCGGGCCCGGCCCGGCCACCATGTAGGCGAGTTGGCTCGCGATGCGCAACTGGCCGCCGCCGTTGTAGCGCATGTCGATCACGAGGTCCTGGACGCCGCCGTCCTGCTTGAGCGTGTTCATGGCCGTGACGAGCTGCCCCTCGGCGGTCGAGATGTGGTCGTTGAACAGCAGGTAGCCCACGCGGTTGCCGGCCGGCCCGATGGTGCGGGTGTACAGCACCGGCGTGCTCGTGATGCGCTGGGCCGTGAGCTCGATCGGGCTGCCGCGCGTGCCGCTCACCTCGAAGGTGAAGGTGTGCTTCTCGCCGAGGTTCTGCGGCGAGATCGCGCGGTTGATGATGTCGACGTTGGCCTGCCCGGTGCTGGCCACCACGTCGACGCCGTCGACCGCGACCAGCTTGGCCCCGCGCGCCAGGCCGGCCGCCGCCGCCGGCGAACCCGGCTCGACGAAGGCGAGGCGGATGTTGCGCGGCGGCGAGCTGCGCACCGCCGCCGTGTCCATACCGTAGCCGACCGACACGCCGCCCTCCGACTCCAGGCGGTACGCCTCGGTGTCGAGGTAGAAGTGGAAGCGGTCCTTGAGCTGGCCCGAGGGCGTGGTGGCCTGCGTCTTGAGCACGCTGAACCAGGTCAACGGCGTGGCGTAGTCGGACGCCTTGAGCGTGGTGGGCACCTCGTTGTACCAAAGGTAGGTTTCGTCGATCCAGCCGCGCACCCAGCTCTTCTCGTTGTCGACGGTGCCGGCGGTGTCGGGGTACGCGCGGCCCGTCGCGGGGTTGGTGCCCCGGCGCGGCGCGACGCACTGGCCGGCGACGGTCGCGGACGCGACGATGCCGCCCTCGCCCCCGTTG
>NZ_JBWKYW010000105.1:0-1456 GCF_059423965.1 Variovorax sp. GW458-11-26-14-LB1
GGTGGGGGTGCGGGCGTGGCGGTTTGCGCCGTCTTGCCGGCATCGCCTTCGCTGCCCGAGCGGCCGAGGAACCACCATCCGCCGCCCGCTGCGGCGACCAGCACGGCGGCGGCGACTGCGCCGAGGACGGCCTTGTTGCTGCCACCGCCCTTGTTGTTGTTCGCAACAGGTGCCTTGGCGGCGACGGGCTTGGGCATGTGGGCCGTGCCGATCACGGTGGGTGCGTCGGCACCCGACTGACTGCTTCGAGCACCCGAGGGCGGCACGGTGCGCGGCGTGGGCGCGATGCTGTGGCCGACTTCGAGGCCCAGCGCAGCGCGCAGCTCGGCCATCGACTGCGGCCGCGCCTCGGGCCGCACGCCCAGGCCCGCATCGATCGCCGCGAGCAGCCGGTCGCTGTAGCGCTGGCGCAGGATGTCGTTGCCGGCCAGCGGCACGTAGCTGTCGGACAGCAGCCGCGCCACCGAGGGCGGCGGCGCGCGGCCGCACACGGCGACGTGCATCACGGCGGCGAGCGCGTAGACGTCGGTCCACGCGCCCTGCGACATGTCGGGCATCTCGGCGTACTGCTCGATGGGCGCGTAGCCGGGCTTGAGGATGACGGTGATCGCCTGCGTCTTGTCGGTGATCACGCGGCGCGCGGCGCCGAAGTCGAGCACGACGGGGCGGCCGGAGCCTTCGAGCAGGATGATGTTGTCGGGGGCGATGTCGCGGTGGTAGCAGTGGGCGTTGTGCATCACGGCGAGGGCTTGCGTGACGCCGTCCATGATGCGGGTGAGCCAGGCTTCGTCGACGCCTGCGGGGATCGCTACGAGTGCCTCTCGCAAGGTGTCGCCCTTGTAGAAGGGCATGACCATGTAGGTGGTGCCCTTTTCTTGCCAGAAGCGGTAGACCTTGAGGAGCGAGGGGTGGTCGAACTGGGCGAGGAGGCGGGCTTCGTTGATGAAGCTGCGCATGCCCAGGTCGAAGGTTTCTCTGTGTCTTTCTGACAAGGGGACTACGGTGCCGTCTTGCTGTCTTGTGGATAGCGAGGTGGGCAGGTATTCCTTGATGGCTACTACGCGTTCGAGGGTGTGATCCCAGGCTTCGTAGACGACGCCGAAGCCGCCCTGGCCTACGACTCGGGTGACTTCGAATTCGGCGAGGCGGCTGCCTACGGGGAGGAGGCCTGCGTCGTGGGTTGCGGTTGCTGGGCTGGTGACGGGGACGCCCGAAGCCGTGGTGAAACCACCGCCGGTGATGACTGTGGCGCCTGTGTCAGCTTCGCTGGTGGATGGCACGGGGCGGGAGACGACTCGGGTGCGGTCGTCTTCCGGGGGAAGGGCGTTGTCGGTCATTGACCTGCTCCTGCGAGGTGAACGCCTTGTTGGGTTTGCTTTCCGGGGCCGGGTCTCGGCCCGGCGGCCGACCTACTTTTCTTTGCTTCGCCAAAGAAACGTAGGCAAAAGAAAGGCGA
>NZ_JBWKYW010000106.1:0-740 GCF_059423965.1 Variovorax sp. GW458-11-26-14-LB1
CGCTGGTAGCCGCGCGCCTCGTTGGCCGCGTCGTTCATCATCTTCTGCTCGGCCGGCGTGAGCGAGTCCCAGAACTTCTTGCTCACCAGCACGATGTTGGCGGCGTACACGTGGTTGGTGGCGCTGACGAACTTCTGCACTTCGTAGAACTTGTTCGACAGGATCACCGCATACGGGTTCTCTTGCCCGTCGACCGCCTTGGCTTCGAGCGCACCGTACAGCTCGGCGAAAGGCATCGGCACGGGGTTGGCCTTGAAGGCCTTGAAGGTTTCGAGGAACACGGGATTGGGGATCACTCGGATCTTCAGACCTTCAAGGTCTTCAGGCTTGGCGATGGGGCGCTTGCTGTTGGTGACGTTACGAAAGCCCAGGTCCCAGTAGCCCAGGGCGACAAGGCCCTTCTCGGGGAGCTTGGCGATCAGGGCCTGGCCCAGAGGCCCGTCGAGCAGTGCATCGGCCTGGGCGAAGTTGTTCACCGAGAAGGGGAAGTCGACGAGGCCGAACTCCTTGACGATGCCTGCGAGGGACGTGGTGGCCGGTGCCGACATCTGCTGCACGCCGCCCTGCAGGGCCGACTGCTGCTGCATCTCGTTGCCCAGCTGGGAGGCGGGGAACTCCTGGACCTTCATCTTGCCGCCGCTCTTGGCCGAGAGCAGCTCGGCGAAGCGCTTGACGCCGAAGCTCACGGGATGGTCGGCGTTGTTCAGGTGGCCGAAGCGGATCACGCGCTCCTGCTGCGC
>NZ_JBWKYW010000107.1:0-719 GCF_059423965.1 Variovorax sp. GW458-11-26-14-LB1
AGGTACACCACCACCAGCGCACCGATCAATGCATAGGGCGACAGATGCATGCTGTCGACCCACTCGGCCAGCTCGCGCGGGATGCCGGTGAAGGCCATGGTCTTGGTCAGGAACGCGGCCCCGGCCAGGATGAACATGATCATGCAGCTGGTGCGCGTGGCACCCATGAGCCCGTCCTTGAAGTTCTGCCAGGTCAGGCTCTTGCCGTAGGCCGCGATGGCCAGCGAGCCGAGCACCCCGAAGGCCGCGCACTCGGTGGCCGTGGCCCAGCCGGCCACCAGCACCCAGACGATGAACACGATCAGCAGCGCGCAGGGAATGAGGTTGCCCGACAGCCGGATCTTCTCCATGAAGGTGGTCGGTGGATCGGCCGGCGGCACCTGGTCGGGGTGGCGCAGGCTCCACCAGCCGATGTAGCCCGAGAACAGCAGCATCAGCAAGAAGCCCGGCAGGAAGCCGGCCAGGAAGATGCGGATGATGGAAGCGTCGGCCGCCACCGCGTACACCACCATGGTGATCGAGGGCGGGATCAGGATGCCCAGCGTGCCGGCCGTGGCCAGCGAGCCGATGGCCAGCTTCTCGTTGTAGCCGCGGCGCTTGAGCTCGGGCAGCGCCACCTTGGCGATGGTGGCGCAGGTGGCGGCCGACGAGCCCGAGACCGAGCCGAACACGCCGCAGCCGAGGATGGTGGTGTGCATGAGCCGGCCGGGCACGCGGTT
>NZ_JBWKYW010000108.1:0-605 GCF_059423965.1 Variovorax sp. GW458-11-26-14-LB1
AACCAGGCCCCCTTCACCCGCGCCAGCAACTGCACCGGCATCGCATCGAGCACTTCATTGCCGACCACCACACCCTGCATGGACTCAGGCAGCTCCCCAAGCCATTCGACCCGCCCCGCATACCCCGCCAGCGCCTGCTGCTGCCGCTCACGCAAGGTGCCCGACAGATCGACGATGCGATAGCGCACATCGCCGCGCCCCATCTCGCCCAGCGCATGCAGCAGCTGCACCGCCAGCGCCCCCGAGCCCGCGCCGAACTCCCACACCGTGTCGGTGCCGGTCTTCTCCAGCGCCTCCAGCACCTGCACAGCGAGCGTGTGCCCGAACATCGGCGTCAGCTCGGGCGCGGTCACGAAGTCGCTGCCGGACGAGGGCATGTGGCCGAACTTGGCCGAGGTGTTGGCGTAATAGCCCAGCCCCGGCGCATACAGGGCCAGGGCCATGAAGCGGTCGAAGCCGATCCATCCGCCCGCGCGCTCGACGGAGCGGGCAATCAGATGGTCGAGGGCGATGGGTAAACTGTTTGTCGTTGGCGTCGTCACGGCGCCATTGTCCTCTTCCTGTCTTCTGTCTTCTTCCTCCGAATGAGCGCCATCCCACCCTCC
>NZ_JBWKYW010000109.1:0-560 GCF_059423965.1 Variovorax sp. GW458-11-26-14-LB1
GAAGGCCACTTGCTCTCCCTGCTGCGCATGCAGGCACTGCGCACCCACGGCGCCCGGGCCCAGGCCAGCGGCAACCTGCGGGGCATGGTGCCCGGATGCACCTTCCAGCTGAAGAAACACCCGAGGGCGTCCGCCAATGCCGAATACCTGATCCTGGACACCCGTTTCCTCATCGAGGATGTGGCCGAAGACAGCCAGAACCGCGAAGCCATTGCCGAACGCAAGCAGCAATGGCGCGTGCAGGTGGACTTCACGGCCCACCCGGTGACCGAACCATTACGCCCAGAGCCGACCCAGCCCAAGCCCGCCATGGTCGGCCCGCAGGTGGCGCTGGTGGTGGGCCCCGAGGGCCAGAACCTGTGGACGGACGAGCTGGGGCGCATCAAGGTGCAGTTCCCCTGGGACCGGCAGGGACAGAAGAACCAGCACAGCAGCTGCTGGGTGCGGGTGAGCTCGCCCTGGGCGGGCAACCAGCTCGGGGGCATCCAGATCCCGCGCATCGGGCAGGAAGTCATCGTGAGCTTCATCGCGGGAGATGCGGACCTGCCGATCTGCATGGG
>NZ_JBWKYW010000110.1:0-515 GCF_059423965.1 Variovorax sp. GW458-11-26-14-LB1
CGCGTGATGAGCGCGCGTGCGATCGCGATGCGCTGGCGTTGGCCACCCGAGAACTCGTGCGGGTACTTGTCGAGGTCGGTGGTGCGCAGGCCCACGGCGGCAAGCGCTTCCGCGGCGCGTTCGCGCTGTTCGGCACGGCGCGTTTCGGCCAGTGCTTCGAGCGGCTCGGCGACGATGCGCGCGACGGTCTGGCGCGGGTCGAGCGAGCCATACGGGTCCTGGAACACCATCTGGAAGTCGCGCCGCGCGGTGCGCAGCTCGGTCTTCGACAGCGTGTGCAGGTTACGGCCTTCGAGCGCGACACTGCCCGAGGTGGGCGTGTCCAGTGCCATCACGAGGCGCGCGATGGTCGATTTGCCCGAGCCCGATTCGCCGACGATGCCCACGCTCTTGCCGGCCTGCACGCTGAAGCTCACGCCGTTGAGCGCCTTCACGGTAGGCGGCGGGCCGAAGAGCTTTTCGCGCGGCAATGCGTAGTGCCGCACGAGGTCGGTCACCTGCAGCAGCGGGGTCGA